>NZ_DGNK01000024.1:0-24726 GCF_002388935.1 Hyphomonas sp. UBA4494
TGCATGACTTTTTAATAAGAAATGTTGCATAATATGGAGCATGACCCCTATATTGTGGGTGATGGAGACAGAACATGACCGCGCTTGCAAAACTAAAAAGGAAATTGCGCCCCGGACAGGTGTACCGGCGCAAGGAGCTTGCGACCTGGTCAAACGCTGTCGATCGACATGTTGGACAGCTGCTTGACGAAGGACGCCTCGAAAAGGTTGGGGCAGGGCTCTATATGGCTCCGAAGAAAACTCGGTTCGGGCAGGCACCCGCCAAGCCGGAGAAGCTGGTTGAGTCATTCCTGGGGGATGACCGGTTTCTTATGGTTTCGCCAAACGCCTATAACAGCCTCGAATTGGGAACGACGCAGCTCTACAATGAGCCGGTAGTTTATAATCGCAAACGGCACGGCCATTTCGAGCTGGATGGCCGACGCTATGACTTCCGCATGCGGACCTCTGTTCCTTCAAACCTCAGCGAAGAATTCCTCCTGGTGGATCTGTTGCACAACCTCGATCGGCTTCCCGAGGAAAAGGCAGCAGTGCTTCCCAAGGCACTTAGGCGTGCGCGACGTATGGACCGCGCGCGACTGTCACGTGCGGTGAAGGATTTCGGATCGGCGCGGGCTGCAAGGCTCCTCAAGCCTGTATTGAACCCTGATCAGGCAACCGCCGCGTGACCCTCCTGCACGCACTGCCTGATTTTGCCGACCTCATCGCTGTTGCTGCGCGAAACAACACTATCGATCCGGGCCTCATCGAAAAAGACTACTGGTTGATGCACTGCCTCTGGGGACTGCAGCAGCTTGACTATAAGTTTGAGCTGAAAGGCGGAACTTCGCTGTCAAAGGGATACGGCCTCATCGACCGTTTTTCGGAAGACATCGACATCCTGATCCACCCAGAGACCGACCTCCAGTATGGCCCAAACCACAACAAGCCTGCGCAGGTAAAGGCGCGTCTCGAATTCTTCAACGGTCTGGCCGAAGCCATCAAAATTCCCGGCATTATCGAAGTGGTCCGCGACGAAGAGTTCGACGACACACGCCATTATCGCGGCGCGGGCATTCGATTGAAGTATGAGTCGGTGAATCCACTACCAGAAGGGCTGAAGGCAGGCATCCTGCTCGAAGTCGGGTTCGACCAGGTGGCGCCCAACCGGCCATGTACGATTTCGTCCTGGGCTTACGAACTTGCAGTGGAGAGTGGGATTGCAGACCTGACCGACACCCGCGCGGTCGATGTGCCTTGCTATGAGCCGGGCTATACTTTTGTCGAAAAGCTCCAGACCATCTCAACGAAATTTCGAAAGCAGCAGGTGGACGGCGGTATGCCTGTCAACTTCATGCGCCACTATTATGACGTGTACTGCCTGCTCGCTGACGCCTCGGTGATCGAGTTCATCGGAACAGACGCGTATAAGGACCACAAGGCCAAAAGGTTCCGCAAGGCAGATGAGCCGGACCTCACAAGGAACGAAGCCTTTCTGTTGAGCGACGCAGAAACGCGAAAGGCGTACGCGGACGCTTATGCAAAGTCACGAGCGCTTTACTACAGGGAGCCTGCACCCTTTGACGATATTCTGGCGCGCATCAGCGAGCGCCTGCCGGAACTTTGAATGATCGTTGCTTGCAGGGAAATCTCTAACCTTCTGAAATAAAAGGAATTACTAGCTTACTCTTTTGTTGGGTGCGCCCTCCCGCACCCAAACTGGCCCTCGATGTCCTCACGGATATCGGGGGCTTTTTCTATTTAGTCCGGAGTTTCAAGCCTGTCTCGCTGGGATCACCGCGACCGTGAAACGGGAGATACAAACCAGGCGGTCAGTCTCATCAGTGATGCGGATGGACCATATCTGCGTTGTCCGGCCGAGCGCTTCCGGCGTGGCGGTTCCGTACACATACCCTTCTTTCACAGGCCTCACATGATTGGCATTGATCTCGAGGCCGACACCGATCTGCTCGTTGGAATCCAGAGTCAGGTTAGCTGCGATGGATCCAACGGTTTCGGCCAGAGCCACAGATGCTCCCCCATGCAGCCGACCGTGTGGTTGGAGCGTGCGTGCGTCGACGGGCATGCGGGCCGTCAGCGAATTGTCGGTTATGCCCGTGACGGTGATACCCAGATGGTCAACCATCGTCCCTGACTGGTTTGAACTCAGGGTTTCAAGATCGGGTAGACCATTTTTCCAGATCGACATGTCGTCTCCATATGTTGGCGCGAAGTCGACCACAGCATGGGAAGGGCGTTGCTCACAAGTCCTCACGCAGGGACAAAGCTAGACATGTTTGGCGAGACGAATTTTACGCCCGGCTGAGAGGTGGTTGGCGGCGGCGACGATGGCGTCGGCGTCGATCATGAAGTGCCTGTAGAGATCATTGATCGTGCCGGTCTGGCCGAAATGTTCGACGCCAAGCGGCGCGGTCCGGTGGCCCATGACTGAGCCAATCCAGGCAAGTGTTGCCGGGTGGCCGTCCGTAACGGTAATCAGCGTCGCATCGCGCGAGACTGAGCCCATCAAGCGTTCGATCTGGCTGACGGCGTTATCCTGCCCGCGCGCTCTGGCGCGGCGCGCAGCGGTCCATCCGGAGTTCAGGCGATCGGCAGAGGTAATGGCCAGCACGCCGATATCGCGCCGGTCATTGCCGATGCGTCCGGCTGCTTCGATGACTTCCGGGGCGACGCAGCCCTGATAGGCGATCACGACCTCACAATTCGGGCCCGGTTCCCGAAGCCAGTAACCGCCATCGACCACGCCGCGCCTGAAATCCGCATCATCGCGCGCTTTCAGGCCGAGCTGGTCAATGGAGCGTGTGGTCAGGCGCAGATAAACTGAGCCACCGGTTTCATCACGTAGCCAAGTGCGCTCATCCGGGTCACCCTCACCGCTGCGTTGGAGATAGTCGAAGGACCAATCCATGATGATCGAGAGTTCATCGAGGAAGGCTGGTTCAAAAGAAACAAGCCCGTCCTGACTCATGCCGATCAGTTGCGCACCGATAGATTGGTGGGCGCCGCCTTCCGGGGCCAGCGTCACTCCAGAGGGCGTGCCGACAATGATGAACCGGGAGTCCTGATAACAGGCATAATTCATCGCATCGAGGCCGCGCGCCACAAACGGATCATAGACCGTGCCAATGGGAATGATGCGCTCGCCAAACAGGCTGTGTGACAGGCCGGCCGCGCCGAGCATCAGGAAGAGGTTCATCTCGGCGATGCCAAGCTCGATATGCTGGCCCTCGGGAGAGAATTGCCATTTTTGCGTTGAGGGAATGCGCTGTTCCCGGAACGTGTCGCCCTTGGCTTCGCGTGCGAACAGGCTGCGCCGATTGACCCATGGCCCGAGATTGGTTGACGCGGTCACATCCGGGGACGTGGTCAGGATACGGTCAGCCAGTTCGCTGTCGGTCTTGGCGATGGCATCGAGGATCTTTCCGAAGCCGGCCTGTGTGGATTGGTTGCGATCGTCAAGGAAGACCGGGCCGGAGCTTTTCACGATAGGGGCGTCGAACCGCCTGCGGCCTTTCGCGAAGAAGGCGGCGTCATTCATCAGCGCCGTCAGGCCATCAGGATTGCCGATCCCGGCGAGCACGTTCCATTCCTCGCCCTGCGGCACGCCCATGCGCTTCTGGAAATCCGCCATTTGGGACGGGTTCATCAGGCCGGCATGATTGTCCTTGTGCCCCGCCAGCGGCGTGCCCCAGCCCTTGATCGTATAGGCAAGGAAGACGGTGGGCTGGTCGTCTGTGACCCCGTCAAACGCTTCGGTCAGCGTCTGGACGCACTGACCGCCGAGATTGTTCATCAGGGCGGAAAGCTCGTCATCGCTGCGTTTTTCGAGCAAGGTCGTGACGTCGCCCTGATCGCCGATGTCATCCATCAGGCGTTTGCGCCATGCTGCACCGCCTTGATAGGTGAGAGCCGAATAGTCAGCATTCGGACAGGTCTGGATCCATTCCTTCAGGACCCTTCCGCCCGGTTCCTCGAACGCCGCGCGTTGCAAAACGCCATGGCGCAGAACGACTGTGCGCCATCCAAAGGCCTTGAAGATAGCATCGATTTTCTCCCACAGTCCCTCGTGCACGACACCGTCAAGGCTCTGTCGGTTATAGTCTATGACCCACCAGGTATTGCGCAAATCATGCTTCCAGCCTTCCTGAAGGCATTCATAGACATTGCCTTCGTCCAGCTCGGCATCCCCCACGAGGGCGATCATGCGGCCAAGCTGACGATCACTCGCCCACGGTTTGGCTTCGAGATAATCCTGCATCAGCGAAGCGAAGGCCGTGATCGCGACGCCAAGGCCAACAGAGCCTGTGGAGAAGTCGACATCGTCCACATCCTTGGTGCGGCTCGGATAGGATTGCGCGCCGCCATAGCCGCGAAAATTCTCGAGCTTTTCGCGCGTCTGGTTGCCCATCATGTATTGCATGGCATGGAAGACCGGCGAGGCATGCGGCTTCACCGCAACCCGGTCTTCCGGACGCAGTGTATGGAAATAGAGGGCCGCCATGATCGACACCATCGAGGCGCAAGAGGCCTGGTGGCCGCCGACTTTCACGTCGCCTTCCTCTTTTTCGCGGAGATGGTTGGCATTGTGCACGATCCAGGAGGACAGCCAAAGCAGGCGTTGCTCCATGGATTTCAGCGCCTCGAAGTCGGTCATTGCGAAAAGCCCTGTTCTGGCAGTCTGCGCGGGGCAGACTGCAATTTGAATACAGGTTCGTAGCATCAGCCGAGCGGCAGATCATCCCTCTCGATGATAATGACAGGGCATGTCAGTGCGTCTGGCCGCGGAATGTTGAAAGAAAACTGCTTCGATCGTGATCAGGCGAAGAGATCACCTGTTTCCACGTCGCGCGCTGGAGCCATATCGTCACCGCGATAGAAACAGGGGTGTTTGATGCGGCTGAAATTCCTGTGCCGCTCATAATGGACCCAGCCGCCATTGGGCATGCGCTGGCTGAGGATCGGCGCATCGCAGACGGGGCAGGCGGAATGGCAGGATTTTTCCGGCCCGCCGCTGTCGCTTCGCTCGATCGGCATCCAGGAGGACGCGACCTCCACCATCTGTCCGGAGGGCAGACGGCGCATATGTGCCCGGCGGCGAATCCATTTGATCGACATCTCAAGCTCCCTGCTTCGGCCGATCCCAGAAGGCGCGTGATTCGGTTAAGCGAAAGTGGGCAGACAGCCGTCCCCGCTGTCGCTGTCACAGAACTTTATCACTGCCGACATTAAACCGTACAGAAATCCGCATATCGCTGCGACAGCTGCAAAGGGGCAATGCTGTGACCAGTGATTTTGAATTGGTTTACTCCTTGGAAATCAAGGTATTGGATCTCGAGAAAAAGGTTTTGGAGCTCGAAGAATCAATCGCAGGCCTCACGCAACAGCTGCATTCGGTTGAAAACGAAGCCACCCTCAATGTTCCTGACGAAATCACCGAGAAAATTCGGGAAGGTGAGAACCCGGTACGGGTTGTCCGCCAGTACCGCCTGATGACCCAAAAGGATCTGAGTGATGTGTGCGGCATTCGCCCGAACCATATTTCGGCCATAGAGCGCGGCATGTCCTATGGCCTCAAAACAGCCAAGCGATTGGCTGATGCGCTTGACGTTCCTGTAGATTTACTGACTTGAGATCCCATGAAACTGATGTCCTCTCTCGCAGCTTCGGCTGCTGCTTTCGTTCTGGCTGGATGCTCCAATGGTGCCGACGACGCGCCACGGCCTGTTTTTCCGGACGCTGAGCCAGCCACACAATTCACCCGCGCCTACTCCATGACCGAAAGTCCGGACGGACAGGTTCGCGTCTTTGCGAAAGAGAATGGCGACGAGACCTGGCTGTACGAGGTGCGCCGCGCCGGCAAGGCCTGGGGCGAACCTGTGCGCCTTGAATTTCCGTCAAAAAATATTCTGGTCGGTCCCAGCTTCAACCCCGTGGACGGCACGCTCCTGTTCGCGTCAGATGCCGAAATGCCTCAATGGCCTGGCCGGAAAGATTTGAACATCTGGCAAGTGGCGCTGGTGGATGGCGAATGGGGGCAGCCTGAACCCCTGCCGGGCGACGTGAATACGGGCGCGAATGAAACCATGGCGGTTGTCTCGGCAGACGGTCTGATGGTGTACACTTCGAACAAGAGTGGCAGCTATAATCTGGCCGACGCCCGCCGGGATGATGAGGGCAACTGGATCAAGCAGCGTGACCTGGAAGAGGTCAATGATTTCCGCACGAATGATCATCTGGCGCTTACGGCAGATGGACGGACGCTGTTCTTCTACTCGCATCGCGCCCCCAAGATCGGCATTGTCGACATCTGGATTTCCAGCCGACAGGAAGATGGCACTTGGGACGCGCCGAAAAATCCGGGAGAGCCTCTGAATTCTGCAGGTATAGACTATGGGCCCGGCCTTTCCGCGGATGGAAAAACGCTGTTTTTCTCGCGGGAAGGCGATCTGTTCCAAATTCCCGTATCGGTCGTCCTTGCCGGGGCTCCTGACGCCTGATCCCTTAATGTTCCGGGCGATGCAGCGTAAACACGGCCGCGTCAGTCTCCTTCTCAGGAGTGCCGCGATCACAGTTGATTATCGAGCCTTTTTCGCGTGCCTGACGTTTCTGGCGGCGCGCTCACAGGCCGTGGACTGCGGGTTTATGAAGGTAAGTGCTGCCGTCATAAAAACTTTGCGGAACTGTGCGGAAACCGTCGCGGGTCACTGCGATAAGCCGCTTCGGATGCAGGTGGCCATGGAATCACTATTGGCCCGATCCAACGAATTATTGCTGAGACCGGCATCCTTCATTGGGGCCACAAAGGGGTAAAGAATGAAACTCGGGAAGACCTTGAAGCTCGCGACCATGGCGAGTGTTGCCGTGCTGACACTCGCTGCGTGTTCGGACACGACGATTTCCTCACCAGGAGCATCCGAAACGCCGGTGAGCCCACCGCCTCCGCCTCCGCCACCACCGCCGGCCGCAGCGACTATCGATCTGGTCCCGACAGCCGGCTGTCCTACGGGCACGGCTGAAGCCACATTTGCTGCTGTGGCTGCCGATGGCTTCTCCGACGTCGACGTGTGTGTGCTCGGATCCGACGCCACAGGCGGCACGACGATCACGGCCGACCTTGAAATTCCAGCCAACACCACGATCGCCATTCAGGGCCCCGTCTTCATCGGTGAAGACAACAAGGATAACGCTGGAACGCCCGTCACGCTGACGATCAATGAGGGCGTTCGCTTCTTCGGCGCGTCCGCAGGCGGCACCGCGACAGCCACCGATGACTATATCGTTGTGACGCGCGGTTCGACGATTGCGGCAACGGGCACTGAGGCTGCTCCGATCCGCTTCACGGCGCGCGCAGCCATGAATGATGAAGAGACCGGCTCCAACCTGATCGAAGCTGGCACCAATGCTCAATGGGGCGGCCTGGTCATCAACGGTTTCGCACCGATCAATGCGTGCGGCGAAACCACTGCAACCGGCGGCACCGCTGACTGTGAGAAAAGCGGCGAGGGGTCATCCGGTCTGTTCGGCGGCGCAACCGCTGACGATGATTCCGGTAACCTGAACTATGTAATCGTCGAGTATGCAGGCGCCCGCCTGACCAATACGGACGAGTTGAACGGCATCGCCTTCCAGGGCGTTGGGTCCGGCACGGACGTTGACTATGTTCAGGTCCACAACAATCTCGATGACGGTATCGAATGGTTTGGCGGTACTGTGAACGCGAAGCACGTTGTCATCACCGGCGCTGGCGATGACTCGCTGGACTGGACCGATGGTTGGCAGGGCAAGCTGCAGTTCGCAGCTGTCCGCTCGACAGTTCCTAGCTCTGACGATCCGCGCGGCATCGAAGCTGACAACCGTGACGGCGAGAATGACAAGACGCCATTCTCCAGCCCGAGTGTTTCCAACTTCACGCTCGTCGGCACAGATGGCAATCAGCAGGGCATCCTGCTGCGCCGTGGTACACAGGGCAACATCGTGAACGGAATTGTGACCGGCTACGCAACCGGCATCGACGTCGATAACCCTCAGACCTTTACCGGCTTCTCGGATGGCGATCTGGTGATCGAATCCCTGCTCCTCGACACGGCTGAGAATTTCGCTACGGACTCCGACGGTGTTCCGACCTTCGCGGCTTCTGCGAACATCCGGACGGGCAACAACTCGCTGGTGGAGAATTTCTTCCCTGGCCAGCAGGAGCTGAACGTTCCTGTGTCCACGGTTCTGGCAGCTGACGCCTTCTTCGATACCACCACCTATATCGGTGCATTCGGACCAACCGAAACCAGTGCAAACAGCTGGGCTAACTTTGCCCTCGCTGGCACGCTGTTCGACGAAGAAGAAGCCGAGTGCCCAACCGGCACGACTGAAAATGGCGAACTGGACGGCAAGAAGCTGTGCCAGATTGATGGCTCCAGCTCCATCACATCAGACCTGCGTCTCTCCAATGGAGACGAGCTGATCTATGAACTGGTCGGTCCGGTCTTTGTCGGGGTTGACCGTGGTCCCGATCCGGCTACACCGCTCGCAGGCTCTGCTGCCGCATCGCTTACGATTGATGCGGGTGTGACGGTCGTCGGTGAAGGCAATGACGACTACCTCGTCATCGCTCGGGGGTCTCGCCTCCTGTCGAACGGCACCGAAGCTCAGCCGGTTGTCTTCACCGCCAAGACGGTTGTGGATGGCACAATCGCGGCCCTCGACCAGGACACCAAGGGTGTTTGGGGTGGGATCGTCATCAACGGTCGCGCTCCGATCAATGCCTGTAACGAGACCACTGCGACGGGCGGCACGGTTGATTGTGAAAAGTCGGGCGAAGGTTCCTCCGGCCTGTTCGGTGGTGCAACTGCCGACGATGACTCCGGTCAGATCTTCTACACCCGCGTTCAGTATGCTGGTACACGCCTGACCAATACGGACGAACTGAACGGCATTGCCTTCCAGGGTGTCGGTTCGGGCACCGAAGTTGATTATGTCCAAGTCTACAACAACCTCGACGACTGCTTCGAATGGTTCGGTGGTGCGGTAAACGCCAAACACCTGGTCGCAACGGGTTGCGGTGACGACAGCATCGATTGGACAGATGGTTGGACCGGTTCGCTGCAGTACGGCATCGTCTACGCCGGTGCGACAAGTGCAACGGGCGGCCTTTCGGGTGACCCACGCGGCATCGAGGGTGACAACCGTAATGGTGAGAACGACAAGACGCCGGTCTCCAGCCCGGATCTGTCCAACATCACGATCATTGCCAGTGGCGACGCTGCTGCAGACACGGGCGCCGTGCTCCGTCGCGGTACGCAGGGTACGCTTGTGAACGCCATCATCCTTGGCTGGCCAGATGCCGGTCTGGATGTCGATGATCCACAGACGCAGACCAACGTTACAAATGACGACCTGCTGATCCGCTCGCTCTTCCTCTCCGACAATGGTGAAGACATCGAGAGCGGTGACACGGACGACGTGACCTTCGTCACAGCTGACAATGTTGTGACCGGTCAGACGGTGACCATGTCCGGCTTTGCCTTCCGGTCGGGCCGTCCTGGTCTTGTCCCGGGCGCCAATGAGAACGCTGTTCCCGTCTATGACGTGACCGGCATCGGCAACCTCGAAGCCACAACATATATCGGCGCTGTCGAAGATGCTGATGACAAGTGGTTCCTCGGCTGGACGATCGATCAGGAAGGTAACCTGACATCGACCAACTAAGCCGGCCTTGAACAGATTGGATGGGGCGGCAGACTCTGCTGCCCCATTCCGTCGTTCAGACCAGAGACATTTCGGCGGGGCTGAGTCCCGTCAGCCCATTACAGGAAACCTCAAATGAAACGCCTCCTGTCTGCCCGTTCCTTGCTGTTGACCGGAGCCTGCCTTGCCTGGCTGTCACCGGCATTCGCTCAAGAAGACTCCTCGCCATCCGACTCCACTCCTGCTGTCGAGCAGGAGGAGGAAGCCCGTCAGGAAACTGTCGTCGTGCGTGGCTTGTTCATTCCGGACGAAAAACGCTCCACTTCCGAAGTCGCCGCTCTCATTGATGAAGGCGATTTCTCGCTGCAGGGAGACGGCGATGCTGCCGCTGCCCTCGCGCGTGTTGCCGGTATCGCCACGGCTGAAGACGAGTTCATTTACGTCCGTGGTCTCAATGAGCGCTACTCGACCGCGCTTCTCAACGGATCACCGCTGCCAAGCCCTGCGCCATTGCGCCGGGTCGTGCCGCTGAACCTGTTTCCGACATCCGCTCTGAAGAGCGTTCTGGTCCAGAAGACCTATTCACCAAACCTTCCGGGCGAATTTGGGGGCGGTCTTGTCGATTTGCGCACCAAGACCGTGCCGGATGAAGCCTTCTTTACTGTCGGCGCAAAAGTTGCCCGCGATACGTCGACGACGCTTCGCAATGGCCTGATGTATGACGGGACAGATACCGACATTTTGGGCTTCGATGATGGTGCTCGCGACCTGCCTTCCCTGGCAGATGGTCTCACAACTGAGTTCGGCCGTCAGTTGACTGACAATTCATCCCTCCTGGTCATGCAGGAAGGGGAGGTTGCTCCGAACTTCAGCATCGATATGTCGGGAGGCAACAATTTCGACCTCACGTCTGATATCTCGATGGGCGTGATCGCCGCTGTCGGATATGGCAATTCCTGGCAGACGAAGCGGGGAACGCGGGGGTATGGCGACCTTGAGGGTGACGGTCTCCGGTCAGCTTTCCAGCAGGATCGTTTGAGCACACAGAATACGATTGATACGAACGCCTTGGCGACAATTGGTTTCGAGGCATTCTCCGACCATGAGATCAAGTTCACCGGGCTTGTGACCCGCTCTTCTGAAAAGGAAGCGCGGATCATTACCGGCGAGAACAATGAAGACGTCGACCAGCGCCTCGATGCTTTGGAATGGGTCGAGCAACAGCTCTGGTCAACGCAGGTCCAGGGCGAGCATTTCCTGCCTCAAGTCATGGATATGAAGGTGGAATGGCGCGCGTCATATTCCGAAGCGCTTCGGGATGCGCCCTACCAATTGTCGAACATCTACAACATCAATGATGCTGGCGTGCCGATCCTCTCTACCAGCCCTGCTGCGAACCGGATGCAGTTCAGCAAGGTTGAGGATGATACCACGGATTTCGGGATCGACGGCACATTGCCGATGACGCGGGACGGGGAGTGTACGTTCCTTTGTGAGGCTGACCTGAAATTTGGCTACAGCTATGTTGAGAATGATCGCGCAGCCACCTCGCTGCTTTACGATATCAACGGTGTCGGCGGCACGGACCGCACCCAGCGTCTCGATTACATCTATGACTATATCTTCCGGTCGGGTGTTGGCTCGATTACGGAAGTAGCTGGTGAGCAATTCCCGCAATTCTATGTGGCAACGCTGGAAATTGATGCCGCCTATGCCGGGATCGATGCTCAGATCACGCCTTATATCCGCGCTGCGCTGGGTGTGCGTTTTGAAGACGCGATCGAGGCCATTGATACGCAGAACATCAGTGGCGATCTAACCGGCAACACGGTGGAAGGGGTCATCGACCAGTCTGACTGGTTGCCGGCTTTGACCATCACCTGGAACCCGATCGAGGATTTGCAGGTTCGTGGGGGATATTCCGAAACGCTGACGCGTCCTCAGTTCCGCGAACTGGCCCCGGCTGTGTTCGTCAATACGGAAACCGATGCCACCTTCTTCGGTAACCCGTATCTCGTGAACGCGTCGATCAAGAACTATGACCTGCGCGGCGAATACTATTTCGCCCGTGATCAGTTCGTGACGCTCGGCCTGTTCTACAAGGATCTGGAAAACCCGATCGAGGAGATCCTGGCCGGTACAGAGACAATTCAGACGACGTTTATCAACGTACCCTCTGCCAAGCTGTACGGATTTGAAGTCGAATACGAACAGCTCCTGCCATTCGACCAGTGGACCGGCTTGGGCTTCTTTGATGATCGCGAAGTTCAGGTGAAAACCAACTACACCTGGTCAGATTCCGAGATCGGAGCAGATGGTGAAGTGGCCTTCAATATCGGTACGAATCTGAACCCGGTGCGCGGCACCACGACGGCTGCCGGGCGTCTCGAAGACGGGCGCCGGATGCAGGGCCAGTCCGAACACCTCTTCAACGTCCAGCTGGGCCTTCTCAATGAAGAGGCGCAGTCCGAATACAACCTGCTGTTCAATTATGTCAGCGAGCGTATCCGGTCGGGTGAGAACGGCAACCTGCCCGCAATTCTGGAGCAGCCGCCAATGACGGTGGACTTTGTCTGGAACAAGCGCTTCCAGTCTGGCAGCGGCCAGTATGAATTCTCCCTCAACATCGAAAACATCCTTCAGGAAGACTATGAAGCTTTTCAGGAGCGCGGGGGTGACCGCGTGGATGTCGATACGTACGAGCAAGGAACCATTTTCAGTATTGGCCTGAAACGTATGTTCTAGCTTCGGCTCTGATATTGCATATCATCAATTACAGGTCCGCGGCCATTGTCGTCGCGGACCTGTTAGCTTAGGGGAAACCCTCTTTCGAGGGGCTTGATATTGACGGAACGGCTTGAATCTCTTGCAATTTTCGCTCGGCGTAGCGTCGGGCCTGCCTTGCGCATGATTGAGGTCGCCTTGGTCGTGGGCATTGGCCTGGCGACGGCAAAGCTCATTTGGCTGGCGGTAGAACCGGGCGGGGCAGTCTCTCCGGACATCCCGGTTCGCTCCGTCGTGCAGCCCCCGCAAGGTATCGCAACCGACATATCCGTGGATACGTCCCGGCTCCTCCACGAAAATCCGTTCGGCGCGGCCTCCGCCCTCGTGGCGGATATCCCGGACGCGCCGGAAACAAGTCTGAACCTCAAGCTGCGGGGTGTCCGCGCATCGTCGGAAGAGGCCGGCGGCATCGCCCTCATCACCACACCAGACAACCGGACTGCAGCCTATTCGCCCGGCGAAGCCATCCTTGAGGGGGTCACCCTTCACCGGATTTATGGGGACCGCGTCACCCTCCGGAAGGGCGGCCAGACGGAGGCCCTGATGATGGAAGGCGGCGCCGGCCTGCTATCGGTCCTGACCACGCCGGGCCAGCCTGACCCCGAGAGCAACAATTCTGCCACGGGCTCCACCAGCGCCCGGATCGCCCGCGCCGACCTGATGTCCAGCATCACGATAGATCCGGTCCATCACGGTCAGGAATTTGTCGGCTACCGTATCGGCTCCCGGGGTGACGCTGACGTGATGACCCGAGCGGGTCTTCAGCCCGGCGATGTGGTCGTGGGCCTGGATGGCGCAGACATCAATGACGTTCCTCCGGCAGAGCTTGCCCGGAAATTCTCCGATCCTAATCCCGTTCGTCTGAAGATCGACCGGGACGGAAAGACAATTGACCATACCCTCGCGCCCGAGGAGGCCCGATAGACATGAATTTGAAAACCCTCTTGTCCGCAACGGCAGTTCTCGCAGCATCTCCGTCGGCCTTTGCCCTGGCCAACGAGACGCCGGCGGATACGGCGCGGCACATCCTGAATTTCGAGGATGTCGAGCTGTCCGCCCTTATCGCGGACGTGTCGACGGTGACGGGCTACACGTTTGTCGTGCATCCGGAAGCGCGCACCAAGCGGATCACGGTCTCCTCCACCACGCCGCTGACGCGCCAGCAAGTGTTCGATGTGTTCCTGTCCTCCTTGCGCGTGCACGGATTTACGGCGATCCCGGCCGGCAAGGCCACATATCGCATTGTCCCGGAACAAAGTGCTGTGGGTGAGGCGGGCATGGGGGCATACGGATCGAACGCCTTCACGACCGAAATCTTCAGCCTCCAGCATCTGAACGCCCTCGAAGCAGCGAAGATGCTCAAGCCAGTGATTGACGAGCAGGGACAGGTGATTGCCAATGCCCAGTCGAACACTTTGGTCGTTGTGGATTATGCGTCCAACATTCCCCGCTTGCGCAGCATGGTCGACAAGATTGATGCCGATCCTTCGGTGACGGAAACCATCCAGCTGGCCAACACCTCCGCCACGGAAGTCGCAAACATCCTGACCTCTCTGAACACCAGTGCCGGCGAGGACGCCTACAAATCCAATTTCAGGGCCATAGCGTCCGAGGCGGGCAATGCGCTGATCCTGCGCGGTGATCCGGCCGCCGTTGAGCGCGCCAAGCTCGTGACGGCGGATCTGGATGGCCGCGACCGGCTTCAGGACACGATCCGGGTCGTCCCGCTGAATAATGCGGATGCGGCCGATGTGGTGCCGATTCTGCAGCAGGTGGCCTTTGCCATCGATAAGCGCCGCGGACTCGCGGATGCGAATGAGGCGACCACAATTGCCCATCATGATTCCACCAACTCGCTGGTCATCAGCGCAGCGCCGGAAACCCTGCTAAGCCTCGAGCGCGTCATTGGCGATCTTGACCGCCGCCGCGCCCAGGTTCTGGTGGAAGCCATCATTGTTGAAATGGCTGACGACACGGCGCGGCAACTCGGTCTTCAATTCCTGTTGTCAGGCACCGGCAGCAGTTCAGTCCCGTTCGCCACGACAAATTTCTCGGCATCGGCGCCAAACCTGCTCACGCTTGCGGGGGCTATCAGCAGTGACACGCCATTTTCAGGGGACGAGGACAGCGCGGTCAGCGACTCTCTGACAACGGCAGCGCTCAACTCGCTACTGGGATTGACCGGGATCACGGTTGGGGTCGGCGGGCAGGATGGTGATACATTGTTCGGCGCTGTACTGACGGCTGTGGAAGCGGACACGAATTCCCGCATTCTCTCTAAGCCATTTAACATGACTCTGGACAACGGAACATCGTCTCTGCTTGTCGGGCAGAATGTGCCAATCACAACCGGTCAGGTGCTGGGGGACGATAACACAAACGCTTTCACGACCGTGGATCGCAAAGATGTGGGGGTTGGGCTGACCGTTACGCCTCGAGTGTCGAATGATGGAACGATCCGTATGCAAATAACGCAAACCGTATCCAATGTGGCCGGCGCTATTACGGCAGGTGTGACAGATATCGTGCTCAATACGAGAGAGATCAATACCAGCGTGATCGCCGACGATGGCGAGATCATTGTCCTTGGCGGCCTTATTGAGCAGACCGAAGCCTTTTCCAATGAGAAGGTGCCGTTGCTTGGGGATATTCCTGTTGCAGGTCGCCTGTTCCGGACGGAAGGCAAGTCGCTTGGTCGGACGAATCTGATGGTCTTCATCCGCCCGACGATTGTTCGCGACCGTGCCGGAGCAAAAGCCGTTACATCACGCTCCTACAACTATATCCGCGCCGAAGAACTCTGGGACGGAGAGGGGAGCGACACGTCCTCTATCGACAATTTCATCACAGAAGTGCTGGGAAGCCCGCCGCCGCAATGACGCCGACCGATTTCGCCCCAACGCAATTCACATACGCCTTTGCCAAGGAGAAGGGACTGGTCGTCCTGCCCGAACGGGAGCAGCTGACCGTGGCTGTCCGTCAGGGCGCAGATCCGCTGGCGCTGGTGGAGGCACGACGCGCGCTCGGCAGCGTGTTTGCTCTGGAATCTCTGGACAAGGACTCCTATGACCGGTTGCTGGCCGAGGCCTTTGCGTCTGGACCGATGGCGGATGATGACGTCGATGCCGCCGTGGAGAGCCGGGGCGGTCTGGAGAGCCTGATCGACGATATCCCGAAAGCTGCAGACTTGCTCGACGGGCAGGATGACGCGCCGGTGATCCGCCTGATCAACGGCCTGATCCACGAAGCCATCAAGCGCCGCGCGTCCGACATTCATATCGACCCGTTCGAAAACCATCTCTCGATCCGCTACAGGATCGATGGCGACCTCGTCGAAGTTCTGACTCCGCCGCGCAAACTGGCCGCGCCCATCTTGTCTCGGATCAAGGTCATGGCGCGGCTCGACATTGCCGAAAAGCGTCTCCCGCAGGATGGCCGGATTTCTCTGTCAGTAGGCGGACGGTCTATTGATGTGCGTGTGGCCACACTCCCCACCCGGTATGGGGAGCGGGTTGTGCTGCGTCTGCTCGACACAAAGAACGCGCTGGTTGGCCTTCCGGAACTCGGCATGGATGCAGACACGCTGGAGCGTTTCTCCGATGCGCTGGCCCAGCCAAATGGCGTGATCCTTGTCACCGGGCCGGTCGGCTCCGGCAAGACGACGACGCTCTATGCGTCGCTCTCGCGCCTGAACAACGGTCGCGACAACATCATGACCCTGGAAGACCCTGTTGAGTATGGTCTGCCGGGCATCAGCCAGACCCAGATGGATCACAAGGTCGGCCTGACCTTTGCGGCGACGCTCCGCTCCATTCTTCGCCAGGATCCAAATGTTGTTATGGTCGGCGAGATCCGGGATTCCGAAACGGCGGAAGTCGCATTTGAATTCGCCTCCACGGGCCGTCTCGCTCTGTCCACACTTCACACGAACAGCGCGGCCGGGGCAATCACCCGCCTGCGTGACATGGGCATCGAGGCCTACCTGCTCGCGTCCACGCTGCGCGCAGTGATGGCGCAGCGCCTCGTCCGCCGCCTCTGCCCGAATTGCAAGACGGAGCGTCCAGCCACCGCGGTGGAACTCGACGCTCTCGGCTTTGGCGCAGGCGAGACCGTCATGGTGGGCGAGCCGAATGGCTGCTTCTCGTGTGGCAATACCGGTTTTGATGGCCGGATCGGTATCTATGAGCTTCTGGTCGTGGACAGCAATATCCGCGATCTGCTCGGGTCCGAGGCCAGCGAGCACCGGATCGACGAAGCCGCGTTTTCCGGCCATGACCGGTTGATCGACAATGCGCGGCGCTATGTCGTCTCGCAGGAAACCAGCCCCGCTGAAGTGCTCCGCGTCAGCCGCAAGGGAGGTGGGTGATGCCGGCATTTGAGTATGTCGCCGTCGATGATCATGGCAGGCGCCAGAAAGGGATTATTTCCGCCGAAAGCCCGCGTTCTGCGCGCCGCGAATTGCGCCTGCGTGATCTCATGGCGCTCGATGTCATTCCCGTCAGCGAGCAATCGGCCAAGGCAAGCCGCATCGGCGGCCGGATCGGCGAAAAGCAGCGTGTCCTTCTGGTGCGGCAATTGTCCGTGCTCCTGCAATCGGGCCTTCCGGTCGAACAGGCGCTTGGCGCAGCCGCAGAGGATGCGGCAACCCAGCAGGCACAGCGTGTCCTGCACGCCATCAAGACTGAAGTCACCGAAGGCGCGCGTCTTGCAGACGCGATGTCAGTCGCGCCAAAGGCGTTTCCACCGCTCGTGCGCTCGGTCGTCTCTGCCGGCGAACTGTCGGGACGGCTTGGCGACGTCATGGAGCGCCTCGCCACATATCTCGAGCGTAGTCACCAATTGCGCCAAAAGGTTCAGGCAGCGCTGATCTATCCGGCGGTTTTGGGCGTCATGGCTGTCGGCATGATCATCGCCATGATGTTGTTTGTCGTGCCGCGCCTGGTCGAGCAATTCGACCTGTTCGACACGGATCTGCCACTGATCACCCGTATCGTGGTCAATCTGTCTGAAACCCTGCAATCACATGGTATCCTGATCGCTCTGGCGCTCGCGACCCTGGTCTTCGCCGTGGTCCGCGCCTTCAGGGTTCCCGCGGTGCGCCGCGCAATTGATCGCTACAGCCTGAACCTGCCTATTGTGGGCCCGCTAAACCGGACCGTCTGCGCGGGCCGGTTCGCGCGTGTCTTCGCGACGCTCTCCGGCTCTGGCGCGACCATTCTTGAGGCTTTGAGCGGGGCCAAGGGGGCTTCGGGCAATCTCGTCTTCAGTGAGGCGGCAGAACAGATTGGCGAACGTGTGCGCGAAGGCGGCTCCTTTGCCGGCGCGCTGAAGGCCACCGGTGTCTTCCCGCCCATGATGGTGCACATGGTCTCCAGCGGAGAGGCCGGGCGCGACATTCCCGGCATGATGACCCGCGCGGCAGACTATCTGGACAATGAATTCGAAACGGGATCGTCCACGCTCCTGTCCCTGCTGGAGCCGCTGATCATTGTTGTGCTCGGCGGGCTGGTTGGCCTGATCGTCCTGTCGGTTATGTTGCCGATCCTGCAACTCAATACTCTCGCTATCGGATAGGAGGCAGTCATGCACTTAGTCACGCCCCGCACCCCTCAGGAAAAACGCCGCAAGACGGCGGGCTTCTCGCTCGTGGAACTCATGGTGGTGGTTTTCATCATGGGCCTGCTCGCCACGCTGATCGTCGTGAATGTCGCCCCGGCGACCGACCAGTCCCGCATCGGCAAGGCGCATTCCGACATTGCGGCGCTCGAAAGCGCGCTCGATATGTATAATCTCGACATGTACGGATACCCTTCCGCAGATCAGGGCCTGGCCGCGCTGAGCACGGCGCCTACCGGCGCACAGGCCGCGCAGTACCGCCCCGGAGGCTATATCAAACGCATGCGGACTGATCCCTGGGGCAATGAATACGAATACGCTTACCCTGGCACACGTTCGGGCAGCGCCTATGACGTCTTCTCCACTGGTCCGGATGGACAAGCCGGAACGGACGACGATATCGGGAACTGGGATCCCGCAAGCTGATGACGCCAATCCTGTCCTCTCAATCCGGCATGTCTTTGGTTGAGGTTCTGGTTGCGCTCTTCATTCTGGCGCTGGCCAGCGCCGCGATCGTCATGACGCTGCCTCGCCAGCCATCCCGTCTTGACCGGGAAGTGACGCGGCTGGAGCTGGCCATTGACCGTCTGGCAGACGAAGCCATTGCCTCGGGCGAGGTGCGCGCCATCCGCCTGGGGGAAGATGAATATGCGGCCGAAGCCTGGCGCGACAGCCGCTGGGTCGCGCTGCCGCGATCGGGGCATACATTGCCATCCCCTCTGGCGATCTCTGTCTCAACATCGCATCGGGGACTTCAGGAAAGTGATCTGAAGGATTGGCCGCACATCGTGGCCGACGCGACCGGCATCGTATCTGCGCGGTCGCTGACCCTGATCGAGGGCACGGATCGGCGTGTCCTGACAGTGTCTTCATCCGGCATGGTCGAGGTGGAGCGCTGACATGACGTCTCCGCGTTCACAGCAAGGCTTCACGCTGGTCGAAGTGCTGGTTGCGCTCGGCGTGTTCAGTATTGCCGCAATGTCGCTTGCGCATCTCGGGAACGAAACCCTTGTCGGCGCGCGCCATGTGGATCAGCGTTTCCTTGCCACTGTCGAAGCTGACAATCTGATGGCCGAAGCGCTTGTTCGTCCCGGCGCCATTCCGCCGGGTGTGAACACCGGGGAAAGCACGCAGCGCGGACGCAGGCTGACCTGGATGCGCACGATCAGCGCCACCGGAAGGGAAGGCCTGTTTTCGGTGTCGGTCACGATAGGCGATGCTGAAACGGGGCAGCAACTCGTGAGCCGCCAGACCCTGATACGGGTGCCGACATCATGAGCAAGTCGGCCGGGTTCACCTTGATCGAAATGTTGGTAGCGCTCGCCGTGACCTCGCTGCTCATGGTGGCGGGATCGACCCTGTTGATCCAGACCTTGCGGTCCGGTCAGATGGTGGAGGCCCGCACAGAGATGGTTCGCGATCAGGATACGGCCCATAGCCTGCTGCGGGATGACCTCGCCAATGCGACCCTGCGTCTGACCCAACCGCCCAATGGGCTCGACGCTCCCAAGGCTTTCAGCGGCGGGTTCTCCACGCTGGAGCCCTTTTTGGCCTTCACCCGGGCCGGCTGGATCAATCCCGGTCATGTCGAGCCGCGGGGCGACCTGCAACGGGTGGAATACTTCCTGACTGACGGAAACCTTGTTCGCCGCGCCTGGCTGCGACCAGATCCGGTCTACAACACCCCCTATGCAGATCGCGTGATTGCCGAGGATCTCGACAGCGTCGGCCTGCGTTTCCTGACCGGCACCAGCTGGCAACTGGACTGGCCGGGCCAGTCAGACACGCTGCCGGATCTGGTCGAGCTGACCTTCGTGTTCGGAGAAGGCGACGAGCTGCGCCAGCTCTTTCTTGTGGGGGGTGCAGGATGAAACGCCGGCACCCTTCCGATCACGAACGCGGCGCAACGCTGCTCAGCGTGTTGCTCATCATCGTCCTGATGTCGACAGCGGCGCTTGCGGCCACCGATGCGCTGGCGCGGTCCGTCAGCGTCTCGCGGGTCTCGGCCAGCCGGGCCGACAGCTTCTGGGCGACGCGCGGGGCCTTGTCGGTTGGCGAGACAATCGTGAATGAGGCCCTGGCGAAGACGGACGGGGCCTTGACGGCCGACTCCCTATTGTTCCGTGAACCAATTGTGTTTGCGTATTCGCGCGGGACGATTTCCGTCCGGTTTCACGAGGCCACGAATTGCCTGAATCTGAATGCCCTTTCGCTGGGGGACGATGAAGCCTCGGGCGGGAGCGTGTCCCCCGACCAACTCCACCGCATGCTTGAGGGCGCAGGCCTGTTCAACAGCGAGGCGCAGCATCTGGTGGATTCGCTGTCCGACTGGATGGACGCGGATACCAGTCCCCGCGCCTCCGGCGCCGAAGATGGCGCGTATGGGGGCCGGGCAATCCCTCATCGGACGCCGGGACAGCGGCTCGTCTCTATCAGCGATCTACGCGCGATCGACGGCTTCACTCCGGATGTAATGAACGAGATTTCGAATCTGGTCTGCGTCCGTTCAAGGTCGGATGATGCACCGCTGAACATCAACACGCTGACAGCGGATCAGGCGCCACTGCTGGCAGCGCGCTTCTCCGACGAGTTGTCCACAAGCGAAGCCGAACAGCTGATCCTGTCGCGCCCGGAAGGGGGGTGGCTGAATGTTGGTGAATTCCTCCTGTCGCGGGATGTGGCCAGTATCGCGCCGGAATTGCGCCGGGATAGCGCGCTGTCGATACGCTCCGATCAGATTGGGGCTGCCATTTCGATTGCCTCCGACACGGGCACCATTCGCATCGATGCGACCTATGGGCGTGGCACCGATGGCATTTATGTCCTACAGGGCTCAAACAGGAGATCAGGCTGATGCGCCCGAGACTTTACACGGAAATCCCGAGGGACGGCGACAACTGGCGGTTCGTGCGGAGCGGTCCGTCCAGGCTTGAGCCCGTACCGGAGAGCGCTGGCATTCCATCTGGTGCGGATGTTGTCGTCTTCGTTCCCGGAACCGAACTGACAGCGCACCGGGTGCGTGCGGCGGCCCGGCGGCCGGTAGAGCTTACGCGCCTTGCGACATTTGCGATCGAGGATGATCTCGCCGTGCCGGTCGAGTCCGTTCACGTCGCCGTGTCTGCGGATCAGGACGATGCGGGGTTCCGGATGGTCTATGCCGTGTCCCACACAGTCATGCAGCATTGGTTGGCCCAGCTAGAGGCTGCCGGCCTCGGATCGGCCCGGATTGTGCCGGATCTGTCCCTGTTGCCGCCAACCGAACAGGTCGATTTCGGTCGCTATCAATTGCTGACCGTCGAGGGACGTCCCGTTGCGTTCGACAATGACTGGCCGAGTGATGTCATGTCGGCGCTCCTCAAGGGCACGGAGGCAAACGCCGCTCCCCGCCGGGCAGAGTCCCTGACCGAACTGGCGCTCTGGGCCGAGGCGGCGCCGCGCCTGACCGATCTCCGGCAGGGCACATATGCCCGCGCCTCTGAAACCGGCATCTCCCTGAAACAGTTTCGCTTGCCCGCGGCGCTTGCGGCCACCCTGTTTGTGGCATGGGGCGTGCAGACGGCGCTGTCGGTGCATACGATGAAGAATCTGACGACGGCGCTGGATGCGGAATCCCGCGCGCAATATGCCGCCGCTTTCCCGGGCCAGCAGGTGCCGTCCAATCCTGCCGCCGCCTTGCGCTCGCGCACCGGGGCAACGACCAGCGTCGCCGCGCCCAGCTTCCAGCAGACCAGTGCGGCGCTATACGGAGCGGTGGAGAGTGTCAGCGGAGCGAATTTGGTCAGCTTGCGGTATGACCGCGCCATCGGTGAACTCCGCGCCACGCTGACATATCCGGCCTTTGGAGCTGACCTGGATCTGAAGACGGCGGTTGAGGCCACCGGCCTGCAGGTCAGTTTGGGAGATACGCGCCTTGAGGATGGACGGGTTGTGGGCGATCTGTCGATTGGAGGCCGGTCATGATGGGATACTGGAACAGCCGCACCGGACGAGAGCGGGCATTGATCGGCGTGGCACTCCTGCTCGTGATTGTCGCGCTCCTGCAATTCGCGATCGTGCGGCCCCTGATGGCTGCAAAGGCGGACTCGAAACTGGCTCTGGAAGCCGCCAGTCGGCAGCTCGACGTGGTCTCGGCGGAACTCACCTCACAAACGACGCGCGTGGCCGGTGCCACTGCCGCCCGCGCCTCCAGTCAGAACTTACGGTCGGACCTGTTGCAGCTTGCCAATGCGAGAGGCCTGTCCGTGTCGCGGTTGCAGACCGCGGATGACGGCCGACTGATCCTGCAGTTTGAGCGGACGGTGCCAACGCTGGTCTATGCCTGGCTGGCCGATGCGGATTTGCGCTATGGCGCCGTGCCCGAACGCGTGACCATGTTCGCCGAGGAGGCCGGCTATGTGCGGGCAAGTTTTGAGTTCGCGGGAGGCGGGTCATGATGCGGACAGGATTTCTCTTTGTCGCTCTCTTCGTCATCACGTTGATTGGCGGCCTGATCGCTTTCGCGCCCTTGTCCTTTGCCCTGCGCCAGTCCGGTATCGCGGATCGCGGCGTCAGCTGGCAGCAGGCGCGGGGGTCGGTTTGGCATGGTCAGGTCACCGGCCTGTCATGGCGCGGCACGCCGCTCGGCGCGGTCAATCTCGATTCCGATCTTCTGCGTCTCGTGACAGGCGGCCCGTCGCATGACGTGTCGTGGAGTGGGCCGTTCGGCCAGGGCCGGGGCAGGATCAAGGCATCCGGATCGTCTGTTATGGCGGAAGAGCTGTCCCTGAATATTCCGCTGACGGAACAGGTCGGCGCCGATCCTGTTATTGCGCAGCTCGGCAGCAGCCTCCGGCTCTCGAACGGCTCTGTGAAACTGTCTGGCGATCAGTGCGAGGCGGCGGCGGGCATTGTGACGAGCGATGTGGCCCGTCTTGCCGCGGCGTCGTTTGGCCGGGACTGGCCTGTCCTGAGCGGTCCGTTGACTTGCACGGACACCCGGTTGAACGCGCACCTCACGGGGGATGCGGGGGACGGCACCCGTATTGTCCTCAAGGCCGTGGCACAGGATGGCTTTGAATTGGAACTGACCAATTTTGATGATGAATTGCGCGCTGCCTTGCTGGCGGCGGGCTTTGCAGACCGGAATGGCGCCCTAGTCTACACGCGGTCCGTGAACAGAATGGAGACAAGGCCATGAGGCAGGTATTAGCGATTGTCGCGGGGGCGCTGCTGCTGGCGGCATGTGCGAGCGGCGACAAGAAGCGGCCCGTTCCGCCGGCGCCGGAGGTTCCGGAGGCAGGCAATCTGCCGGCGCAGGATCTTGCGGATGGCGAGTGCGCGCTGTTTCTGTGGACCCAGGGAGCGCCCCGACGCTTCATCTACTTCTCCAAGGCAGGCAGCCAGACGGCCGAAACCATGCTGTCGAAAACCCAGCAGACCATGGCACTCGTCCGTCAGGGCGGCACCTTGTTCGGCCAGTTCATGACGGAAATGGACTACACGACCCTCGACGGGGAGACGATGTCCCTGCGAATCACGCCGGGTGAGATGGTGGAGGGCGGGCAAAAAATCTCAGCTGGCCGCATCAAGCTACTGAATGATGGAGGTTGGGAGACCGTGATCCCTGTGGCGGGTTTACGGGCGTGCCAGCCGGATACTGAGTGATTGCAGGGCCTTCCGGCAGGACACCTCGGAGTATCATACACATAATATACGCAAACGTGTCATTACTTGACGCAAATCTGTCACACACGGTATTGTGACACTTATGTTACAGAAGCAATACAGATATATGTCAATCTCCGCTCTGGCGCTTGCGGCGCTGGGACTGACTGCGAATGCCCAACAGGCTTGTGACCTGTCGGATGGTCTCGGCCTGCAGCCTGCTGCATTCCAGACTGAAACTGAAGCCTGTTTTGAGGGCCTCAATGGCGTCACGCCGGATACGTTCATGCAAGGCCAGCTTGGTCAGTTCACGGCCGCTGACCGCAGCGACGCGGGCAAGGCGAGCCTGACGAACCTTGCGACGCTGAACGAAGCTGCACGTATCCATGCTTATGACATGGCGGTTCGGGGCTATGTTGCCCACGAGGACATGGAAGGACGCAGTCATCTCGACCGGGTCCGCCTGCTGGACCGCACCCACCTCATGGGGGCATTCGGCGCCAACATGGCCATTGTGGATGACTCGGCTACGCCTGAAGAAGCCTATCGTGCCCTGATGGCAGACCCCGCCAACAAGGCCAATCTCAAGCGCGGCGAGTTCGACCATACCGGTGTGGCGGCTGTGCGCGCCAATGGCCGGATCTATTTGGTCCAGCTGTTCTCCCGTGTTGAAGGGACGCTGCAGGCTCCGATGCCGACCCAGATGAACGGCAAGACTGACCTCAAGGCCGTCTTCGCGGAATCCCGCGCTGAGCCACTTGGGTGGTCGGTTGTCTCCACGTCCGGCAATGTGCTCGCCAAGGGCATCGGCGATAGCGTCCCGGCCAGCGAGCTGAAGGGCCAGTCAGGCTATCTGACCATCGACATGGCACTCGGCAAGGACCGCTACACGCTCAAAGGCCCCGCGGTCTCACTGTTCTAGGCTGCGCACCCTCTCCAGATACGAAGAAAGCCGGTCCCTTCAGGGGCCGGCTTTTTTCATTGGAGCGGGTGAAGGGAATC
>NZ_DGNK01000024.1:24735-25489 GCF_002388935.1 Hyphomonas sp. UBA4494
CTACCATTGAGCTACACCCGCGCGCGCACACGTATCTGAGCCGGAAACGGCCGCCGCGCAAGAGGGGCCAGCGGCGATTTAAACCGGGCCCTAGTCGAGTGTCACCACCACGACGGAGCGCGCCGGAATGGAGAGGACGAGATCGTCCGCGGTGCCGTCCACGATATAGGGGGCCGGCTGAACCCGGTCCGGCGCGTCGAACGTGTTATGGGAATCCATCTCCTCTCCCTGCAGGATACGGCCGGTGGCCTTGCTGGCGCCGAAAGCGCTCGCATCGACCAGATGGTCGTCATGGGCAGACGCATTCACCAGGGCCAGCACGATCCGGCCGTCCTCCGTCCGCGCGGCGCTGGCGCTAATGGCAGGCACCGTAACATCCTCAAACACATAGTCCGGTGACTGAAGATTCATTTCAAGCGCTTCGGCGCCCATGAAGGGCTGGTACATGTCAAACACATGATAGGTGGGCGTCAGCACCATGTCCGGCCCATCAGTCAGGATCATTGCCTGCAGGACATTCACCATCTGGGCGATGTTTGTCATCTTCACGACGTCGGAATGCGCATGGAACAGGTTGAGGTTCAGGCCGGCCACGATGGCGTCACGAATGCTGCCCTGCTGGTAAAGCGCGGGCGGATCGGTCGCCTCATCCTGGTCCACCCACATGCCCCACTCATCCACGTACAAGCCGAACGCGTCAGCGGGCAGATCGTGTTTCTTGAGGATGGCCTTCTGGTCCTCGATCACGTCCGCC
>NZ_DGNK01000024.1:25524-101565 GCF_002388935.1 Hyphomonas sp. UBA4494
TCTTGCCCCAGTCGCCGGTGGGCAGGGTGTAGACATGCAGGGAGATGCCTTCGGCCAGATCGGCGATATAGGGATGTTCCAGGATTGTGTCGGCATATTCCGGGTTTGCGTCATGCGCGCCGGAGATGATGCGCACCGGCTGGTTGCCGGCGGTTTTCGCAAAGCTCGCAAATTGCGCGTAGAGATCGGCATAAGCGCCCGGCGTGATGGCCCCGCCGCAGCCCCAAGTCTCGTTTCCGATGGACAGGTAGTCGACCGTCCAGGGTGTGTCGCGGCCATTTGTACGGCGCTCTTCGGCGCGGTCGCCCGTTTCGGCCGTGATATATTCCAGCCAGTCAGCGCCTTCCTTGGCTGTTCCCGTGCCGAGGTTCAGATTGAGATAGGTCTTCGCGCCCAGCCGCTCGGCGAAACTGAAGAATTCATGTGTGCCGAATTCATTGCTTTCCGGCGTGCCGCCCCAGACCATGTTGACCCGTGCCGGGCGGTCAGCCCGAGGGCCGATGCCATCGCGCCAATGATAGAGATCGGCGAAGCAGCCGCCGGGCCAGCGCACGACCGGCACGTTCAGCGCCTTCAGGGCGTCGAAGACATCATCGCGAATGCCATCGGTGTTGGGGATGTCACTGTCGGGGCCTACCCAGATCCCGCCATAGGGCTGGGTGCCGACATGTTCGAGGAACTGGCCGTAGATTTCCGGCGCGATTGTGTGGGTCGGGGCGTCGAGATCCACATCAAGTGTGGCCTGGGCGGCGGCTGATCCCATGCAGAACAAAAGGCCGGCAAGGCTCGCGGCGATACGGTTTTTCATGATTGGCTCCCTACGATACTTTTTATTTTAGCGCTAACATTCGGCGGGTCCGGGGCCCTTAGTCAAGCTGCAATCGTTTCCGCGCCAGAGTCATGCGGCACTGGCTAAGCGGGCCGGTTGAAGCTAGAAGGCCGCCATGAACGGATTTCTCGCAGTTGCAGCAGGCGGCGCCATTGGCGCGTCGCTCCGGCATGGGGTCGGCCTTATGGCCGTGCGCCACCTGCCGTCTGGCTGGCCGCATGGCACATTCGCCGTGAATCTGCTGGGCAGCCTGCTGATGGGCCTCTTGGTCGGTTGGCTGACGCTGAAGGCCGAAGGGCTGCACCAGACGACCCGGCTGTTCCTGGCGACAGGATTGCTCGGCGGCTTTACCACCTTCTCGGCATTCTCGCTGGAAGTGGCGGAATTCCTGCGCAAGGGCGAAACCCTGAAAGCAGGCACCTATGCGGGGCTCTCACTGGTACTGGGCGTGATCGCACTGTTCATAGGACTTTGGATTGCCCGAAAGGTATTCGCATGAGCGGCCAGATTGTTACTGAAACGGTTTCCGACAAGGAATCCGGCACCCGGCTTGATCGCTGGGTCAAGCGCCGCGTGCCGGTCACGCAGGGCCAGATCGAGAAGATGCTCCGCACGGGGCAGATCCGCGTCGATGGCTCGCGCGCCAAGGCCAATACGCGCCTTGAGACCGGCCAGCAGGTGCGCCTGCCGATCATGGACGCGGACGTGACCCGTCCAGCGCAGAAAAAGGCCGAGCGCGTTTCCGAGGAAGACCGCCAATTCATCCGCGACCTGATCCTCTACGAAGATGACGAGATGATCGCCATCAACAAGCCTGCCGGCATCGCCGTGCAGGGCGGATCAGGGCAGGGCCGCCATATTGATGGCATGCTGGCCGCGCTGGGCGATGGCGAGCATCGCCCGGTCCTTGTCCACCGGCTCGACAAGGATACGAGCGGTGTGCTGCTGCTGGCCAAATATCCGAAGGCCGCCGCGCAGCTGTCGGAGAAGTTCCGTAGCCGCGACATGAGCAAGGTCTATTGGGCCATTACCGTTGGTGTTCCCAACCCGCCCTTTGGCCAGATCCGCTGCTGGATGGTGAAGGGGATCGAAGACGAGAACGAAGAAGACGGTTACCGCGTCATCCATCCCAAGGCCCGTGGCCGCCGCGACGCGGACCGCGAACGCATGTTCCGTTCGGCGCAGGGCGTCGAGGGCGCACGTCATTCGATCACGGACTATGCGGTGATCTCCACGGCAGGGCAGAAGGCAGCGTGGGTGGCGCTGAAGCCGGAAACAGGCCGCATGCACCAGCTGCGCTTTCATATGCTGGAAATGAATACGTCCATTCTCGGTGACTTCAAATACCAGTCCCGGCGCGAAGTGCCGCAGGGCCTTGCGCCTGGCATGCACCTTCACGCGCGCAGCCTCATCATACCGCGCCAGACTGGCAAGCCGATCAAGATCGTCGCGCCGCTGCCGCCGCACATGAAGCAGACTTTTGAATCCCTCGGCTTCCTCGAACAGGAAGCTGGCAAAGACCCATTGGCACCGTTCATCTGATGTCGGGTTTGAAGCTTGCCATATGGGACGTGGACGGAACACTCGTCGACAGCCGAACCTCAATTCATGAAATCATGGTTGAGGCCTTCACCCTGTCGGCCCTGACGCCGCCGGAATATGATGCGACGCGCCGAATTGTCGGGCTCAGCCTGCATGAAGCCTGCGGCCAGCTTGCGCCAGACGCCAATGCCGCCGAGATCGACCGGCTGGTGAATGATTATCGCGAGTCCTGGGTTCGCGCCCGGGCCAGGCCAGATTTCACCCAGCCGCTTTATAATGGCGCGTTGGAAACGCTCGAAATGCTGCGCGAGGAAGGCTGGCTGATCGCGATGGCGACCGGCAAGACTCACAAGGGCATCGAAAGCCTTTTTGGGGCACACGATATCCAGCATTTCTTTGATACGGTCTGGTGCGCTGATGACGGCCCCGGCAAGCCGCATCCGCACATGGTGGAACAGGCGATGGGCGCGCTGGGCTGCGCGCCACATGAAAGCCTCATGATCGGCGATGCGATCCACGACATTTCCATGGGCCGCGCCGCCGGCGTCTATACCCACGGCGTCAGCTGGGGCTTTGGCGCGGCGCACGAACTCGAAGAAGTTGGCGCCCACGAAATCCACCATGAGTTCGAAACCCTCCGGAAAAGCCTGCTGGCGTTTGAGCCGGCCCTGTAGCACTTCCCCTCTTGGAAACCCGCCCTCATGAGCGTACATGCCCGGCCATGACTGACGAGACCGAACCCCAAGAACCCCCGAAGCCGAAACGCTTCTACGAGAGCGCCAAGCCGGAGCAGATTCCCGGCGGCTGGACCGTGGAACTGGATGGCCGCTCCATCAAGACGCCTGCGCGCGTCGCCTTGAAGCTGCCGACCGAAAAGCTGGCCAAGGCGGTTGCCGCTGAATGGAATGCCCAAGACGCAGAGATCGACCTGATGTCGATGCACCTCACGCGGCTTGCCAATGTCGCGATCGACCGTGTGCCGGAGACCCGTTACGAGATGGCGGATGAACTGGCCCGCTATTGCGAGACCGATCTGGTCTGCCACATCGCCGAGGAGCCTGAGGAACTGGCCGAGCTGGAAGAGGCCCATTGGGCCCCACTTCGCGCCTGGGCCGGGCAGGCGCTGGACGTGATCCTCGTGCCGGTCGAAGGCATCATTGCCTCGCCCCAGCCAGATGCCTCGCTGGAAGCGGCGCGCAACTATGCCCTCGGGCTCGACGATTTCGCCCTGACAGGCCTTCTGTTCGGATGCGGCCTTTACGGGTCTGCTGTGCTGGCCATGGCCGTGGTCGAGGGCGAACTGACGGCGACCGACGCGTTCGAGGTCGCCCGCATTGACGAGGCCTGGCAGGCCCAGCATTGGGGCGAAGACGATGAAGCCAAGGCCGCCACGGCGCTGCGCCGGATCGAGGCCAAGGCGCTGGAAACCTGGCTCGTCGGCCTCGGCTGATCGCCCTGCGCAACAGCGCGCACCCGCAGTTGAACGAAGATGAACCGCAGCGAAACCTGCGATGAACGCCGCGCTCAGGCCGTGTTCCTGTGGCGCGTGGTCTGCTCGGCACATGATGAAGAAAATCATGAATGTCCGAGTGGCTGCCGTTGCCCTTGCTGCGTCCGCCCTCATCGCCGCCCCCGCCATGGCCGACCCGGCCCGGGGCAGCATCGCCCAACTTGAGACCCGGCTTGGCGCGACAGGCCTGTCGATCCAAATCGGCCACAATGCCCCGACGGGGCGTCATGGCCGGTATCGCGCCAATCAATGGGGCCAGTCGCTCCGGCAGGAACGCCAGCTGCGTCGCAACGCCGTTCAGGCCTGCCGCGCCGCGATCAGTCGCACGGCATGGCGGGCCGGCTTCCACGATGTCGATTTCGATGATGACCGCAGAATCCAGCAGATCGGCCCGAATGGGTTCCGCATCCGCTTTGATGATGTGGAATTCGAGAACCGCCGCCGCGAGCGGGAACGCGACGTCACCTGTCTCGTTAGGCGGGGACAGGTCGCCCGGCTCGACGGTATTCCGCAAACGGGTCAGGCGCGCAATCGCGGCCAGAACGGCCACAGCCGCTACGGCTACTGACGCAACGGCACCCCTGGCGGCGGGCCGAGCAGAATGATCGCCCTGCCGCGGCGCCCCGGACCAGACATCCGGGGCGTTTGCGTTTTCAAGGGCCTAACGCCGCACTTGCCTTTGTTGCGCTGCCGTATAATCACGGGGGAGCAAACAGAAACAGAAGGCCGGGAGAGCCCCATGAAGGACGTGATCGAAGCGCTGGAAGCCAAACGCGAAGAGGCCCGTCAGGGCGGTGGCGCTGCAAGAATCGAACGCCAGCACGCCAAAGGCAAGCTCAGCGCGCGGGAGCGTATCGAAGTGCTGCTGGATGAAGGCAGCTTCGAAGAATACGACATGTTCGTTGAGCATCAGTGCTCCGATTTCGGCATGGATGAGCAGAAGATCCCCGGCGACGGCGTTGTCACCGGCCAGGGCACCATCAATGGCCGCCTCGTCTATGTCTTCTCGAAAGACTTCACCGTCTTCGGCGGCTCCCTGTCGAAAACCCATGCCGCCAAGATCGTGAAGGTCCAGAAGGCCGCCGTGATGAATGGCGCGCCAGTGGTCGGCATCTTCGATGCGGGTGGCGCGCGCATCCAGGAAGGCGTCGACAGCCTTGCCGGCTATGCCGACATCTTCATGGAAAACGTCCTCTCGTCCGGCGTGATCCCCCAAATCTCCGTCATCATGGGCCCGTGCGCCGGCGGCGATGTCTATTCGCCTGCGTTGACCGACTTCATCTTCATGGTGAAGGACACGTCCTACATGTACGTCACCGGCCCGGACGTGGTGAAGACCGTGACGAACGAGGAAGTCACCCACGAATCCCTCGGCGGGGCATCCGTCCATGCGGCCAAGTCCGGCGTGGTCGATGGCGCGTTCGAGAACGACATCGAGGCGCTGGTCCAGATGCGCCGCCTGATCGACTTCCTGCCCGGATCGAACCGCGAAGACCCGCCGGTCCGCACCGTCTATGATTCCGCCGAGCGCGTGGAAGACAGCCTCGACACGCTGATCCCGCCCAACCCGAACTCGCCCTACGACATGCGCGAGCTGATCGAGAAAGTGGCCGATGAAGGCGACTTCTTCGAGATCAGCCCGAAATTCGGCGCCAACATCCTCTGTGGCTTCGGCCGCATTGAGGGCTCCACGGTCGGCTTTGTCGCCAACCAGCCGATGACGCTGGCCGGCGTGCTGGACATTGACGCCTCCCGCAAGGCGTCGCGCTTTGTCCGCTTCTGCGACTGTTTCAACATTCCGGTTGTCACCTTCGTGGACGTGCCGGGCTTCATGCCGGGCACCAAGCAGGAATATGGCGGCCTCATCAAGCATGGCGCGAAACTTCTGTTCGCCTATGCCGAGGCGACTGTGCCCAAGGTCACCGTCATCACCCGCAAGGCCTATGGCGGCGCGTATGACGTGATGAGCTCCAAGCATCTGCGCGGCGATGTGAACTATGCCTGGCCGACGGCCGAGATCGCCGTGATGGGCGCCAAAGGCGCGGTCGAGATCATCTTCCGCAAAGACCTGGGCGACGAGGAAAAGATCGCCGCGCACACCAAGATGTATGAGGACAATTTCGCGAACCCCTACGTCGCCGCGCGCAAGGGCTATATCGACGACATCATCATGCCGCACTCAACCCGCCGCCGCATCGCCAAATCCCTCCGGGCCCTGCGGACCAAACAGCTCGAAAACCCGTGGAAGAAACACGACAATATTCCGCTTTAGAGGCGAGGGGCTGGGCTCTTGGACGACGATTTAGAAGCTATTTGGCGCTTGGCTACAAAGCTGCGAGGCGCAATTGAGGCGTCTCCTACATCAAGTCGACCTATCAGAGTCCGAGAGTTTCCAAACGGTTCATGCGGAGAGGCCTCATATATTCTTGGGGCCTTTTTGGCGGATAACGGAATCCGTGGATTTAAATATCAAAGTGGAAAAAATTTCACCGTCCCTAACCGCTTCTATTATCATGCATGGCTTGAGCGTAACGGCTTGGTAGTCGATATCACGGCAGATCAATTTGAGTTTGACTATCCCCCAGTGCTCATCTCTCGATCTGATAGATGGTATGAGGAATTCGAACTAGACGAGCCTGGGCCGTCAGACTTTCGAGAATTGCATGATGGCTTTCCCGAAGTAGCTCGCTACTATGCCGTATTGAGTAGTTCGTTGACTTAAGCAAAATTTCGATCCTTGACCTCACCCTAACTTGAGCAACTACAAGACAGGCCCCTCACGAACTTCGTGCATGAAAGGCCCGTCCATGATCCTCAACCAGATTACCATTCCCTGTCTCGATTATTCCGCCAGCGTCGCTTTTTATGAGGCGCTTGGCATGGTGCAGATTGTGGAGGCTCCGCCGCGCTATGCCCGGTTCGAGAGCGCGGATGGCAGCGGCGCGACCCTGTCGCTCCACACGGTCAGCCCGCCGGTCAGTGCGTCTGTGCGCTCCGGCACGGTGATCTATTTCGACCATCCGTCCGCCGATGCACTGGATGCACATGTTGAGGCGTTGAAAGCGCAGGGGCTTGTCTTTGACAGTCCACCGACTGACGTATCCTGGGGCTGGCGCGAGGCACGGCTGCGCGACCCGGCGGGCAATGAAGTCTGCCTGATGTTCGCCGGCAGGGCCCGGCGCTTCCCGGACTGGCGCGTGGATGGCCGCACCGGCTGAGCCGTTTGAGCGCACGCGGCCAGGCGTGGGGATACGCCCGGCCGTCGCGCATTCAAATCTGCGGTAAGGGCGTCAGCGTTTCTTCTTCTCGACGCCCAGCATGGAGTCAGCTTTCAGCGTCGGGTTCGACGCATTGGTCTTGGGCTTTTCCGCTTTCGGTTTGCGGATTTCCTTGTTCGACTTCTTCTGACCTTTGGCCATGAGGGTCTCCTTTGGCTTGCGCCATTTGGTGCGGCGCAGGAAACCGGGCGCCGGCGATCCGGGCAGAAACAGTCATTGCAGAGGGACTTGCCGGACAGGTGCACCCGGAATGGCGCAGCGGCATGCGAGTCAGATAGGCGCGCATTGCAGCGAATGTAAGGCGTGTCCACGCGGCGGGGTTTCGCACCTCCGGCTGAGCCGCGCCGATCCGCCCGCGCTGATGCTTCGACTTCGCTCAGCATGAGCGCTATAGGGTGGGCGATGCCTGATGGACTCATCCTGAGCGAAGTCGAAGGATGACTGGTTGCGGTCAAGCCCGCATCCGGATCCCGGATGAATCCTGCAGATTTTGCGGGATGACAAGATTGGTAGCTGACGGAGCGCAATCCTGTCCCCCCCTCAAATCAGCCCATCCTGCCGCAGGCATTGCCCCGAAAATAAACCTATCCTCCCCCTCTGTGGACGGATGTAGAATAGGCGGTGATGGACTGCTCGCTGTTCTCCCCCATTCAGAACCTGCCCTGGTATCTCTACCCGGTCTGGCCATTGATCTTCTGGCGCATCCAGCGCGTGAAGGCATGGTTCCGGCGCGCGGGCGGGCCGGGCTCGCAAATGCTGTGGGGCGTGGACGCGCGGGGCAGGGTGACCATCCTGGCCCTGTCGGACGATTTGTCAGGTCGCAAACGCGCGCCCTTGCCGGGGGCAGAGCCCTCGCGCGCCCTGCATGCCGCGCTGAGCGGGGAATTGCTGGATGCGAGCCCCGCCGCGTGCCGCGCGAAAGGGCCGGGACAATGGCGCGATGGATGCGTCCACTTATGGGCCGTTTATGGACCAGTTATGGACACGCGCGGCGCGATATTGCCCATGCCGGACACCTGACCCGGCCTTCTCCTCCCGACATTTCCATCCTGACTTCCAAGCGCCTTCACAGGCGTCGCCTCTGTTGGCGCATGGCCCCCGATCCGCCCGGTGCGGCGGGGCGCACTTAAGGCTGTTTTTTTTGAAGTTTCGGCTATAGTAGGTGCCAGTCCCGCAACGCGAACTGGAATATCTGCTGCATGGAAGCCGCCCCGCACCCACAACAAGCGCTCCGGCTGGAAACCCTCCGCAAGTATGAAATCCTCGATACGCCGCGCGAGACGGACTTCGATGAGATCGTGGAACTGGCCTCGAAAATCTGCAATGTGCCGATCTCGGTGGTCAATCTGATCGATGAAGAACGCCAATGGTTCAAGGCCGAAGTCGGCATCGGCGCGCGCGAAACCCCACTGGCCACCTCGATCTGCTCGCACGTCGTGCTCAGCTCCGACTTTGTCGAGATCAACGACACCCACAAGGATCCCCGCACGGCCGACAATGAACTCTGCATGCCCGCAGATGGCTTGCGCTTCTATGCCGGCGCGCTGCTCAAGGCAAAGAACGGCATGCCAATCGGAACGCTCTGCGTGCTGGACAACAAGCCCAATGCGCTGAATGATTTCCAGAAGTCTGCCCTTCACACACTTGCCCGCCAGGTGATGCGCGAACTGGATCTGCGCCTCGCGCTGAGGGAGCAGAAAGTTCTGCGCAACGAGATCGATCACCGCGTCAAGAACTCCCTCCAATCCGTCGCCTCGCTCGTGCGGGTCTACAAGGGCCGCGCGGAACGGGGCGAGGACATGGCTGACGCCTTTGACGCCATCGGCCGCCGCATCGAAGCCACCGCTGCGCTCCACCAGATGCTGCATGACTCGCCGCTGGATGACGCCGTCATGATGGATGACTTCCTCAAGGAGATTGCCAGCCTGCTGCAGGATTCCGCCCCTGACAATGTCAGCATTTCCTGCGACGCATCGCCGGTTGCCATCTCGACCTCGGTGGCCAGTTCCATCGCCGTTATCGTCAGCGAGTTCGTGGCCAATTCCATCAAGCACGCCTTTGTCGACGGCCAGTCCGGCCATGTCGCCATTTCCGGCAAGTCCCTGGCGGACGGCACGCTCGAAATCACCTGCGAGGACAATGGCGACGCGAGCCCGGAATCGACCGCCACCAAGACATCCGCCAATGGGCTCGGCAAGCGCATCATGAAAGCGTCAGCCAGCCAGATCGGCGCGACGTTCGAAAACGGTCCGGGCCCCAAAGGCTATCGAATGGTGTTGACCCTTCCAGGATAAGCCCGTTCGCACCTCTTGGTGGCTTACGCTTTGGGAGTGAACCGGCTCTCTCAGGCGCCTGAATGGCAGCTGGAACTGCTAAAACTTGCCCCTGCGCGACGCAGATGCAAGTGGGTGGGGCTCATCCTGTAGTAAATGCAGTAGAACGAGAGGCGCGGACGCCGCTGAGTGGGGGCCTGCTGCCTCGGAACAACAAGCTTGTGGAAGCGCCCACAACTCAATCGCTGTGATCCGGGTTGTGTTGAAAACACTGCAGAAATGGCGAGTGGATGACGGAAAAAACACGCGAGAGGGGAGCCGCCGGGAATTTGCGACATATATTGTTCTTAAGGCTCGGTTATGCATTTGTGCCGAACACGATGGTTAAGGCGGGTTGGCCAACCGTTGTGTCCAGTTTAGGACGCCATCGAACAAGGGGGACGAAAGCGCGATGCTCTCAGACTTGATATCATCTGAACTGCCTTATCTGCGGCGGTATGCGCGCGGACTGATGGGAGAACAGCAGAACGGCGACGAAGCTGTTGAGGATATGATCGAGTCGTTGATCTTCCGGATCTCGGTCGCTCCCGACCTCAAGTTCCAGAAGGCAGACCTGTTTGCCGAGCTCGACAAATCGATCAGCAAAAGCGTTTCTGAACTGTCCGACGAGACTGGTATTGCCAAGATCATGAATGCCATGACCACACTTCAGCGGCGCGCGCTGTTGTTGACGGTTGTGGAGGGGTTTTCCGTCCAGGAAGCCGCCCGAATTCTGGCCGTGACGATAACCGATATCGAAGACATGCTCAGGGAAGCGGAAACAAATATCGCCAATGAGGTCAGTACAACTGTCCTGATCATCGAAGACGAGTCGATGATTTCCTATCAATTGTCGCAGATCGTCAAAGAGGCTGGCCATGAAGTCGTCGGAATTGCCACGACACAGACCGAGGCGGTCGAATTGGCAGCAGAACAGACGTTTGGACTGATCCTGTCAGATTTGCGCCTCGCCGACGGATCCGTTGGAATTGACGCTGTGAAGGAAATCTTCGCGAACATGAATTCCGAAGTGCCGGTCATCTATATCACCGCCTATCCGGAAATGTTGCTGCAGGGGCAGGACAACGAGCCCTCTTATCTGATCCCGAAGCCGTTCGAGCCACTGCATGTGCGCACGGTGGTGGATCAGGCGATTCTTTCCGCGTTTCTTGGGCAGGAAACGGCCTGACTTGCGCTTGGGCAAATCAGGCCTGATCCGGTTTTAGAATGAGACCCTGATCCCCACGCGAATGTTGCGGCCCGGTGCCGGAACCGCATCCTTCAGAACTGACGTCGAATACCGCACTTCCTCGTCTGTCAGGTTGCGGCCTTCCACGAACAGCTGTGTGCCATCCTTGCCAAAGCCAGCTTCAGCCAGATCAATCGCCGCGCGCAGGCCCGTCGTGACATAGCCATCGGTAGGCAGAATACCTGCACCTGGATCATCCTGGTCGGCTGCCGCCGTCAGGGTCCAGCCTGCAGACCAGAGGCCCCAATCAGCGTCCAGGGCCGCATGGAGTGTGAGCGGCGGCAGATAAGGCACGTTGTTGCCATCATCCAGTTCGCCTTCAACAATATCCAGGCTGGCCGAGGTCACCCAGCTGGCACCGAGCAGACCCTCCGGGAACCGAGCTTCAGCCTCGATCTCTGCACCTGTGAACTTCGCGCCCTGTTGCTGGAACAGGAAGACCGGAAGTTCATCCAGCTCATCAACTTCCAGTCCATCTTCTATCGCGACGCCCGGCGTCAGATAGATGAAGCCGTCGAAGTCCGCATGAAAAACGTTGCCGCTGATGCTGAAGAGATCATTTTCCCAGCGGAGCGAGGCTTCGATATTCGTGCCTTTCTCCTTGTCGAGTGAGGAGTCACCGATTTGATACTGGCTCGTCGCAAGGTGTGGACCATCAGCGAACAGTTCGCTTTCATTTGGTGCGCGCTCAGTATAGCTGACCTGACCGCCGATCCACCAGCCTGATGCCACATGCCTGTGGCCACCAGCGGATGCGCTGAACAGATCGAAGCTCCGTTCGCCCTGAACATCATTGTCGAGCTCTGTACTGTCGAAGCGAAGCCCCCCTTCCAGAACTGAATAATCGTCCAATTGCAAGGTCTCGAACACGAAGGCACCGAACGTCTTCGTTGAAGTGGGAGTCAGGAAGGCTTCGTCCCCATCTGCGCTGAAGTCCTTATCGAGGAATTGGATACCGGCTGCACCCTCAATCTCACCAAATTGATGACCGAGCTCCAAGCGTCCTTCCGTCCCCTCCGTCGTGAACTTCGTTCCGGGTTCGCCTGGGCCTTCGAACTCGACATGCTCATAGTCAGCATAGGACAAATTCCCCGAGATACGGGTCAGAGGGCCCGCATCCAGCTTCGCGCCACCCCGAATATCATAACGGGTCTGTTCCAGATCGATAAACGGGGATTCTTCCTCGTGGCCTTCCTCCTCCTCATGGTCCTCATCGTCGTGCTCTTCTTCCTCATGCTCATCATGTTCGTGGCCTGAGATGCCATAGCTCGACATTTGCTGACGCAGCGCGAAGCCGAGGAATGCGTCGTCGCCAACCCACGAGATGCCGGCTGAGTAGGTTTCAGACTGAAGGAAGGAGTTTTCCATCGTGTCGCGGACTTCTTCATGCTCCTCGTGGTCTTCGTGTTCCTCTTCGCTCTCTTCTTCATGCTCGGCTTCTTCAGCTGCGCGTGCAGCAGAAGATTCGGCAAAGCCCGGAATATCGTAGTCGCCAAAGTCACGTGCAGAGGCTGATAGTGTCAGCACAAGCGGGCCCGTCGCAAAGCGTGCCTTTCCGCCCGCCTCTGTACCTTCATTCACACTATTGTTCGCGGCGAAGCCCTCAAATGATACCGGTTCATCCGGCAGGCTTTCAACAATCAGGCCGTCAATGACATTGACGACGCCGCCAATTGCCTGGCCGCCATAGGCCAAAGCCGCCGGACCGCGCAGGATTTCAATCTTCTCGGCGTCGATACCGTCAGTTGCGACCTGATGGTCCGGCGAGGCGGCAGAGGCATCGAGCGCGCCGATTCCATTCGTCAGAACCAAGACGCGCTCAGCGCCAAGCCCCCGCAGGACCGGACGGCTCGCGCCTTGTCCGAAAAAGGTCGTGGACACACCGGCTTCTCCAGCCAGTGTGTCGCCGAGTGTGCCGGAGAGCTTTTCGATGATTTCTCCGCGATTGATCGCGGTGACGTTGCCGACCATTTCGTCGGTGTCCCGTTGAGGGCCGACGCCGGTCACAATGACCGTATCAAGCGTCTCGGGGGCGTCCTGAGCGAAAGCAAGGGGGCTTGCGCCCAGCATAAGCGATGCCGCAACGACGCGGCGGGAGATATGGGATTTCATGTTCCGGGAAGTCCTTCAGACAATAGGGAATGCCACCCGAAGGCGGCAGAATTGGTCGCTATTGCTGAAGGGAAGGCGGACTTCGCGGCGGTGGAGCGCGGCCGGGTGGCCGAGTCCATGTTGGCTGCGAGAATTGCGGCTCGGTGACCTCGGTTTCGATTGCGTAAATATACGGACTGGCCGGCACATCCGGCAGTACGATTTGAATGCTCGCCACAGCAGTCAGGTCGCAAGTAACCCCATAGTGATTGTGCGGCTGGTCGGCATGCGCCGCGGCATGCCCCAGGGCGAGCGCCTGAACGAAAACGAACAGGGCTGCGAGGAATGCCAAACGGTGTGTATGAGACTGCCGGGCGCGCATGGTTATTCTGTTACATTTTCGTGAGCTGGGCCGCAAGCGCCAACGCACTTAAAAAACATTACGATCCGCACTTCCTGCTTCAGCTTTCACGCTTCAGTAACCAAGGCAGCCCATCCTCGCGAAAGTTAATGAAAAGCCTTGAGCTGTTAAGAGGATGTAGCATGTCGAAAAATGCTGTGCGCTGGGGCGCAGATGTTGGTTGCCAGAGCAAAGTCAAGCCGCTGGAAATCCGCAACGACCTTTCCGATCATGGGCTGAAGGGCAAGCGCGCCCAAGGGTATCTGGGGCTGAATCGCCAGTTCACGAAGGTTACGGCTAAGAAGGACGGCCGCGACGGCCTTCCGGCGTCGGATGCGTCGACCCCTGATCAGTGGAGTGAATGCGAGCAGCAGATCGCTGAACGCGCAGAAGATGTGCGCCGCGGTCTCGGGACATGGCTGACCACGACAGCGGCGTCGGTGCGCAATTATATCAGCGACTATACGCCGATAGATATTTATCCGGATCAGCTGCGCGAGGCGATCAAGTCCGAAGAGAATGAATACCGTCACTACGAGCTGGACGATGTGCATGATGCGAAGGAGACGCATTCGGCGGCAATCATCGAGCTTCAGCAATTCAAGCTGCGTCATGGAGACCGGATCGGGGATCGCACGCCGGACATCAAGAAGAACATCGAGCAAGCCGTTGCGATCCTGATCTTCATCATGATCCTTGAGGGCGGTTTCAACGCACTTCTGTTCAAGGACGCGCAGGCCAATGGCCTGATGGGCGGCCTGATGATTGCCTTTGGCGTGTCTTCGGTAAATGTCGTGTTCGGCGTGATCGCAGGCTTTTTTGGCCTGCGCTATCTGAACCATCCGGCGCTTCCGGCGAAGATCATGGGCGGTACCATCGCGATGGTCTTCGTCCTGGCCGGCATCTTCCTCAATTTCTTTGTCGCGCATTTTCGCGACGCGGTCGAAACGGGACTGCTTGCGGCGACAGAGGCGGGGACGCTCGGAACCTTCTCAATGTTCTCGATTGCGCCCGGCGACGTCGTCATGTCGATGTTCCCGAACATCTTTGGCCTGGAAAGCTTCCTCGCCCTTGGCCTGCTCTTCATGGGGCTCGCTGTGTTCGGGCTGGCTGTCTATGAAGGCTATGACCGTATTTCCGATCGCTACCCTGGCTATGGCCGCGTCTGGCGCAAGGAGCGCCGCGCCTATGAGCGTCGCCAGGAAGTTCGTAATGGCGTGCGGGACGATCTGTCCGATTATTTCTCTAGCTGCCGTCTGTGGTTTGAAACTCAGCAATCCCGCCACGTCTCAGCCAAGCGTGAGATCGAGAAGGCCATGAACCTGCTCGAAACCCGCCGCGATTATGCGTCTGCGATTGCAGCGCGCGCCGCCGATCAGGAGCGCAGCCTGAAAGTCGCCTATCGTCAGGCCCATCGCCGCGCGCGCAACGCCAATCGTGACCGTCTGGGTGATCAGGCCCCGTGCCCGGAATACTTTAGTGAAATCGTCACACCACAATTGCCGCCGTTTGACTATTCCAAGGAGCGGGATCAGGCGAACAAGGCGATTGCAGCGATTGACAACAATATCAAAGCGCTGAACCAGACCCGCGAATGGCTTGAACAGCACATCCAGCAGGTCCAGAAAGGCCTGTCCTCAATCGAGAAGAAAGTTGCTGACGAAATCGGCAAAGTCCGCGAGGCCAAGGGATCTACGCATGTTCCCGTGGACCAGGCTCGCCGGGCCTAGAAGGAGACATAAGGGATGCCACGTCGCAGAAGTGACAAAGGCCCATGGTTCTGGCGTGGAATGATTGCGCTGATGCTGGGTGTCGTATTTGCCTTGTTCGCCGTTGTGGCGTTCAACCAGCCGCCATCCCTGATGGCTGATTCCAGCTGCCGTATGGACCGCAAGGACCCGGCCCATACGATCATCCTGATCGACCAGTCAGACCCGTTCAATCCGAATGATCTGGATTGGGTCTATGAGTTCGTGGACGCTGAAGCCCGCGCCCTGCCCAAATACGGACGTTTGACGGTCATGACGCCGAACGCGGCAAGCCCTTATGATCCAAAGCTTGTTTACTATGCGTGTTCGTCGGGGAGCGCTGCAGAGGCCAACCCGATCTTCCAGAACCCGAAAATGATCGAGCAAACCTGGCAGACCCAGTTCTATGCGCCACTTCTGGAGAATGTTGAGTCAGCACTGACTGACACGCGCCAGCCGAGTTCTCCGCTCGTTGAAGCTGTGTACTCGATCGCCGACCGCGCCGATTTCCAGGCTGGTGAAACCAATCGCCGGATCGTGCTGGTCTCCGACCTGATGCAGCATTCGGAAGGGTTCAGCTTCTACCGCCTCGGTGCCGATTATGAGGCCTATCTGGACTCAGATCTGGCCAAGATGAGTCCGGCTCTGGAAAACGTCGATGTCGTTGCCCGTATCGTGCCACGTCAGATCTATGACCTGCCCATGGCCGACGTTAAGGCGTTCTGGCGTGCCTATTTCAGCGAGGCGGGCGCGGATTATGGCTCGGTGAACTGACTTCACCGACCCTATTTAGGTCTCGCGATCGAGGTTGTTTGGCCCTATTATTGCAAGCTGAAGCCCAAAGAAGGCGCAGTAAAGGGAAGAAACTTATGTTCAACCTCCGCAAAGCAAGTCTGGCCGCGATGGCATCGGCCGCACTGTTGGCCGGGTGTTCGTCGGTTCCCGTGCCTGAGGAAGCTGGCATGGCCAGCGGCGCCAGCGTGGTGACGCCGAAACAGCAGGAATATCTGGCAGCGTTCAACGCGCCGCGCGGGCCGGTTCGTGCGACCCAGACCGGCATTCGCCCCGGATATAATTTTGTCGGCGTCGCCGAAACCGATCTCACCGAAACCCTTGAATGGCAGATCGTTGCGCCGAATGGGGTTGTGGTCGAGCAGGGGCGCACAATTCCCTACGGATTTGACAGCGGCTCCGGCGCCAACGTCCAACTGGTTGTGACCAGCGGACTACGCACGCCAGCGACCAACCTCGTGCTGGTTGTGGAGGGTGTTGGAAAGAGCCATCCATTTGACGTTTCGGAAGATATCTTCCGCGACCTCAAATACGATACGTTGAGATACTTCTACCACAACCGTGCCGGCGTTCCGATTGAATCCGAGCATGCTGGCGGCGAGCAGTGGGCGCGTCCGGCCGGACACGAAAAAGAAGTGCTGACCTGTTTCCATGGCAAGGACATGTACAAGATCAGCTGGCCCCGCTGTGACTATACGCTGGATGTCTCCGGCGGGTGGTATGATGCCGGTGACCAGAGCAAATATGTGGTGAATAGCGGCATCAGCGTCTGGACGTTGCTGAATGCCTATGAGCGCGGCACATCCGGATTTGAGGATGGCGCGACGAACATTCCGGAATCCGGTAACGGCCTGAATGACCTGTTGGATGAGGCGCGCTACAATCTCGACTACATGCTCGCCATGCAGGCGCCTGACGGCGCAGAAGCCGCCATTGTCCAGGGCAACATGAAAGGCAAGTGGCAGACCAAGGCACCGAAGATGACGGATGTATCCGGTATGGTGCATCACAAATCAGGTAATACCGAGTGGCCATCGCTGCCGATGATGCCTCACAAAAACACTGGCCCCCGTGCCCTGTTCGCACCCTCCACGGCGGCGACCCTGCATGTGGCGGCCGTTGGCGCGCAGTGTGCCCGTGTGTTCCGCGGCGTCGATGATGCGTATGCCGACAAATGCCTCGCGGCAGCCAAGCGCGCCTATGCCGCGGCGCAGCGGATTCCAGATGCATATGCCTATGGAAATTTCCCCGGCACAGGGCCCTACGGCTCGACTGATATTCGAGGTGAGTTCTATTGGGCCGCCGCTGAAATGTACGTCACTACAGGCGAAACCGCCTATGCCGATGACCTGAAGACCTATCAGGGCGAGCTGGACGCATGGCCAGTCAGCGGCCTTCAGGAACCCAACTGGGGCGACACGATGGGCCTCGGTATTCTGTCGTTGGCGCGTGTTGCTCCGGACGAATTCCTGCGGGATGAAGCGGCTGAAGGTTTGCTGCAGACGGCAGATGCGTACCTCACTCAAATTCGGTTTGAAGGATACCAGATCCCCCTCAATCGCGGTGTCTGGCCGTGGGGATCGGTTGGAACTCTGGCCAATCGCGGTCTTATTCTTGGCACTGCCTACGACATGACCGGCAACGTTCAGTATCGCGATGGCGCGTTGGACCTGTTGGATTACATCCTTGGCCGGAACCCCCGCGATATCTCGTACATTTCCGGCCATGGGGAGAATGCCTTCAAGGCTCCGCATCACCGTCATTGGGCCGGCGCACAGTATCGGGGATTCCCGCTTCCGCCTCCGGGCGCTGTGTCGGGTGGACCGAACAACACCAATCCTGCTGGTCCGGTTTCCAGGGCCATTATTGACGAATGCCAGGCCCAGACCTGCTACGCCGACCACGTAGACGCGTATGAGCTGAACGAAGTGGCGATCAACTGGCAGGCTGCAACGTTCTGGCTGGCGGCCTGGGCCGACGACATTGACCGTGCGAAATAGGCGCTAGTCTTCGAAGACGCCGATGACCGGCACATGGTCTGATGGCTTCTCGAGCTCGCGGGCCTTGCGATAGATCTCTACCGATTGGAGCCTGTCGCAAGCCTGAGGCGAGCAGAGCAGATGGTCGATCCGGATGCCGTGATCCTTTTTGAAAGCGCCGCCCTGATAATCCCAGAACGTGTACTGGTGTGCACGATTATCGGTCAGTTCAAAAGAATCCGCCAGACCCAGATATTTCAGTTTTCGGAAGTCAGCGCGCGTCTGGGGCAGGGCGAGTGCGTCGTCCTGCCAGACGGTTTCGTCCCAGCAATCCTCGGGTGTGGGGATGCAATTATAGTCGCCGCAGAGGACAAAGGCTTCGTCCAACTTCAGCAGCTCACGCGCATGTTGCTCCAGCGCGTCCATCCATTCCATCTTGTAGTCATACTTCGGGCCGGGGGCAGGGTTTCCATTCGGCAGGTATAGACCGCCCACACGGATTGGGGTGTCGCTGAGGATCAGCGCCTCGATATAGCGCGCCTGTTCGTCTTCGATCGTTGGCAACCCTTTGGTCACGTCTTCAATCTCATGCTTGGAGAGCAGGGCGACCCCATTATAGCTTTTCTGCCCCAGCACGGCGCAGTTCCAGCCGCGTTCTTCCAGTTCGAGATAGGGAAACGCGTCGGTCTCGCACTTGATTTCCTGAAGGCAGACGACATCGCAATTGATGGCATCGAGCACTTCCAACACTGTGGGAAGGCGTGCCTTGATCGAGTTGACATTCCATGTGGCGATACGCATGGCTGTTCTTTAGCAGCTTCGTTCCATTGTTCCAGCGTGAGCTGCTGTATATATTCAGGGAATTCTTGAAGGAGAGAGGCATGTCGCCAAGCTGGATTCAATTGCTGATCGTCGTGGTCGTTGCCCTCCTTCTGTTCGGTGGTCGTGGTCGCATCTCCTCCATCATGGGCGATATGGCCAAGGGTATCGGGGCCTTTCGCAAGGGCCTGAAGGATGAGGAAGAGACCAAATCCGTCGACAATGACGACATGGTCAATGTTACCCCAAAGAAAGACGAGACGAAGGCCTCGTCATAAGCTGCCGAGTGGAGGGCGCTTAGCATGCTGCCCGGAATCGGGTTTTCCGAACTCCTGTTGTTGGGCCTTGCGGCGCTGATCATTGTCGGTCCCAAGGATCTGCCGATGATGATGCGCCGGGTTGGCCAGTTCGTCGGCAAGGGCCGCGCCATGGCACGTGAATTCCAGGCAGCCTTCGAAGATATTGCCCGCCAGAGCGAACTCGACGAACTCCGCAAGGAGATCGAAGATCTGAAGAAAGACAACACGATGCAGAAGGCGCAGGACGATTTGGCCGCCTTTGAGGCGGATGTGAATTCTGCGGTCATGGAAAAGAGCCCGCCGCCCAAACCCGCCGCGCCAGCAGTGGAAACAGTGTCTGAGCCGAATTCCGAGCCAGCAACACCACCGGCCTCGCCGAAAACCGGGGATGATGCTGCGTGACCCACGTGCCGCCGAAGGACGAACAGCCAGACTTCACCGATGATGAAGTCGAGGCGAGCCGGGCTCCGCTGCTGGAGCATCTGGTCGAGCTGCGCGCGCGCCTGATCAAGGCTTTGCTGGCGCTGTCGGTCGCCTCGATTGTCTGCTTCTTCTTCGCCGAGCCGATCTATGACTTCCTGCTGGCGCCATTTGCGCGCGTGGCCGAAGGCATTCGCGGGGCGCCGCTGGAGTTGATCTTTACTGGCCCGATGGAGTTCTTCTTTGCCAAGCTGAAACTCGCCGTATTCGCCGGCATTTTCCTGTCCTTCCCGTTTATCGCCTGGCAGGTCTACCAGTTCGTGGCACCGGGCCTTTACAAGAATGAGCGCGGGGCCTTCTGGCCGTATCTGGTCTTTGCACCCTTGCTGTTCACGCTCGGCGCGGCGTTTGTCTATTTCCTGATGCTGCCCATGCTGGCGCGGTTCTCGGTGTCGCAGGAGAATATCGACAGCACGGTCGCAACCATCAAATTATTGCCCCGCGTATCGGAGTATCTCTCGCTGGTAATGGCGTTGATGCTGGCCTTTGGCCTGTCGTTCCAGCTGCCGGTGATCCTCAGCCTGCTGGGGCGGATCGGGATCGTTTCTTCTGACGCGCTCGCCAAGGGTCGGAAATATGCCATTGTCGGCATTCTCTGCTTCGCGGCCTTTTTCACCCCGCCGGATGTGATTTCGCAGATCCTGCTGACCGTTCCAGTCCTGATGCTCTACGAAATCTCTATCTGGTGCGTGAAACTGATCGAGAAAAAGCAGGCCGAAGAGGATGCTGCGAGGGAGTAAGAAGTCGCCCTTCGATTTCCCCGAGCAGGCCCAAGCGCACGCGCAGGACGCGGCCCCAAGGTCTGATTCCCAAAATGACTAAGCATATCCCCCGGTTGCAGGCAGGCCCGGCGCGGATTAGAGCAATGACCGACTGACCACACAGGACCATCAGAAATGTTCGACATCCGCGCCATCCGCGAAAACCCCGAGGCTTTCCGCGCCGCCTGGAACCGGAAGAAGCCGGAGCTTGGCAATGTGGTGGACGATATTCACGCGCATGACGCGGCCCTGCGCACGGCTGTGACCGACAAGCAGGAAGCGGAAAAGCTGCGCAATGAGACCTCCAAGCTTATCGGCCGGGCCAAAGCCTCGGGTGATGAGGCGGAGTTCGAGCGCCTGCGCAAGATCGTCGCCGACGCCAAGGATACGATCGAGGCTGCCGGCGAGCAGGAAGAAGCCGCCCGCAAGCTGCTCGACGATTTGCTCTATGGCCTGCCGAACATTCCGCTGGCCGAGGTGCCCGAAGGCCAGGACGAGGATGGCAATGTCGAAAAGGCCCGCTGGGGCGAGCCGAAATCCTATGATTTCGAGGTGAAAGACCATGCCGATCTCGGCGAAGCCCTCGGCATGATGGATTTTGAGACGGCCGCCAAGATGAGCGGCGCGCGCTTTGTGCTGCTCAAGGGCAAGCTCGCGCGCTTCGAACGCGCACTCGCCGCCTTCATGCTGGACGTGCAGACCGAAGAGCATGGGTACACGGAATGCTCCCCGCCGGTGCTCGTGAAGGATCAGGCCTTGGTTGGAACTGGGCAGTTGCCTAAGTTCAAGGAAGACCTATTCAAAACTGAAAATCCCAACATTCGAGAAGAATTTGTTGAAGGCATGAAGTCTTCGATGATTGCATTCATGAATGCGCTCCAAGGTAACGCGAACACTCCGCTTGAAAAGCGCCTTGCTGAGCAGCTAGATGCGGCAGGTTACGAACAATCTACGAGATTGGAGCGCGCTGGCGAGCTTACTAAAGCCCTCCAAAGAGAGGATCTAGGGTTGAAGCCAGAGTGGGTTGATCGCGACACTTCTCACTACCTCATCCCCACCGCAGAAGTTCCACTTACAAACATTGTCCGTGAAAGCATCATTGAGCCGGGCGAGCTGCCAAAGCGCTTTACCGCCCACACGCCGTGCTTCCGCTCGGAAGCAGGCAGCGCAGGCCGCGACACGAAGGGCATGATCCGTTTGCACCAGTTCAACAAGGTCGAGATGGTCTCTGTCGTCGCGAATGAGGAAGAGGGACTGGCCGAACTTGAGCGCATGACCGAATGCGCCGAGGCGATCCTGAAAAAGCTCGACCTGCCATTCCGCCGGATGCTGCTCTGCGCAGGCGATATGGGGGCAGGGGCGCGCAAGACCTATGACCTCGAAGTCTGGTTGCCGAGCCAGGACACGTATCGCGAAATCAGTTCCTGCTCCTATTGCGGCGACTATCAGGCCCGCCGCATGAGCGCGCGCTACCGCCCGGAAGCGGGCGCGAAGCCTGAATTCGTCCACACGCTGAACGGCTCCGGCCTCGCGGTCGGCCGCACGCTGGTGGCCATCCTCGAGAACTACCAGAACGAAGACGGCTCCATCACCGTGCCGGAGGCGCTGCGCGGATACATGGGCGGGCTGAAGGTGATTTCGGCATGAGAATCCTCCTCACAAATGATGACGGCATCAACGCCCCAGGCCTTTCGGTGCTGGAAGACATTGCGCGGGAAATCTCTGACGATGTCTGGATCGCTGCGCCGGAAGAGGAACAGTCCGGCAAGGGCCGCGCCATTTCGCTGACCCATCCGGTCCGTACGCGCGAAGTGGGCGACAAGGCCTGGGCCGTGGCGGGCACGCCGTCCGACTGCGTCCTGCTGGCGACGCACAATTTGATGCCAGAGAAGCCGGACCTTGTGCTGTCCGGCGTCAATCGCGGCCAGAACATTGCCGAGGATACCAGCTTCTCCGGCACGATCGCGGCGGCGCTGTTCGGCATGCAGCTCGGCATTCCGTCCATCGCACTCAGCCAGTCGCAGAGCTTCCGGGAGCGCGGCTCCCTGCCTTGGGACACCGCCCGGGCCTGGGGCAGCAAGGCGATCAAGCCGCTGATCGAGCATGGCTGGCCCGGTGACGCGGTGATGAACGTGAACTTCCCGGATGTTGAGCCCGATGAGGTGAAGGGCATCCAGATCACCCGTCAGGGCTTCCGCGACGAATCGATCATCCATACCGACCGCCGCGAAGACCTGCGGGGCAATGATTATTACTGGATCGGGTACAAGGGCAAACTCTCCAAACCGGATGCTGGCACCGATTTGCGGGCGATCTATGACGGCTATGTCTCCATCTCCCCGCTTCATGTGGACTTGACGCATGAAGTATTCCTCCGGACCCTGCGGGAGCTATGGAAGACCTGATCACCGATCCATTCCGTGCCGCCCGACTTGTCCTGCGCTTGCGTCAGGAGGGGGTCACGGATGATGGCGTGCTGAGAGCGATGGAAACGGTCGACCGGGGAGCCTTTGTCGATGATCCCGCCCTGAAAGACCTTGCCTTTGCTGACTGCGTGGTGCCCATCCCGTGCGGCCAGACAATCCCGCGCCCGGCAGCGACCGGGCAATTGCTTCAGGCGCTGGGCCTCGGCAGCGAGCGCAAGGCGCGTCTTCTGGTGATTGGCATGGGGTCTGGATATATCGCCGCATTGGCCGGTCAGCTTGCCGCGGATGTGTTTGGCGTCGAGCGGTACAACAAGCTGACCGATCATGCGCGCCAACGGATTGTGAGCCTTGGCCTCGACAATCTTGCGGTGCGCTACGGCGATGGCCTGCTCGGCTGGGCTGAACGCGGGCCATATGACCGCGTCCTCATCACGGGGCAAGTGGATGCGATCCCTCAGGCTCTGTTCGACCAGCTCAAGCCTGGCGGATTGGTGATCACACCGATGCAACACGAAGGGCGCCAGCAGATTGCGCGCATGGCGCGCGACGGCACGACTGAATGGTTCAGCCTGTCGCATGAGTTGGCGCCTATAGTGCCGGGATGTTCCCAGGCGCTATAGTTGCAGTGGTTTCATCTGCAGGGCTTGTTTGCCAATGCAACTGCCCACAGCTATAGGAGCAACACATTTTCAGGGGTCTATGGGAGAGAACCAAATGCTGACCAGACTTGCCACGCTGACCGCAGGCGCCGCCATTGTAACACTGCCGGCCTTGGCGCAGGCCGCGCCAAGCGCGTCGGGTCCGAGCATCATGAGCCAGGTGCTCTTGTTCCTGCCGTTGATCCTGATCTTTTACTTCCTGCTGATCCGCCCGCAGCAACAGCGCGCGAAGAAGCACAAGGCCCTGATCGAGAATATCAAGAAGGGCGATACGATCGTCACGTCCGGCGGCATCGTCGGCAAGGTGACCAAGGCGGGCGACGAGGAAGTCACGGTCGAACTGGCCGAAGGCGTTCGCGTCCAGATCATCAAGCAGATGGTGATCGACGTTCGTGGCAAGAACCAGCCTGTTGCCGCCAACGATTAAGGGCCTGCAGGGCCCGCTTGCGGCCCTTCGCATGACAAGGAATTCCGCATGCTTCAGTTTCCACCTTGGAAGGTCGCGCTTGTTCTTCTGACACTGGCATGGGGTGTCGTCATGGCGCTGCCGAATGTCGTGAACATGGATGATGCGCCGGGTTTTATGCCCAAAAAGGGCGTTAATCTCGGCCTAGACCTTCAGGGCGGCGTCTACCTGATGATGGAAATCAATCCAGACGAGGTGATTGCCAACCGTCTGGAAGTGTTTGCCGGTGATGTGCGCAGCGCGTTTACCAATGTGACGCCGTCCGAGCGTATTGGCCATCTGCCAGACGTGAAGGGGCGCCAACTGGAGATCACGCTGACGCGTCCTGACACCGAAGGCAACTTCCCGATGGACGAGGCGCTCCGTCGTATGCGCAAGCTGAACGGCAATGTGGAAGGCGCGATTGGCGGCGCGAAGACGTACGAAATCGAACAGCTCGGCACAGACCGGATTCTCGTCACGGTTCCCGCCGCATCAGAAGAAGCATTGATGAAAGACGCGCTGGGCAAGACGATGACCATCGTTCGTCGCCGCGTCGATCCCGACGGTGTTTCCGAAATCTCGATCACGCCGCAGGGCAATGACCGGATCATTCTTGAGGCGCCAGGCGAGCCCGACCCGCAACGCTTGAAGGATTTGCTCAGCCGTGACGGCAAGATGACGTTCAATCTTGTTGATGACAGCCCATCCGCGATCACCTCGGCGCAGGCAGGCGTGGCGCGCGCGGGCTATCGCTTGCTGGAAGGGCCGACGACCGGGGCGCTGCTCGTGCGGAACATTCCGGAAGTGACCGGCGCAGATATTGCCAACGCAGCGCAAGGTTTTGACGAAGGTAACCGGCCACAGATTACGTTCCGCCTCAACAGCAATGGCGCCCGGAAATTCTACGACACGACCCGCAACAATTCCGGCAAGCTTTTTGCGATTGTTTTGGATGATGTGATCATGTCAGCGCCGCGCATCAATGAACCGATCCCTGGCGGCAACGTTCGCATCACGGGTGATTTCACGCAGGAAGAGGCCCAGGACCTTGCCGCGATCATCGAGGCTGGTGAAATGCCAGCCAAGGTCCAATTCCTGGATCAGCGCACGGTCAGCGCCACGCTGGGGCATGACTCCATTCGCGCCGGTACACGTGCATCCATGATCGGCCTCGCGCTTGTGGCGATCTTCATGATCATTGCTTATGGCCTGATGGGAGGTTTTGCCGTTGGCTCGCTTGCGGCGAACATCGTTCTGATTCTTGGGGCGCTCTCTGGGCTCGGCGCTACGCTGACCCTGCCGGGTATCGCAGGCATCATTCTGACCATCGGTATGGCGGTCGACGCCAACGTGCTCGTGTTTGAACGTATCCGCGAAGAACAACGCAATGGGCGCTCTCCCCTCACGGCCGTTCAGGCCGGGTATGAACGTGCCTTTTCGACCATTCTCGATGCGAACGTTACAACCCTGATCGCCGCCATCATTCTCTACCTGCTCGGTTCAGGACCGGTGAAAGGCTTCGCTGTGACGCTGGCCATCGGTATCGTCACGTCGGTGTTCACCGCCTTTGTCGTGACCCGCTGGTTCACGGTCATGTGGTTGAAGACCTTCCGTCCCAAGAAGCTCGCGGTCTAGGCCCGGAGGAGATACGATATGCTACTCAAATACTGGCCCCAAAAGACCAATCTGAGCTTCATGAACCTTCGCCTTATTGGCGCAGTTGTCTCAGCATTGCTGATTGCATCCTCCATCTTCTTCCTCGCGACGCGGGGGCTGAACTTCGGCGTCGACTTTGCAGGCGGTACAGTGATGGAGTTGGAGCAAACGGACACGATCACCGTGGAAGGTGTGCGTCAGGCAATGCCGCTCAACGCTGATGTGAACAGTGCGGTCGGTACCGATGCGCGCAGTATCGTGGTCGTGAAATACGGCGAAGCAGATGCGTCCATTCTCGGGGAAGAATTTCAGGCGCTCTCTGCCAGCGACCAGGCCGAACGCGCGACGGGTGCGACCAACGAACTGGTGACAGAAACGCTGAAAGAGGCGCTGGGCATAACTGACGAGCAGATACTCCGCAACGACTCGGTTGGCCCCAAGGTTTCGCAGGAATTGTTTAGGGACGGGATCACGGCGCTGATTGCAGCCCTTGCGCTGATGCTGGTCTATATCTGGTTCCGGTTCGAGTGGCAGTTCTCGGTCGGCGCCGTGGCGGCGCTCGCACATGACGTGATCATCACGCTCGGCGTGTTTGCGTTCCTTCAGATGGAATTCAACCTAACCACTATTGCGGCCCTGCTGACAATCATTGGTTACTCGATGAACGACACGGTCGTTGTGTTTGACCGGGTGCGTGAAGAGAAGCGCAAGTACAAGAAGATGGCCGACAAGGAGGTCATCGACCTTGCGCTGAATGGCACGCTATCACGGACCTTGCTCACCTCTGGCACGACCCTGTTGGCTTTGATGGCGATCTTCTTTCTGGGCGGTCCAGTCCTGCGCGGCATGAGCTTCGCGTTGATCTGGGGCGTATTTATCGGGACGTACTCGTCCATCTTCATCGCCTCGACCATCGTTCTGGCGTTGGGCATGGATCTCAACAAGAAACCGATTGAGGATGTTCCGGGCTTTCAGGGCTGAACGCCTGTCCCCGGCCTAATTGTCCAGGACGATAACCTTGTCCATCAGCGCGTCGATGGCTTGTTGTGGCGTATCGCTGTGAACCAGTGATGCACGGAAACCTTCCGGTGTGAACTTGCCGTCGATGATATGTTCCATCAGTTCGAAAAAGGGCGACCAGAAGCCGTCTTCGTCAAGGAAGGCCATTGGCTTGGCATGCAGGCCGAGGCGTGCCCAAGACAAGATTTCGACCGCCTCTTCCAGCGTTCCGATCCCGCCTGGCAAAACGATGAAGGCATCAGATTCATCAAACATCATTTGCTTGCGGGTGTGCATATCGTCGACGATACGGTGCTCAACATCCTCGTAGATCCGTTCCTTGTTGAGCAGGAAGCGCGGCATGATGCCCAGCACATCGCCTGCGGATTCGTGGGCTGATCGCGCGCACGCCCCCATCAGGCCAACGCCACCGCCGCCATAGACGAGGCGGATATCGCGTTTGGCCAGTTCGCGGCCCAATTCTTCGGCCAGCTTGATATAGCCCGGCTGAACATCGTCGGACGCGCCGCAATAAACGCAGATGGATTTGATATTCGTCATGCGGGGTTCGCCTTTCAAACTTGCCTCAGCGAGGCGTGCCGTTGCCCTATATGGGGCCTCGTATTCCTCGACCAGTAACAATTTCAGGACGTTTCGCTGTTCGGCGCAACATGCAGGGTTTGCTGATCTGTCATTTTGTTCCCATATGCGGGCGATGACGAATCCTCACGCTGCCGCCGCTGACCATGACAAGATCGAAAGCGCTGATGGCGGGATCGGCGTCTCCATTCTGCGAATCCTGAAGCTGCTCGCGCGTCCGGAACTGTCGAAATGGCGGCCAATCATGGTGATCGCAATCTTGATCACACTCGCCGCTTCGGTTTTGGAGGTGATTTCACCCCTGCTGCTAGGTCATGCAATCAACCGCGCGGTTCCGGAAGGTGGCGAAGCGGCAGCCTTCGGCGCGGCTGCATATTGGCTCGCGATCGGGATCGGCGTCCGTTTTCTTGCTGCGGCCATGCCACAGGTGCGTGACTGGCTGTTTTCTCCCGTTAGTCAGGACGCACAACGCGTCGCCAGCGTGGATGCGTTTGGCCATGCGCAATCTCTTTCGCTGAACTTCCATCAGACTCGGCGGACCGGCGCGCTCAATCGAGTCATTGAGCGCGGTGCGAGTGCCATCGATTATTTGATTCGCTTTCTCGCCTTCAATATAGGGCCGACCTTCGTGCGGCTGGTGCTCGCCTCTATCGCGCTCGGCGTCGCTTATGATTACCGCCTGTCACTGATCGCGGTCTTTACGATCATCATCTATGTCATCGCCACAGTAATCATCACCGAATGGCGCGTGCGTCAGCGCCGCCGGATGAATGAAGCCGACACCCATTTCCGGGCGACCTCCGTCGACATTCTGACCAATTTCGAAACCGTGAAGGCTTTCGCTGCTGAACGCCGCGAAACCGGCCGGTTCAACGACGCGATGCGCAATTACAATCATCGGTATGTCGATGCTGTCCGGTCCATGTACGTCCTGAACGCAACGCAAGCGGTGGTAATGAATGCAGGCTTGTTGGCGGTGCTCGTCCTGTCGGCCTGGAATGTCATTCAGGGAACCATGTTGGTCGGCGACCTGACGGCCGTCATGCTGATGCTGCTGTCACTATACGCGCCGCTGAATATTCTCGGCTGGGCCTGGCGCGAGATCAAGCAAGGCGCGGTGGACCTCGAAAAGCTCTACGGGCTGCTCGCCATGAAAACCGAAGTGGCGGATGCGCCAGATGCGATGCCATTGTCGAAGCCGACTGGGCATGTCGAATTTCGCAATGTGGGTTTCAATCATGAAGGCCGTGCAGTTGGCGTGCAGGATGTCAATTTTGACTTGCTGCCCGGCCGCAAGGTTGCGTTTGTCGGCACATCTGGGGCGGGAAAGTCGACGCTGCTTAAGCTCCTGTTCCGCTTCTACGATGTCGATCAGGGCAGCGTGTTGGTCGATGGGCATGATGTGAGATCGCTGACACAGGAATCCCTGCGCAAGGCGCTTGGGCTCGTGCCTCAGGACGTTGTTCTGTTCAATGACACGATCCGGTCCAACATCGCTTACGCTCGTCCCGATGCCAGCGACGAGGAGCTGCGGGATGCTGCGCGCCGGGCGCAATTACTCGATTTCATCGAATCGCTGCCCGATGGCTGGAAAACACGCGTTGGCGAGCGGGGCCTGAAACTGTCTGGGGGTGAGAAGCAGCGCGTGGGAATTGCCCGCGTGATTCTGGCCGATCCGTCCATCCTCGTGCTGGACGAGGCCACGTCAGCGCTGGACAGTGCGACGGAAGAGGCCGTGCAAGACGCGCTTGAGGATGCCGCCGAAGGGCGTACGACATTGATGGTCGCCCACCGCCTGTCTACCGTGAAATCTGCTGACGAGATCATCGTTCTCGATGCCGGGCGAGTGATTGAGCGCGGCACACATGCAGACCTGCTGGCAAAAGGCGGCAAATATGCTGATATGTGGGAAAGACAGGCCAAGAGCGCGGAGATCGCGCTCGCTGCGGAATAGAAAAGGCTGGCGGGCATGACCGAAGACCTCGAACGGAAGACGACGCCCTGGATGACCGGCGGGCTCGATTGGGAGGGCGTTGCGGCTGCGTTGGCCTCCCTTCTGGTCGGCCTGTTGCTAAGTTGGGTCTGGGATCCACTCTTCTGGGTTGGGTTTGCCGGGATGATCGCTGCCTTGATGGCGGCGCGCTGGGCCAAGCGAACCGCGCCAGATCTTGCCAGCGGCATTGTGGCGCCGTGCGATGGGGTGGTGGTATCAGTGACCCCAGCCGATCCGCCGGGCGAATTGCGCATGTCCGGCGCGGAAACCACACGCATCCGGATATCTTCGTCGCCGGCCACAACGAACCGACTCTACGCGCCGATTGCTGGCAGTCTGGAAAGCCTCATTACGGAAGACGGCGAACAAACTGTCCCATTTGCCATGCGCCCTGATGCAGACGGATTGGCGATTTCATACCTGTTGTTTGAAAGCCGTGCACAGCAGGTAGGTGTGCGCATCGCGACAGGCGGTCTTGGCCCACGTCAGGAATTGGAAGCTGAATCGGGCGATATCATGCGACTTGGACGCGTGTTCGGAAAACGACGGCTGGGCGGCTGGTGCGATGTGTATGTTCCGGCCAAAGCCGGCCAGTTGATTTGGCCTGGCCAGACATTGATCGGGGGGGAAACCGTGCTGGGCCGTCTGGAATCCGATCGCGACGAAGGCTCTTTCGAAACGATGTCGGGAGAGGCAGGTGAATTGCCATTAGGCGTGACGGAGGATGAATCGGTCGAGGAGGACGCTTATCCGGAGCCCGACGAGGCAGATACACCTGACGATCCGGCTGTTATGCTGGCGCGGTTGAAGGAAGCCACCAAGAACAAACCTGAAGACTAGTCTTCCTGATTTGGCGCATCGCGATTCATCCACGCGAAGATCGGCTTGTTCGGGATGATCCAACCGATTCCTGCGAATACGTAGAACAGCATTTCAGCCCATTTCGGCCAACCTGAGACAATCGGACCGACTGAGCCGACCATGATAATCCAGCAGACCATGAAGGCCAGCAGGATCAGGCTCGCGACGATTTTCCTGGTCGGATAGCTCATGGGTATGTCTCTCAACTGCACATGCGACTTTGCCGCCTCTTGCGCGGGCGTCTGGTTGGATCATGTATCTCGCATGAGCGAAACGTCAAAAGTCAGCCCCTCCGCAACCTGGATCCGCCGTTGGCTGATCCTTGTCGGTCTGATGGTCTATGCCATGATCCTGATTGGTGGGGCCACACGCCTTACGGATTCCGGCCTCTCCATCACCGAATGGAACCCGGTCAGTGGTGCGCTCCCACCGCTCTCCGACGGCGCGTGGCAAACCGAGTTCGCGAAGTACCAGCAAACCGCTGAATACCAGCTCGTGAATCAGGGCATGTCGATGGCGGAGTTCCAGAATATATTCTGGTGGGAGTGGGGGCATCGCTTCTTCGGGCGCATGATTGGCTTGGTGGCTGTTGTGGGTTTTGCGATCTTTGCCGTTCGCGGTTGGCTGACCAAACATCTTACTTGGCATCTGATCGCATTGATCGGACTCGGTGGTTTGCAGGGTGCCATAGGCTGGTGGATGGTGGCGAGCGGCATCGGCGAAACCACGCGCGTGGACGTCGCGCCCTATCGGTTGATGACCCATTTCACACTTGCGCTGTTAATTATCGCCTACATCACCTGGCTCTGGCACGATCTTGGCGAAAAGGGGCGACCGGCGGTCGCTGGGCTCACCCGAAGCGTCGCCCTAATACTTCTGGTCGCGATTTTCATCCAGATGGCTGCCGGCGCCTTGGTTGCCGGCCTTGATGCGGGCCGGTCCTACAATGATTGGCCGTTGATGGCGGGAGAGCTCGTTCCGTCACACTATGTGGAAGAAGGCCTCGGTGCGCGCAGCCTGTTTGAAGGCCGCGCTGCAACGCAATTCAATCACCGCATTCTGGCCTATGCCATCTGGGCCGGATCATTGGCATCCGCCTGGGCGTTCCGGAGCACGCCACTGCGACAGGAATTTCGTTGGCTGGCTGTGCTCGTGACCCTACAGGCAGTGTGGGGAATTCTCACGCTTGTACACGCCGCCCCGATGAACCTTGCTCTGGTTCATCAGGGTCTTGGCGTGATCGTTACGCTGATGGCAGTGCGTCTTATCTGGCAATCGCGTGGGACGTCTAGCGAGAATCGTCCATCGTAAGGGGGCTTGGATCAACGAATACGGCCTGATGCTGGTCCGGGGCGGTTTCGCCCGCGATGACAATCACACCGCCTGGATATCCACCACTCATCATCGTGCCCATGGCGGCCATCGCATCCGGTGCATCTGGCGCAATAACGGTAATGCCATCCCGAACGGTGATTTCGGTGTTGGTCATGCCCAAATCTGTTGAGACCTGAAGCCCACTGCCGTCTTCGATGGAGAGCAGGGCGTCAAAATCGCCACGTGTGAGCGACGCTGCGCTTTTGGCACGCGGGGAGGCAACCAATGTGTCGCTCGTATAGGCGCAGGACCTGATCCCAAAATCTGTGAAGGTCGATTCGCTGGCATCCCAGGAAAACTCGCCATTCTCTTCCCGCACGATGCCGGTCTGAAGTACGCGATCATTGGTCGAGGTCCAGTAAGCCACTCGCATGATACCGGCTGCCCGCATCGGACCGGAGCAAACGCCGGCAATGGAGCTCGTGTTTGGAACGGGCAGGTCGACCTGAGCCGGGGCGAGGAGGCCTTCGCCGTAAAGATATGCTTTCAGCTGGCCCTCGCGGGTGATTCCCGGGAATATGGTCACTGTGCTGCCGCCAAGCGTGGCGCTTTGGCCGCTGGCGAGGTCAGTGAGCCTGAAGTTGGCAGGTTCCCCCAGAATTTCGCCATTCATATTGAACAATTGCAGGCCGCCGCGCTCATAGGCGACTGCCAGCAGGCCTCCGAGGCCTCCGGAGAGCGCCACAGCGTTCACTTTGCCTTCCAATGGGCGCGTGGACCATACAGCGGGAAGCTCCACACCAGCAGCGATTTCAGAGGCAGAAGCCGGTACTTCGGGGGCTTCGGCTTTCTTCGAGCATCCAACTGCTGTAAAAAGCAGGGCGAGGCCAAGCCCTGCGTTGACAACCGGGGAAGTGGCGCTTAAACGCCAGCGCTTGAATTGCATTCCATGAACTCCGAAAGCGAGAGGCTCTTAGTAGAGCGATGAAAACCTATAACGCACCAGCCAACGTAGAGCACAACTGGGTCGTGATCGACGCGACCGATGTCGTCGTCGGACGCCTTGCTTCATATGTCGCCAAGCGCCTGCGCGGCAAGCACCGTGCTGACTTTACACCTCACATCGATACGGGCGATCACGTCGTCATTATCAATGCTGACAAGGTGAAATTCACCGGTCGCAAGATGACGGACAAAGTGTACTACCGCCACACCGGTTATCCGGGCGGCATCAAGTCCACGACGCCGGAAAAAATTCTCAATGGTCGTTTCCCTGAGCGCGCGCTTGAACTCGCCGTGAAGCGGATGATGCCAAAAGAAAGCCCGCTGGCCCGCAAGCAGTTCTCGAAACTGCACGTGTATGGCGGCGCGGAGCACCCACACGAGGCCCAGAAGCCCGACACTGTCGACTTCAAAGCCATGAACCGCAAGAACATCAAGGCGGCCTGATCAACATGACTGACACTGCAAACTCCCTCCAGGATCTTGGCGCCATGTCCGGCGCAACCGAAGCTGAAGCTCCGGCTGCTCCAATCGAGCCGAAGATCGACGCTCAGGGCCGTGCTTACGGCACCGGTCGCCGCAAAGAGGCCGTCGCCCGCGTCTGGATCAAGCCCGGCACTGGCAAGATCACGATCAATGGTCGCGATCAGGAACAGTACTTCGCGCGCCCTGTGCTGCGCATGGTAATTGCTCAGCCACTGGTCGAAGCTGGCCGCGAAGGCGAGTTTGACATCATTGCAACTGTGAAGGGCTCCGGCCTTTCCGGTCAGGCAGGCGCTGTGCGTCACGGCCTGTCGCGTGCCCTCGTCAACTACGAGCCAGGCCTGCGCGCCGTGCTGAAGCCATTCGGATTCATGACCCGCGACCCACGCGTTGTCGAACGCAAGAAGTATGGTCGTGCGAAAGCACGCCGCAGCTTCCAGTTCTCGAAGCGCTAGGCCGCACACCGAATATTATTATTCAGGCGGGCGCTTCGGAAACGGAGCGCCCGTTTTGTTTTGTCCGGAATCGGAAACACACAGATTATGCTGCCCAGAGTATTCATTGATGGCGAAGCCGGAACGACCGGCCTTCAGATTGCCGAGCGACTGCGGGCTCGCAAGGACCTTGAGCTGATTTCCATTGATCCGGACAAGCGCAAGAACAATGTCGAGCGTGCGCGCCTGATGAATGCATCCGACGCGGTCATCCTTTGTTTGCCCGATGATGCAGCGCGTCTTGGGGTGTCCCTCGTGAACAGTCCGAACACGGTGATCATCGATGCATCTACCGCGCACCGGGTCGCGAGTGGCTGGACCTACGGATTTCCGGAAATGGACAAAGGTCAGCGCGCCGCAATTCAAGCATCCCGGCGGATCTCTAATCCAGGCTGCTATCCCACGGGTGTGATTGCGCTCCTGCGTCCGCTCGTCTCGAAATGGCTGGTGCCAACCTCTTGGCCCATCGTGGTCTCTGCTGTGTCGGGCTATACCGGCGGCGGCAAGGCCATGATCACGGAATTCGAAGACAAGGCGTCCGAAACGTATTCTGAAGATAATCACCGCATCTATGCGATGGGACAGAAGCACAAGCATCCCCCTGAGATGAAGAAATATTCCCGGCTCGAGCACGCTCCCGTCTTCATGCCGTCAGTGGGGCGTTATGCGCAGGGTATGATCGTTGAAATCGGTCTGCCGCTCTGGGCCATTCCGGGTAAGCCACGCCGTGCGCAAATTCACGCGGCACTGACCGCAGCCTATCAAGGCGAGCGATTTGTAAGTGTGGCCTCCCTCGCAGACTGCGATGCCTTGAAGGGTGTTGAGCCAGAGGCCTGCAACGGAACCAATCGGATCGATCTGTTTGTCTTCGGCACGGATGACGAGGCGCGACTTGTGGCGCGTTTTGACAATCTCGGTAAGGGCGCTTCTGGCGCGGCGGTGCAGAACCTCAATATTGCGTTGGGGCTGGACGAAGACGCTGGCTTGACGGCTTGAGCTTACTTAAGCCTGATATCTTCAAGACGGACTCTGGCATAAGTGCCCGGTGCGGCGCCGAGGCCCATGTCTTTCGGTTGCTTCGCAATGACTTTGCGACCGGACTTCGGCCGTAGCCAGTCCCACCAGGTCGGCCACCAGGAGCCTGCATGCTCCTCCGCACCTTCGAGCCATTCCGCGCCAGTTTCTGGCAGCGCGCCATTATTGGTCCAATGGCAATACTTTCCGGAATCCGGATGGTTCACCACGCCGGCAATGTGGCCTGAGGCGGCGAGGATGAAATTGGTCTTGCCGCCAAATACCTTGGCGGTGCGGTAGACACTTTCCATGGGGCAGATGTGATCGTCGCGGCTGGCCTGCACCATGATCGGAATGTCGACCTTTTTCAGGTCCACTGTTTCGCCGAGCACCTTGAACTTGCCGCGCGCGAGCTTGTTTTCGGCGTAACAGTCCTTGAGATATCTGCGGTGTACCTTGCCCGGAATATTGGTCTGGTCAGCATTCCAATACAGCAAATCAAACGGCCGCGGTTCCTTGCCCAGCATATACTGGTCGATGACGTAGCGCCAGACCAGATCAATCGGGCGTAGCCAGTTGAAGGTTTCGTACATCATCGTTCCAGGCATGATGCAGTCATGTTCTTCGATGATGGAGTCGATATAGGCGCGGCCATTATCGTCGGTGAAGACTTTCAGGTCTCCGGCTAGGCTGAAATCGGACTGGGATGCAAAGAAGGTGGCTGACTTGATACGCTCGTCGCCGCTGGCGGCCATGTGGCCGAGGGCGGAAGAGAGTAGGGTGCCCCCGATACAATACCCGACTGTATTGAGGCCCTTCTGCCCAGTCGCCTGAAGCGTGGCTTCGACGGCGGCATAGATGCCATTCTTCACATAGTCGTTCCACGTGTAGTCGCGGGTCACTTCGTCGGCCGAGCGCCACGAGACGACAAAGACTGACAGGCCCTTGTCTAGCAGCCAGCGGATCATCGAGTTTTCTTCGCGCAAATCGAGGATGTAGAATTTGTTGATCCAGGGCGGGAAGATCAGCAACGGACGCGCATAGGTCTGCTCGCCAATTGGTTTGTACTGGATCAGTTCGATCAAATCATTCCTGAAAACAACTTCACCGGGCGCCGTCGCGATGTTCTCGCCGAGTTTGAACGGCGTCTCGTCAGTCTGGGTGATGTAGAGTTTGCCATTGCCCCTTTTTACATCGTCGCGAGCCATCCGGATGCCTGCCAGCACGCTCTCACCGCCACTTTCGAAGAAGGTGCGCAGGGCCTGCGGATTGCTGCCGAGATGATTGGTCGGCGCGAGACTGTCGGCCAATTGCTGGCTGAAGAATTTTGCGCGCAAGTGAATATTGTCCGGCAGGTCGTCCTTCACATGGTCGGCCAGGCCCATCAGCCATTTAGCATTGAGGTCATAGGCTTTGCGGATAAATTTGAAGCCGGGATTGCGATCCCATTCAGGGTCGGAAAAACGTTTGTCCCGGACCGCATTGGCGGCGCCGGTCACGCCTTCCAGTGCCATTTCCTGCCACAGCTCCATCCAACCCTGCATGAGTTGCATGTTGGCGTTCATCAATGCAACGGGGTTCTTCGCGAAGCCTTGGCCCACGGCTTGGAAAGCTTCGCCCACACCCATAGGGTCGCCATTCGTCACAGTGCCGAGTGGCCCGGATCCTGACAGGACATCTAGCAACAGGGCGTGAGATTCTGTATTGGCCAGCGCCAGCGTGGTCAGCAGGGACTGCATTTGCACGGGGTTTTGCTGGGCGAGAATCTCGGCGAGCAGTGGCTGGCTGTCTTTATTGTTCTTGCGGTCGACCATTCGTCCCAATATCGCCTTGTTTAGCCGCCTCTAACTATTCTACGGAATAATTGTGATTTAATGAGTTTAACCATGAAAAACACGGCGATTCCCCTGACAAGTGTATGTTGCCTGCTATTGGCAGCGTGTACGGGGTCGTTTTCGAAGGTTCGGACCGCCATCGACCAGGCACCGGACTGGTATGATGCGCGCCGTGTGGAAATTCGTGGCGAAGGCTATCCCGAGATTGTCGATATTCCGACAATTGAAAGGGGGAATACGCCGGGGCAAACACTCGAAACATCGAAAGCGCGCGGCGCTGAGTTGCGCGCAGTATTTGCGGAAAACGCGCGAGCGGTCGCGCCCGCAAATGCCGCCGCCGAGATCGAAGACCTCAGGGAATCGGTTCGGCGCGGATTTGCGGGCTTTGAGGCCAACTCCAACTTCCTGACGGATGAGGAGATTGAGGCCATACGATCCGCTTTTGATGTTCCACGAGTTACGAGGGGCCTACGGGCCGCCAACAGATGAATACAGATTTCCACAAGATCCGCCGACTTCCCCCATACGTTTTCGAACAAGTGAACCGCACCAAGGCGGCGCTGCGCGCGCAAGGTGCGGATATTATCGATCTGGGTATGGGCAATCCCGATATGCCAACGCCAGAACACATCGTCGATAAGCTGTGCGAGACGGCCCGTCGCCCTGACGTGAATGGCTACTCTGCTTCGCGCGGTATCAAGGGCCTGCGCCGCGCTGTGACCAATTACTACCAGCGTCGCTTCGATGTGTCCCTCGACATGGATCGGGAAGTCATCGTGACGCTCGGATCCAAGGAGGGGTTTGCGAACCTCGCTCAGGCCATCTCGGCGCCGGGCGATGTCATTCTTTCTCCCGACCCGTCCTATCCGCTGCATTCGTTCGGATTCATAATCGCCGGGGCATCCATTCGCAGCGTTCCTGCGCACACGCCGGAAGAGTACCTGTCCAATCTCAGCAAGGCCGTAAAATATTGTGTGCCACCGCCGACGGCGATGGTTCTGTGTTTTCCTTCCAACCCCACGGCTGAAGTATGCGATCTCGACTTCTACAAGGAAGCCGTGAAGTTTGCGCGCAAGCACGATTTGATCGTCTTGTCCGATCTTGCTTACAACGAAATCTATTTTGACGAGCCAACCCCGTCGATCCTTCAGGTGGATGGTGCAAAGGACATCGCCGTTGAATTCACCACCATGTCGAAGACCTATTCCATGGCTGGATGGCGGATCGGGTTTGTGGCCGGCAACGAGAAGCTTGTTGGCGCACTGGGGCGCGTGAAATCCTATCTCGACTACGGTGCATACACGCCGATCCAGGTCGCGGCGACAGCTGCGCTGGACGGCCCTCAGGATTGTGTCGACGAATTTCGCCAGATCTATCGGTCACGCCGCGACGTGCTGGTGGAGAGCTTCACGCGGGCCGGCTGGCCAATCCCGTCGCCGAAAGCCTCGATGTTTGCCTGGGCTCCGATCCCTGAGCCGCTCAAGGAAATGGGCAGTCTCGAATTCTCGCTACAGCTGATCAATGACGCACACGTGGCCGTCGCACCGGGTGCCGGATTTGGAGAGCAAGGCGATGGGCATGTCCGGATTGCGCTGGTCGAGAATGAGCAGCGTATCCGGCAGGCAGCGCGCAATATTCGCAAATTCCTGCAGTCCCGCGGGATCAAGGATATCCAGCCCGCCGCGGCAGAGTAGCGCGCGCCCTCGACGCATTCGACCAAACCCGCTATGCGCTGCCCCTGAAAGTCAGACACTCAAACTGAAAGGGTGACCAATTGGGGCCGTTGAGAATAGGTATTGCGGGTTTGGGCCACGTCGGATGTGGTCTCATCGAACTGGTTGAGCGGCAGGAGCGCCTGCGCATTCCGGGTAAGATCGAGATTGCAGGTGTGAGCGCGCGTAGCCAGTCTCGCAACCGGCCCGTTGATACAAGCAAGTATCGCTGGTTCGATGACGCTGCGACCCTGGCTGAAGACCCGGAAGTCGACGTATTCGTTGAATTGATCGGAGGATCTGACGGCCCGGCGAAGTTTGCGGTCGAAGAGGCCCTTAAGGCGGGTAAGCCGGTGGTCACCGCCAACAAGGCCCTGATGGCCAAGCATGGCATGGCGCTGGCCAAGCTGGCTGAAGAAAAGCAGGTCGATCTGTTGTTCGAGGCCGCTGTCGCTGGGGGTATTCCAGTCGTGCGCGTGTTGCGCGACAGTCTGGCAGGGGTCGAAATCAAACGCGTCGCGGGTATCCTGAACGGTACCTGCAACTTCCTGACAACAGAAATGCTGGCAACGGGCCGCGCTTATGACGAAGTGCTCGCCGAAGCCCAGAAGCTTGGATATGCCGAAGCTGATCCTACGCTGGATGTTTCTGGCATGGATGCCGCGCACAAGGCAGCGATTCTCTCTGCCATTGCGTTCTCTGCTGACCTCGACTTCTCCAAGGTGGAAGTCTCTGGAGTAGATGGGGTCGAACTGCTCGATTTGCGCCTTGCCGATCGCCTGGGGTTACGGATCAAGTTGATAGCAGAGGGTGTTTTGACCGATGAAGGCGTTGTGTGCCGGGTTGAGCCAATGGCCTTGCCTGTGTCGCATCCGCTTGCCCGCATTGATGGCTCCCTGAACACGGTGCGTATCGAAGGTGATCCTGTGGGTGCCGTCACCTTGACGGGCCCTGGCGCGGGCGCTGGTCCCACCGCGAGCGCCGTGATGGGAGATGTCGCAAAGCTGTTCCGCCCGGCGATCCGACCGGCCTTTGGACGCGCAGAACACCACATGGCGCGGCCCTTCACAACTGGGCGCAAGGATGAGGTGGCCCAGTTCTTCCTGCGGGTACGACTGGCTGACAAGCCGGGCGCGCTGGCGGCACTTTCGGAGTCTTTGGCCGCTGAAGGCGTATCCGTCGACAAGCTGCTTCAAGATTCAGCAGATGATACTGGTGCAAGCCCGATTGCGATTGTCACACACCGATGCGAACGATCAAATATGGACGCGGCCTTGGCGCGATTGGAAAAATTTGCAATTGCTGTTGATCCGCCGCGCCTGATCAGGATCGAGTCGGCAAGCTAATTGCTTTAGATAGGCGCAGAGCCTTTATGTTTTGCGCGTTCGGAGAATTGAGAATTCATGAAAAATAGCGTTCTGACGCCCAGCCTTGCCGATTCCATGGTCCGTGTTACGGAATCTGCTGCCATAGCCGCCGCCAAACTGGTTGGCCGTGGAGATGAGAAGAAAGCCGATGCAGCCGCTGTGGATGCGATGCGCACGGCATTCAACGAGGTTGATTTCCAGGGTCGCGTGGTCATCGGCGAAGGTGAACGCGACGAAGCGCCCATGCTGTACATCGGGGAAGAAGTCGGCACTGGTAAAGGAGCCGAGATCGACATCGCCCTTGATCCGCTGGAAGGCACCACACTAACCGCAAAAGCCATGGCCAATGCGCTGGCCGTGCTGGCCATCGCGCCGCGTGGCGGCCTGCTGTATGCGCCAGACACCTATATGGACAAGATTGCCGTAGGCCCTGGCTATCCGGAAGGCATTATCAGTCTGGATGCGACACCTGCCGAGAACATTCAGGCGCTGGCCAAGCACAAGGGCATGGATGTCACCGACATGACCGCTTGTGTGCTGGACCGCCCGCGTCATGAAGGCATCATTGAGAGCCTGCGTTCGGTTGGCGCGCGTGTGGCCCTGATCACGGATGGCGATGTGGCCGGCGTAATCGCGACGACCAACCCACACACCGGAATTGATCTCTATGTCGGTCAAGGTGGCGCGCCCGAAGGCGTACTTGCAGCAGCGGCCCTCAAATGTGTTGGCGGCCAGATGCTGGGACGCCTCGTGTTCCGCAATGATGATGAGCGCAAACGTGCTGAACGCACGGGCATTACCGACTTCGACCGCACTTACTCCCTGAATGAACTCGCCTCGGGTGACACAGTATTCTGCGCGACAGGCGTGACCGATGGATCGATGCTCAGCGGCGTCAAATCCGCAGACGGTCGTGTGCACACTCACACGCTCGTCATGACGTCACTTGACGGCATGGTGCGCTATGTGCGCTCCGATCATAAGGTCTGAGCCGGGCGTTTCCCGTGACAGCCTAGATGCGTTAGAATCTCCGGGAAGCGATTCCCGGAGAACCCATGGCTGACCCAGCCCTAAAGCAAGATACGACGCTATTCGATGTGCAGAGATCGGCCACGGGCCGGTTCTGGACGCTTGCGTCTGTGGATGAGGCATTGGTGCGGCGGCTCCAGCCGAGCGTCGGTGGATCCGATTTGTTGGCCAGGTTGCTCGCCACCAGAGATGTGACGCCAGACGAAGCGGCGACTTATCTGTCCCCGACCTTAAGGGAGACATTTCCTGATCCGTCGAGTTTCTCAGACATGGACAAGGCGGCCGAGATTGTGCTCGACGCGATTCTCGCAAAGAAGCGCGTCACGGTCTTTGCTGACTATGACGTCGATGGCGGTACCAGCTCAGCAATTCTCGCGCGATATTTCCGGGCATGGGGCGAAGACCTCGGGCTTTACGTGCCGGATCGCCTGGAAGAGGGGTATGGTCCTTCGCCCGAAGCTTTTCGACACTTGAAGGAAAAAGGCGCGGAACTCGTCATTACCGTCGATTGCGGCGCAGCTGCGGTCAATGCGCTGGAAGAGGCGGAGTCTATCGGTCTGCCCATTGTCGTCATCGATCACCATTTGATGGCCGGGCATAACCCTCCAGCGGCTGCACTGGTCAATCCGAACCGGCCCGACTGCAACTCTGGTTGTGGTCATCTCGCTGCGGCGGGCGTCGTTTTTGTTTTTGCTGCCGCATTGAACCGATTGGCGCGGGAACGAGGCATTGCGCCTCCGGAAGGTCTACCGGACATCATGTCGTTTCTTGACCTCGCAGCACTTGGGACGCTTTGCGACATGTCACCCCTACGCGGTGTAAACCGAGCCTTCGTGCGACAAGGGCTCAGCATTCTGTCCCGCGGTCAAAATGAAGGCCTGCGCGCGCTGGCCGAAGTATCCGGGATCAGCAAAGTGGACAGTGTGTACCACGCTACATTCATGCTGGGGCCACGGCTTAACGCAGGCGGTCGTGTGGGTGATCCGTGGATCGCCGCGAAACTTCTGGCTACGGATGACCGGTCAGAGGCAATTGCGCTGGCCGAGCGGCTGCACGCACTCAATGACGAACGCAAGGCCGTCGAGGCGGCGATTCTCGATCAGGCCACCGCACAGGCTGAGCAGGCGTTACAGCGTAATCCAGACCGGGGTATCCTGGTCGCCGGTGGCGAAGGCTGGCATCCCGGCGTGATCGGCATCGTGGCCGGACGCCTGAAGGAACGGTTCCACCTTCCCTGCATAGTCATTGGCTGGGGACAAGGGCTGGGGCCCGTCGCTAAGGGATCCGGCCGCTCGGTGACAGGGGTGAATATTGGCGACGCGATTGCCGCCGCCGCGCGCGAAGGAATCATTCTCTCCGGTGGTGGTCATGCCATGGCGGGCGGACTGAGTCTCGAACCCGAACAGATCCCGGCGTTCGACGAGTGGATGGTCAGCCATATGGCGAAGTTTACGGCAGAGCGTGCTGCGGCACTGGAACTGCCCGTGGATGCGATCCTGTCTCCGGGCGCAGCATCTCCTGCGCTGGTTGATCAGATCGCCGGTATTGGCCCGTTTGGTGTCGGATCCCCCGAGCCTGTTTTCGCGCTGCAATCGGTACATGTCACGGGCGTGCGACAGGTTGGCGTAAATCATCTGAAGTTCACCGCCGAAGACTCCAGTGGGCGTCTTGATTGCATCGCTTGGCGTAGCGCTGACCAGCCTTTGGGGGAAGTAATTTGTCCGAATGCGCGGCTCCATGTTGTTGGAAAATTGAAGGCGGATGAGTGGAATGGCCGTCGGCGGGTACAGCTGGATGTCAGTGATGCAGCTGAGGCATGATTTATCTGCAGAAACCCGCCTCAAAGCGCTTTACGAGTCAGAAATGAGCAGCTATATCGCCTGTCTTCGAGCCGGTGCGGTCCCTTCGTCTATCGGTTAGGACGCCAGGTTTTCAACCTGGAAAGAGGGGTTCGATTCCCCTAGGGACTGCCACGGCTTGAATTCCATTGAAAAACAATGTGTTACGCGATGCAAAATCGCTGATTTTCAACACACTTTTCAACACGATTCAGTGTCGCTAGAACGCATTTCCCCGGGGGTCACTTGATCGTCGGAAGGGTTCATTATGCGTGCTAGAAGGTATCGATCTATGAGTTATGTTTATGAGAGATCCAATGGACTCTTTGAGATCAGGTATCCGATCCCTTCAGATGTCGTGAGCTACTTTCCAAAACCAAATAGCAAGCGGTTCAGAACTCATATTATCAAGTCACTTTCGACGCGGGATCAGAACGATGCCAACAAAGCAGCCATTGATTGCATCAAGGAGTTTGAAGGTGCGTTTTCCGTTCTGAGAGAAGGCGTCGCTTCCAATGATTTCAAAGCTTTTTGCCGAGTGGCTTATGAACAGGAAACTGCAATCATCACGGAAAGCTTCCTGAGCACGGAGACAGGCAAGAGCGGTCGCCTCGATCAACGCTGAGGGGATCTTCGGAGCGCCCTGACAACTACCGATACCGAGCAACTTGAAGCGCTAGTTGGGTGGCTCGTCGATCACTATTTGGATGTGACCACCAGCAAAAGTGCGTCCGTTCCAAGGGATACACCCATTCGCAATGCGATGCTCAAAGCTGCAGCCGGTGTGCTGTCGGATGCGTACACCCACGGTTTGGCTGAAATTCGCGGCTTAGCAAGACCTCCTCAACCAAAGTCTCCATTTTTGAAGGCTGAGCCAACAGTATTGCCCGCACTTGGAGATAATACACCTTTAACGCCGGAGGGGCGTAAATCTCTGGAGCAATATTGGGAGGTCTACGAACAGGTCAAACAGGATTCGACGACACCTGTGAAAGCAAAGACTTTGGAGCGTAGACGGGTTGCGTGGACTGAGTTTCATGAACTCACCGGTTCGTCTCTTCCGATATTTAAGGTGCAAAGATCTCACATCTGGGCGTATCGAGATGCCCTGAAAAGAGCACCAGCCAGGTCGGGTTCCATATCTGAGCTCAGACGGTTAAGTTTTCCGGAGAAGCTCGAAAAAGCCCGCAATGGCAGTAATTATGCCAAGTTGACCCAGGAACCATTAAAGACCGGCTCAGGCAAATCCAAGTTGTTCTTCAGCTGGCCGTAATTCGAGGACACTTAGTGAGCAATCCTGCGGTGGGGGTCACCGAATCCAGCTCAGTTACCAGACCGAGCAGAAGAGCCTACACCACCAAAGAGCTAAATGTAATATTCACGTCGGACCCGTTCGACAGGGTGTGGCCGTTGGAAGATGACAACACGATCGACCTTCCAACGTACTGGTTCACCGCCATTCGATCGGGTTCGCGGTACGGGTATTTCTCGACGGTTTGAGCCGAAGATATTGGATGCATCCGGGTGGAGGAGGGCGGCGATCCCTAAGACTTCTCTACTTTGCTTCGACTGCGCTCCCAGGAGTCCGTGGAGCAGCCTAGGTCCTGCTCGTTCGCGAATGACGGAGACTGGTTCGCATTAAACTGACAACACCACCCCATCAGCGACGCAATTGCCCGAAGCGTGTCGTGGAGACGAGAGCATCGACTTCACTGACAGAGACTGCGTTGCTGTCTCCGTGTATCGAGTGTTTTAGGCAGTTGGCGGCGGCGCCAAACTCCAGTGCTTCACTGGGCTTTCGGGCGTCGACCAGTCCATAAATCAGCCCGGCACAAAAAGCGTCGCCGGTTCCGACGCGGTCTAGGATGGCTGTCATTTCGTACGTGCGCGAAAAATAGGAGCCAGCCTGCGTGCGCAGATGCGCGCTCCAACTATGATTTTCTGCCGACTTTGAATTTCTTAGCGTGATCGACGCATTTGTTAACTGGCTGTACCGTCTGAACAGCTGCTCGGTCAGGGATTCCGCCCACACCTGACTGCCATTCTCACCTTCGCCGTCCACACCGAGACAATGGGTGCAGTCGCCTCTTCCGGCGATCAATGTATCGGCCAGCGAAGCAAGAGCTGGCATCACCTCAATGGCCGATCGACCATATTCCCACAACCGTTCGCGATAGTTCAGGTCGAGCGAAACATGTATATTCCGTCTCCGGGCTTCCTCCATGGCAAAAGTCGCAAGTTGGCGGGTCTCATCTGAAAGCGCGGGCGTAATGCCGCTGATATGAAACCAATCTGCTCCGTCAAAGGCTGCGTTCCAGTCAATATCATCGGGGGATAACTCGGAAAACACACTGCCGGCCCGGTCATACACCACGCACCCGGAGCGAAAATCGGCACCTTCTTCCATAAAGTAAAGTCCCAGCCGGCCAGGACGCCGAATGACCTGACTCGTATCGACATCGTGGGCCCGGAGGAACCGGAGCGCTTGCGCTCCGAGTTCACCTTCCGGAAGCCCCGTGACCAAGCGAGAGGCGAGACCAAACTCTGCAAGCGATACGGCGACATTGGCCTCGGCGCCCCCGTGGCAGACCTCGAAGGCCTGCGCCTGGCGCAGACGCAACTTGCCGGGGGGCTTCAAGCGCATCATGAGTTCGCCAAGTGTGACGATGGTCTTTGACATGGTCGATGCCTTTCGATGCGCGGTTCTGCCGAAAATCGGCTTGTGTGGTGTAGATGTAAACAAAAAACAATCCTGGAACGGACAGAACTCGTAATCGCTTACCTTTTCAAATCAACGAAGTAGTCGAAGATTTCCGGCACATTACCTGAGCCCATTCCGGCTTCGACGGCTGCTGAGAGATTACTTGAGGTGCCTTCGGCAATCAGGGAGCGAGAACCGAGATCCGAGACCATCTGGTTAAAGTAACGCAGATCCTTGTTTGCATTGTTGATGGAGAACCCAAGGTCGCTCACACCGTCGACCGCGTAGTTCTTGCAGAACTTCATGAACGGCGAATTGGACGGACCAGATGACATTATGTCGTAGAGCTGACCGCGGTCTACGCCGGCCAGTTTTGCCGCAGCGAAAGCCTGCGACATGGCGCAGACGGTTGTCATGCCCATGAAGTTGTTGATCAGCTTTGTCGTGTGGCCGGCACCGAGCGGGCCGAGATAAAAGACGTTTTCGCCCTGTTCCTTGAGGACCGGCTCGTACTTGTCGAACGTCGCCTTGTCACCGCCAGCCATGATATTCAGCAGCCCGTCCTTGGCGTGCGCAGGCGTACGACCGAGGGGCGCATCAATCATGCCCACGCCTTTCTTGCCGAGGTCCGCGCCGATTTTCTGGGAGGATGCTGGAATGGACGTGCCGAAATCGATGAGCACAGAGCCATCCTTGATGCCTTCTAGGATACCATCGGCACCGTAGACGAGTTTCTCGACCACTTCGGACGTCGTCACGCAGAGCTCAACGATGTCGCTTTTTTCAGCCAGTTCCTTGGGCGAGCTGGCTTCGGTCGCATTTCCTCTCGCCAGAACAGCAGCGACGGCATCCTTGTTGAGATCCATCACGATGACTTCGAAACCCCGCTTCTGCAGGTTTTCGACCATATTGCCGCCCATCAGCCCAAGACCGATGAAACCAATGACGGGTTTTGACATATTCATGACTCCTAATTCCAGAAATATTTAGATAATAAGTTAGCGCGTTAGCGCGCCGCGTGGCTTGAGCGGCTCAATCCGTCCACAGAGAATCCACACTGCGAACAACGCCAGCAAAGCGAGTCCGGCGCCGATGATGAAGACGGGCGCGTAATTGTCGCCCTGCGTGATAACAGGAACCAGGAAGGTCAGCCCGGCAGCGCCGAGCTTTGCAGCCATGCCTGCAAAGCCGGAGAGCGTGCCTACAGATTTACCGCTGTAGAAGTCACTCGGCAGTGTTTGAACGTTGCCGATCGCAGTCTGGAAGCCGAACAGAATGGTCGCCATGATGATGACAGCGATGGTTGCAAGCGTGGTCATCGCAGGATCGGCCATCCCAAACACTGAGGCTATCAGCGTCGGATCAGCGAGTAGCAGAAGGGAGGGAAGCATGATCAGGCAGCCAAGAGAAATGACCATTTTACGCGTGGCGTCTACGGTCCAGCCCGCCTTGATGCGGTTCTGGGCCAGAAGCCCTCCAAACCAGGCACCTAGCATGGCACCGAAATATGGGACCCACGCATAGAGCGCGAGTTCCTTGACCTCCATGTCATAGACACGGTTCAGGTAGAGCGGAATCCAGACAATAAAGAGCCACCAGATCGGATCAATCGCGGCAGACGCGATGATCACGCCCCAGCTCTGTTTCCGGCTCAGGATTTCTCCGGTGCCCGGTGCATAACCGTCATCCGGCTCGCCATCCTGGTCGATATCCTGATTGAGTTGACCGGTCAGGATGTATTCGCGTTCGTTTTCATTCAGCCAAGGGTGGTTCTTGGGGGGAGACTTGACGAGCACCCACCAAGGGATGAGCCAAAGGAAGCCCAGCACGCCGACAAGAACAAAGATGATGTGCCAGCTGAAGTGGATCGAAAGGAAGCCAATAATTGGGATTGAAATCAACCCGCCGATCGCCGCTCCGGAGTTGAAAATGCCTTGGGCTAAAGCCCTTTCCCTGGTTGGAAACCATTCTGCATTGGCTTTGGCCGCGCCAGGCCAGTTGCCTGCCTCAGCGATACCGAGAATGGAGCGGAAAATGCTGAACGAAACCACACCGCGCGCAAAAGCGTGCATCACTGTCGCAACAGACCAGACGCCGATTGACAAAGCAAAACCGAGACGCGTGCCGATCCAGTCAAAAATCTTGCCGAAGATCGCCTGGCCGAAGGCATAGGAGAATATGAAAACCACGGAGATGAAGCCGTAAATCTGGTCAACTTGTGCTGTCGATTTCTCCGGATACAGCTCCGCTGCGATGTCTGGCCAAAGAACACTCAATGTCTGCCGGTCAATATAGTTGATAACAGTCGCCAACGCGACGAGACCAACAACCCACCATCTTAGGCCCGAAAGTTTCATGACGAGTATCCCTCGCCATTGAGGAAGTCTTCCCGAGCGGGGCTGAAGATGTCGAGCAGAATGCCGGCCTCCAGGCACACAGCACCATGTCCAGCGCCCGACGGGACGAAAAAGCAGCCTCCTGCTTCCAATACCTGTGTCTCGCCATCGACGAAGACTTCGAACTTCCCTTCCACGACATACGCCGTCTGCGTGTGAGGGTGAGCGTGGACAGGACCGACAGCGCCCTTCTCGAACCACACCTTCACCAGCATCAGGCTGTTGTCATAGCCGAGAATCTTTCGGCGCATGCCGTTCCCGATATCTTCAGCATCGCTGGCGGGGCTGTTCATGAACAAATCCGACTGATTTGGCGTAGCAGGCATTTCTGGTCCTCCCGGTGCGATCGACGCACCTGTCTTGTCACTAAGTACTGGATTGGATGTATGCGTAGACTGGCCCGGTCCACTCAACGGAGATGCCGTCGATATCGATCACGTGTTTCAGTTCCGCAGAAGTGTCTTCCGCGAAGGCGAAAACGATGTTGTCACCTGTTTTCGTAGTCACCATATACACTGATACGCCGTTGTCGGACGTCTGGTAGATGTTCCCTACGGAGCTACCGGGAAAAACAGTAACTTCTTCGTCATTGTCGTACCGCCCATGACGTTCGTAGACGGAGAAGAAATCTATGCTGTCTGCCTCTGACCTCAGGACGAGCGCCTGCTCGCGGCGAAGATTATTGTTCGGGTCATTCGCCCCGAGTTCTGTGAGGAATGCAGTCGTCGGCGTGCTTGCAGCGAAGCTCAATGTATAGAACTGATCTTCGATCAGCCATGACAAGTCCGAGAGTGTAGTCAGTGGTTGTGAGACAGCCTTCTGCCAAAGATGCTGATAGCCATTGGCGGTGCCAAACGGAGTTAGCTGGCTCGTCGCGTGGTCCAGTTTGAAGCCAGTCTCGATCAATTGGCCTTTGAAGTGGACCGGCAGGTCATAGGTGTGCTGCGTATCGCTACGTGCGCGCACGATATCAACGATGTATTGGCCGCCATCAGGTTGTGGAACCAAGGCGAGGAGACGCTGCAGACTTACACCCTCATATGCAGTATCGAGTTCTGCCGCAGTGAGCTGAATTCCATTAACCGTTTCATAGGCAATGACGTGGGGCGCGTAGTTTTGACCCGTCTCCCAATCCCCGCCGAACTGGCTCTCCTGGTCAACAACAAGCGTGTTGTGAGCGATAGTTTGCTTGGCCCAAGTCTCGTTTTCGGGAAGGTAGCGTCCGCCGTTCTTGGGCTCGACATTCAGGAAGCGCGCCGCGCCATAGTCCGCAACGACTTCGTGACCATCGTCGTAGTACAGAAATCCGAGGCGATCGAAATGGCCGTGGCCCAAGCCTTGGGAGGTTGGTTTGAAGACGACGGCTACACCGCGGGCGTCCCCCGCGCGCAGTATCGCTAGTGCCCCTTGATCGCCATTTGACCCGTCGCGAAGCAGGGAGGATTTGAATGGAAATGGGGTCGTCAACCCCAATGACAGATCCCGCGCGAGAGCTTCTCCTTCGTGCGTCGGAACGACGCCATCCTGCATAGACACCACATCCAGCAGTGATGAGTCGCCAGTTAGGTCGTAGACGATGGCCAGAGCATACTTCAGCTCAACCGTGTTAAGTCCTTTTTCCCGGATTGCGTCATTGATCGGAAAGAAGCGCCCGGCATAACTTTGCTGAACGGTGGCGTACACGGCTTTCAGCAAAACGCCGTCCCGATACCCGAAGATATCCCGTTCCGGATCGTTCTCCTGAATTGCTTGCGCAAACAGGACGAAAGGCATCAGGGCGTAGCGCTGGTAGTAAGGCCCTTCAGCGTAGTACCCATCGGGCGAAAACAGTTCGTCCAGCTGCCGCAGGAACCCGGCATCACCAGACTGATCAAGGCCAAGAAGCGCTTGGTTCACCCAGGTATCTTCTTCGAGCACATATCCGGTCATGCCGACTGCTGCTGCTGCCCACGTGCCGTGATTGTGAATACGGTCGAAAGTTTGTGGCTGGCCCTCTGACAGGAAATCGGCCATCGGTCGAATGACGCCGGACTCGATTTCAGCTCGTGTACCTGTGTCCAGGTCTGCCCTGATGGCCTCGTAGCCCTGAATTGCGTAGACGAGCCAGACAGCTTCATTCAGGCTTTGCCAGAAGAGTTTGCCGGGCGTTTGTTCCTTTCGCTGGGGGTGCAATCCCAGTTCCGGATAGAGAGCCGAATAGTCCCGTAGAATGGATGTCGCCAACTCTCTGTAACGCTCATCACTCGTGAGCTCGTAGAGCATGCCGGCTTCGTAGATCGTCTTGGCGTTTTGCTTATGTTGCTCATGAGTATAGCCGCCCCCCGCGTCGACCGGAACCGGCACGGGCACGCCGGCCTTCATGCGCGCTTCCAGATCCAGTGTTATCTTGTCGACGGACTGTTCAAAGAGGGGGGCGCTGGACGTTTCGACTGCTGAGAAAGTACCGGGACTACCAGAGCGTGCGCAGCCAGATAGTGTCGGCGCCATCGCCAACAACGCCGCGCTTGCGACAGTGGTACGAAGGGAACAGACGAGTTTCATCACTTTACCTCAGGTCCACAGTGGTCAACACAGCCGCGGCGCTTTGATCGACGAGCGTATTGCCGGACAATGCCACTTCCGGATTGCCGGTGGTAATGGTCAGTTGCGCCGGTTTCGCGTTGGCAATTTGGTTTCCACTGATTTTGAGATTCTGAACACCGTGTAGCTCTATGAGAGGGCCACCTCGCAGGCCAACATCGTCGAACTTCGAGTCGCTGACCCAGACGTGAGGGCCAAACGTGCTTTCATCCCGACCGCCACGATAAACGGCGGCAACAGGTCCGCCGATACGCTCAAACGAGCTGTCCTCTATGATGACATATTCGGCATTGTATATTCCGTAGTCATCCGTTTCGGTATCCAGTTTGATGACGGTGCCAGAAATATCGCTGAAGTCGGATCCGGAAATCTTGATCCGGTCGTAAAACGTACCCTTGGCTGCAGATACGATCGAGAATCCCTTATTCACGTCGAAGCCGGTAAATGACATGTCTGCCAACTCGACCGTGTGGTTTCCGCTGCCACCCATCGAAGTGGTAAAAATGAAGCTGTTACCGCTGGCATCGGGGGAGGCTGCGCCCGAAACACTCACGCCTTGCATCCGAAGGCTTCCCTTACCAGAAAGCTGTACGAAATTTGGCCGCTCAAATGTGATGACTGGTGGATTATCTGGGTCTGCGGCTTCCACCGTGACCGGGACCTGCAAGTTGACCAGCTTGGATTCGCGGTACTGACCCGATGTAAGTACCAGTGTGTCGCCCGCCTTGGCGCGGGCGAGGGCTGTTCCCAACGCATCGGGACCTGCGACGACCTCGATCCGCTCCCCTCCGTCGAACGGCGATGACACAGATGGCTTGGGATACCAGTCAGCACCGGTCTCAGTGCGTTGGACACCAAGGGAATGCCCGTCGGGTAGTCGTGTTTTGGCTGTGACGGCTGGCAACACTTCGAACCCGTAGGCTATTTCCGACGGCGGAGCAGCCGTCGTCACATTGTCTTCAAAAGTAATTCCGCTTAGGTCGTCCTGTATTCGAAATGGCGCGTCGCTACCTTCTCCAATCACAATGTTGCTTCGGAAAATGGAATTGACAGGTACGGCCGTGCGTTCAGCGTCGGATCCTTCGGCCAGCTCAATGCGGCGGACAGTATCGAAAACATTATTCTCTATAATTGCGCCATCAACCTGATGATAGCGGTTGATCGGCGAGTTCGGTACCCCATTCATTACGACCAGCGCACCAGAAAATCTCTCTCCGGTCAGATCCTTGAAATAGTTGTTCCGCACGGTCTGGCGCGCATTGATAACGCGGACACCTCCCGTATAAGGAGCGCCATCTCCATCAAAGAGGTTGTTCTCAACCAAGGTATCATTGCCGTGGCGCAAGGTGAGTGTACCACGCGACCGGAAGAACGTGTTCCCACGGTACGTATTACCGCCTGATTTGTTCGAAATGATTTCGACCTCGCCGCTGCAGCGGTCGAAGTAGTTGTTCTCCACGAGTGTGCCCGAGTGCGTGAGCGAATAATGACTGGTTCCAATACGAAGCGTCTCGCCCCCATTTGACCCGAACACTGGGCGAGGCCCGAAATAGTTGTTTCGAATGACATGGTTGTTGTTCTGGCTGTCTTCCGTATTGAGGCGGACTGCCATTGTAGGACCGGAATTGAGCTTGCCCGACAAGTGATTGTGATCGAACATATTGTTCTGGCCATACATCGCAACCCAGATGTCACGCTGCGCCCTGGTTGGGTTGGAGTAGTTTTCGATAACTGTTTCGGTGACACGTGAATTATAGGCGAGATTGTCATTGTCTCGCCGGAAGCTGATAACTTCAGTGCGCGGCGTATAACCTTCCCGAAAAACAAGACCGGATATGACAAGGTGTTTGCCGGCCAGTCTCAGGCTCGACTGTCCGGACAAGATAACCTTGCCAGGTGTTTCAGCCGATACGGTAATGGGAGTTTCGATTGTCCCTTCAGCGTCGAGAAGCATATCAAAGTCGCGCCAAACACCGTTCTGGAGAACGATCTGGTCTCCTGGCTGGGCATTGGTCGCTGCATTGAAATAGTCTTCCTGGTTGGAGACGGGGATGACACGACGGCTATGAGGGCGTTGGGGTGTGGTTTCAGAAACTTCAGGCAGTGCGGGGACAGCCTGACAAGCGCCCAAAGCAAAACAAATTACCGTCGCATTGATGAGCCCTAAACGCATGCTTTTCTCCCGAGGCCGTGTAATCCGGCTTTTCTGCAGTGCTAAATTGTCGGACCAATTTGTCAACCAATTAATTCTTGCGCTGTTGAAAATGTTCTTTTTGATACCCGCCGCTTTGGGAGGGTGTCGCAAATTTACAATACTAGCTTGGAAAACTGATTAGAGGTCATACCAATATAGACAAATATGCATACCAAAGTGGTTGACATACCATCAGCGGAGGGTGTTGGTAGTCTTCGAAGTGCCTTGCGTTGAGACGAGGCCTCAAAAATATAAATGGGAGGAATTCAGTATGCGCACGTTTAAACAGGATGAGTCTGTCAGTCTGAGGAGGCAGCGGGTTTGGCGGTCGGCACTGCTTGCCGGTGTCGCGCTGCCGTTGGGTGCCGCAGCATGGGCGCAGGAAGAACCGGTCACCGTGTCAGCACCGGCCGCTGAAGGTGAAGCGCGCCAGGATACGGTTGTGGTGACGGGAATCCGCTCATCGCTCGCAAGCGCACTTAGTGAAAAGCGTGCTGCCGATAATCTGATTGAAGTCATCCAAGCAGAAGACATTGGTAAGCTGCCGGACCAAAACCTTGCTGAAGTTCTGGAGAATATCACGGGTGTTCAGATTACTCGCGAAGCTGGTGTGGGCACCGGGGTTCAGATCCGCGGTACAAATGCAAACCGCACCGAGATAAACGGTGTGTCCACCGTGGGGTCTGGTTCTGGTCGGGGTGGCATTAGTTTTGAAGATGTTTCTGCTGCCATGATCGCGGCTGTTGAGGTAACCAAAGCTCCTGAGGCAAAGACGATTGAAGGTTCTGTGGGCGGGACAATCAATCTCAGAACGATTCGTCCGCTTGACCTTACTGAGCGTTTGACGACGATACGAATTCAGGGCGAGGACAGCAGCCTCACAACCGATGGTATCACTCCCAGGCTCGCTGGGACCTATGGCAATAAATGGTCAACGGACATGGGTGAGATCGGGACCGTCATCAGCGTCAGCTACGCTGAGCAGGACGTTACCGCGTTTCGTCCTCGTGCAGACCGCGATAACCTGATTGCGTCAGATAGTGGTGCCGACAGTGCGCAGTCTTTTGATTTTCTGCCAATACAGTTCCTGAATCAAGACTACGACAACTTTGAGTACGAGACGACCAATATAGCCGGTACGGTAGAGTGGGCGCCGAATGATGGCGTGAAGCTGTACTTTGATGCTGTTCTGAACGATCAGGAGCGCCGGCAAGAAAGCTCCAGGGTGCAGGCCTCGGGGGTCAGCAGCCTAAATAACATCTCCATTCCGTCTGCCTTCGAAACAGTGAATTTTGGCACGTTGAGCGGCGAAGACGGCGCGCAATTCCTCGGTAGCATTGAGGCGGCGCTCAGAGGTGTCATACCGGTCGACTTGGCTGATGATGATGACGATCCGAACCTTCGTTTTTCATCCGATACAAACTCCCGCCTGACAGATAGCAGAATCTACCGGTTGGGGGCCGACTGGCAGCACGGCAATCTTTCGGGCCGTGTCGAGCTCTCAACGTCGACATCGGATTCCACGACGCCGAGCTTCAATACCACGCTCAATTTCATCAATCCCAACGCTCCGCTGGATGCTGGTGGCGGAAACGACAACGCCGTCCCATTCGTCTACGATCTGAGTGGGGGGGCGCTGACCTTTGCCGTTGCGCAGGATGCCGCATTTGGTCCGACAACCGCACAGTTGCTTGATCCGGCAAACGTTGTTTTGCGTGATGTCAATATCGGCGAGGACAGGTCCGACAACAGTGAAGACGCGTTTCGTGCCGACTTCACCTATGATCTGACAGACAGCTCCGTAAGCGAATTCATCACATCTATTGATGCGGGGTATCGTTACAACAAGACCTCCAGCACCCGCGACCAAATTCGCTCAAACGTCGGATTGCGTTCAATGGCTGATAGTCCGCGGGGGGATCTTTTTGCGGATCTCCTTGTTGCCGGTCCGGACAACTTCAATGCAGCCGATGGCCGGGCGCTGTACGTTTCAGATTTTCTGCTGATCAATCCAGAACTCGCCGCGTCCAATCCCGATGGTGTGCTTGCTGCCCTTAATGCGGCCATCTCTGCACATGGTGGATCAAGATCAATTGACTCGCCCACCTCGAGTCAAAGCGCCTTTTTCGACATCGAGGAAGAAACCCATGCCCTTTATGCGCAAGCCAACTTTGAATACGGTATGTTCCGCGGTAATGCAGGCCTGCGTTATCTGGAAACGGACATTACTTCAGTCGGGAATTCTATACTCAATGGCACCGCGATGCGGGTCTCGACGGAAGGCAGCTATGATTTCTTGCTGCCGCGTTTCAACCTTGTGGCCAACCCGACCGAAGATGTGATTTTGCGTTTTGGCTTAAGCAGGGACATCAGGCGCCCGAACTTTGATGACCTGTCAACGTCGCGGACGTTCAGCACCAGTCCGAACCCGCCGGTCCAGATCGGCAATCCTGGCTTGGCGCCCGAGCAGGTAGACTCCTTCGACATCGCAGCTGAGTGGTATTTCGCGCCCTCCGCTGTGGTAAGCATCGGCTATTTCAACAAGAAGCGTACCGACCTGTTCGTTACTCAGCAGGAAGACCCATTCGAAGATCCGGTCACAGGTTTCCGTGATCTTACCGATCCGTGCGAGGCGGGGGGTATTTTCAACCCAATTGCCGATCCGAACGTGTTTGCGGCCAGCGGCACGCCAGTCGGTATCTGTGTGCCAGTTTCGACGACGGTCAACGATCCCGGTGAGACTACACAGGAAGGTTTCGAGTTTGCGTTCCAGTATGATCTTTCTGAGTTTGAGGATCGGCTCGGCTGGGCGTCTGGCTTCGGTGTACTTGCAAACTATACCAATCAGAAATTTTCTGGCGGTGAAACGGTGAACACTGCGACGAGTCGCGCCAATCAGGTGTTTGCCGCCCTGGGTGCGACAACACCTGTGACGTTCCAGCAGCCACTGATTGATCTGTCGGAGAATGCGTATAACGCCACACTCTACTACGAGAAATATGGCCTTTCTGCCCGTGCCCGCTACACGTGGCGTGACGCGTACCGATCAACAGATTTCGGCAGTACGTCCAGCTTCCCTTGGGGATTCCCCGTTGTTCAGGAGGCTCGGGGACAGCTCAATGCGAGCATCAATTATGATGTGACCGAGAGCCTGAGTGTGGGAATTGAAGGCGTGAACCTCACCGAATCTGAGGTTCAGCAATCCTGCGTCAACGAAGGGGCGCTCTTGTGTTTCCAGGGATTGACTGATCGGAGGATTTCATTCGGCGCCAGCTACAGCTTCTAGAAGACAGTAGTGAGCCGATTCACGACAGGAAGCGCCCCACGTGTGTGGGGCGTTTTCGTGCATGATCACTGGATTTAGCGGTTTAGAGGCTTATTCGGAGATTCGCGCGAATTTTTTTACAAATTGGTCCAACCAATTTGTAAACCTTTTAAAATTACGTATAATGTCGTCGCAATCGGGATTTTGTTGTCTACCCTTAGACCTGACATGCTGCTTGAAGGAACCATTTGATGTCAGAGAAGCGCCTTTACCACACCGTTGCCAGAGCTATTCTGGATATGATCGAGTCCGGATCTTATCCGCCGGGCACGCGGTTGCCTGGAGAGCGCGAACTGGCAGAGAGATTTGGCGTGAGCCGCGTCGTGGTGCGAGAGGCCGAAATCTCTTTGGAGGCCATTGGGCGACTCGACATCAGGGTCGGGTCCGGCGTCTATGTACGCGATGCCGACGAATCGAGCGGACTTATACTGCCGCGTGTTACACCTTTCGAGCTAACTCAGACCCGCCTGATCTTTGAATCCGAGTGCGCCGCTCTCGCTGCCACGCAGATCACCGACGCGCAAATTGAAGGACTGCGGGAAACGATAGAAAAGATGGCGTCATCGACGCACGATACTCCTGACGGCGACGAAGCTGATCGCGACTTCCATCTTCAAATTGCGAAGGCCACGGGCAATGCGGCCAACGTGTTCTTCCTGCAAAACCTCTGGCGTATGCGCAATGAAATTGACGCAGTCCGGAAAGTCTATTCAGCCGTGTGTCTCGATGACACGTCACATCGCGTGAATGAGCATTCGAATATCCTCGATGCTCTGGAAGCCAGAGATCCACAAGCCGCTCGTGAAGCAATGCAGGGCCATTTCGAGCGCCTGCTGGAAGCGCTTCTGGACGCGTCGGAACGACAGGCCATCGAGGAGGCGCGGCAGAAGTCGAGCGCCAATCGGGAGAGGTATCTCAAATTGGCGGCTGCGCGTTAGGAGAGCTGGAGGCAATTGTCAGGGGAAGTGGTCGTTGTCTATTTACGCCTGACATCATGATCTACCTTCCAACGCACAAGTTCGCCGCCATTCAATCGGGTTCGCGGTACGGGTATTTCTCGACGGTTTGAGCGGAAGATATTGGTCGCACCCGAGCGGAGGAGGTTGGTGATCCCTGAGACTTCTTCCATTCGCATGGACTGCGCTCTCAGGAGTCCGTAGAGCGCGTTTCACCCTTCAGTACTGGTTGGCTTCTGAAGTCGTCAAACGCGCTCTGGTGACTCTCTCAGAGCTTTCTGAAGCTACTCGTCGTAGTAGTTTTGTATGTCACGTGCCACGTAGACCAGTTGCCACTCCCAAATGGTAATCACCCGGTCTGCAACCGACACGATCTGGTGGTCGTCCGGGCGTTCTTGAGCGAGCCAGGCGGAGAGCACATGGGCGATGTCATGAGTGAAGAAGTCGGCGATCGTTGAAAGATGTCGGAGCGGGACCTTGGCAGAGCCGCGCATCCATTGAACGACGGTTGTGTCTCTCTTGTATCCAAGCTTTTCGGCAAGCTGGGCTGGAGTTGATTTCCGGTACTCGAATGAGAGTTCGAGAAACCGGGACATCCGGCGGTTTGGAGGTGTTTCTTCAAGTTCTGGGAACAGCATTGGTCTTCCTTTCGGTTGGTTGTCGATAGGAAGAATCTAGCGGTTCTCGTCGGTGATTGCGGGTGGCAAACTCTTGTTTGTGTAAGGCGAAGTGTACTTGTTGGGTTGAACCTACGGCATATACGAAATGTCTCGTTTCAACGTATCCGAAGGCTTTGGGAAAAAGCTTCAATCGGTTCGTTGGTGCACAATCACTTCAATCATCAAAGGAATATCGAGAGTAGGGCCGGATTCAAATTGCTACGTGACGCTGCTCTTCTCGAATGGCGCGCGTTGATCGCCGCCTGAGACCTGTACATCCGCGAAAAGCGGAGACTGGTTCGAAGCCGTCTGACAGCGCCCACCTTGGCGGGACATGCAAGGACCCGTTGCGATGGCGTATTTCCTGCGCGCGTCCAAGCAGATGGCAACAGTCCGTCAGGTTGACTCGACCCGCGCGGGGCCGGGGACCTTCAGGGAATTAAAGTGACCATTCGAATCCGACGGCCTTTTCGGACACGTCCCAAAGCCGCGCCATCACCGCCTTGTCATAGGCATGGGCGTTCAGGGTTCCCTTGCCGACCGGTCCTACGAATTCGCGGGTGCCGGTGGGGCCGTAGAGGGCGCGCTGTTCGGTCAGGGCCTTTTCGGTGGCGCACATGACTTCCGGGTAAGACCCTTGCTCAGCGGTTTGGACCATCGGTGTCTTGGTCATCAACCACCAGATAAACCGCATGGTGCGGCTGCCGCTGGTAGAGATCAACGAGGTGGCAGACGAACCAGGGTGGCAGACGAAAACCTCGACATCGTTGCGCCCAGCAGCGGCCAGCCTGTCTTGCAGCTCATAGCCGAACATCATCTGCGCCAGTTTGCTTTGTGAATAAGCTGTGTTCGCGCCGTATCCTTCTTCCCAGTTCATGTCGTCAAAGTTGATGGTTCTCAGACCCATATTGTAGCCAAGGCTGGCCACGATAACGATCCGGCCTTTGCTTTCCGCGATCCGCTCGAACAGAAGGCCGTTCAGCAGGAAGTGACCGAAATGGTTGGTGCCAAGTTGGCTCTCGAACCCATCCACTGTCAGCTTGCGGGTGGGCACTTGGGCGATGGCGGCGTTGTTGATCAGCGCGTCAATGCGCGGCACGGTCGTCAACACCTCGGCAGCCGCCTCGCGAACGCTATCCAGAACCGCCAGATCCAATCGAACAAAGCTGACATCGGCCGCTTCGCCGATTTCCTGTTTCAGTTCTCCGATGGCCGCTTTCGATTTCTCGGTCGAGCGGTTCAGCATTACCACCTTCGCGCCTATCTTCAGAAGCGTTCGTGCCGCCTGAAAGCCCGCGCCCGAATTCGCCCCGGTGATGAGGTATGTCTTGCCGCTCAGGTCGCCAAGGCGTTCGGGCGTCCAGCCCTTGGGTCCGAATGTCGTGTCTGCCATTGTTTTCTCCTGCCAGCGCTACTGGCGGTCTGTTCGAATGTCTGCTTTTTTCTGGAAGGTAGATAGCTATCGGATAGTGCGGGAAACAGACGCAATTGTCGCTAATACGTGCCTGATTGTCTCGTCCGTATTGTAAAGCAGCATCGTCCTTGCCAGTTTAGCATCATGAGCAAAGACCAGATCAGACACCTGATCGACCAGCGCCTTCCCGAGGCGGGGGTGGTCGACACCGCGCTGAAGGGCGTGCAGCTTTTCCGCGTGACCGAACCCGTTCCCTGCGCGCCCGCCGTCTATGAGCCCACCGTTGTGGCAATTCTCAGCGGTGTGAAAGAGGCCATCCTGGACGGCGACCATCACGCGTATGGCAGCGAAGAATACCTGCTGTGCCCCATGAGCCTGCCTGTCGAAGCGGGGGCCCCGCAGGCATCGGACGACAATCCGCTGCTGGGAGTGATGATCGCGCTGGAGCCGCGCATGATGCGGGATCTTGCCGTCGAGATGGAGACCTTCGCCAGCGCCGATGCCAAGCACGACGGCCCGCCGCAGCAAGCGTTGGCGCTGGCGAAATGGGATGCTGGATTTACCCAAACCTTGTTGAGGCTGCTGGAGCTGCTCGACAATCCGGTGGACGCGGCGGTGCTGGGCCCGGGGCGTCTGCGCGAGCTGTATTATGCCCTGCTGAAGGGGGAGGCAGGGTCCGCCGCGCGGCGCGCCTTCGGTGTTGGCAACGAAATCGCGCGCACCATCGACTACCTGTCCAGCCATCTGAGCGAACAGGTCACCATTGACGACATGGCCAACCATGTTGGCATGAGCCGCGCGGTGTTCCACCGGCGATTCAAGGAGGCGACGACGATGACCCCCATCCAGTTCGTTAAGTCAATGCGCCTGAATAATGCCGCTATGAAGATCGCTGAGGGCAAGACTGTGTCCGAGGCCGCCTGGGACGTGGGCTATCAAAGCTCGTCGCAGTTCAGCCGGGAGTTCAAGCGTCTTTACGGTCAGTCTCCCAGGCAGTGGAGCCATGCCCGGCAACCGGCACTCGGTCCGGCGTAACGGCCTATCCTAACATCAACTGCCAGACTGATTTGTAAGTGCAGCCCACAGCAGGTCTTCCAGAAACGCCCGTTGAGCGGATTCGGTCTCATCCTTGCGCATCAGGACCAGCGAATGGACGTTCTGGATGATCTCCGCAAGGCGTTCATCGGACAGATCGTTGCGAAGCGTGCCTTCTGCCCGCCCGCGCTCGAAAACCGGGGCCCAGATCTTCACAATCTCGGCCCGGACGGCATCGTTGCCCTGAACGAGAAAGTGCTCCATTTGGGTGCTCGTTTCGTTCAGTATGATCGCTTGGAACAGTTCTTCTTCCTGCGCGATGCGTATGTTTTCGATCGAGCCTTCGATCAGGGCTTCTTTGACGTCCGAATATTTGGCGACCGCACCGGCAGACTTTGATCCCATGCCTCGCAGCAATTGGAACAGTGTCCTTCCCCCTTAAACTTGGGCCAAATTGATCTTAGTAATTTTGGCGTTTCAGGAAGGATTGAAGATGGCTCGGAAGCGGTATTCGGATGAGGACGTTCTGCGATTGTTACGTGAGATCGAGCTGTCTCTGGCGGACGGTCTGGATGTAATGGGCGCCTGTCGCAAGGCAGGGGTGTCTGATGCGACTTACTATAATTGGCGTAAGAAGTTTGGCGGTGTGAGTAAGTCCCAACTGGCGGAGAAGAAAGCTCTGGAGAAGGAGAACGCCCGGCTCAAACGGATCGTGGCCGACCTGGAGTTGGACAAGCTGATCCTCAAAGAGACGCTTGATTATGTAAAGCCAAAGGCCTGAAGCCAGCCGATCTGCGTCAGGCCGTGATCCATGTGCGCCAGAAGCTCGACACCTCTGAGCGGCGCACCTGCAGAACGGTCGGCATGGCGCGCTCTACACAGCAGTACAAAGCGCGTAAGGCAGACGAGGACGAGGCTTTACGCTTGGCGCTGATCCGGCTCGCCAAACAGTATGGCCGCTACGGCTATCGTAAAATCGCCAGGCTGCTGAGCCTCGAAGGCTGGCGGGTCAATCACAAGAAGGTCGAGCGGATCTGGCGTGAGGAAGGCCTGCAGCTCCCACAGCGCCATAAGAAACGCAAACGGCTCTACCACAAGGATAGTTCTGTCATCCGCCTCAGGCCACAATACCAGAACCATATCTGGAGCGTCGACTTCGTGCATGACAAGCTGAGCTCCGGCCGGCCCTACAAAACGCTGACCGTGCTCGATGAGTACACAAGAGAAGCGCTGTGTGTACATGTCCGTGCCAGGATGGGCTCAGCTGATGTTCTGGAGGCGCTCTATCCGCTCCTGCTCAGGCACGGGAAGCCTGATCATATCCGGTCTGACAATGGCCCGGAGTTTATTGCCGAAGGATTGCAAGACTGGCTAACCAAGGTCGGGATCAAGCCGCTTCGCATCTATCCGGGGAGCCCTTGGGAGAACGGATACAATGAGCGCTTCAATGGAACCCTGCGCCGCGAAATCCTGAATGCCGAGTGGTTCACCTCACTCGATCAGGCTCAAACCGTTATCAATACCTGGCTCAGACAGTACAATCGTATCCGGCCTCATCAGGCGCTCAGTATGCGGCCACCGGTTCCAGAAACCCTTACGCCAACTGGCCCATAACAAGGGGGCTGGACAGTCAGGTGTCCTCGTTCAACTGCATTGAGGCCGGAGCTTGCTCCCGTTCCAGCGTGTGTCAGATCGTGTCAGCCCGTTTCATGCCATGCCGCTCGGACGGGCCGGAGCTTGCAGGGCTTATTGCTGTGTTCCGGGAATCAGGACGTCGATCGGCAGGCCTTCCGTGCCGAAATCCGGCAACATGTCATCTTCGTCCGGAGGCGGCGGGGTGCCGTCGGAGCCGGTGCCCATGAGAAATTCGCTGCCGGCCGATTGGGCGGCCTGCGACACGGCCTTGCCACGACCGATCTCGTTGACGGCGCTGGCGGGATCTATGACGGTCACGGCGCGCGCGCTGGGCACGACAACGGTCAGCGTTCCATCTCCTTCGCCGGAGGTCAGGGTGAGCCCGTCATTCGGCTCCAGGCTGGTGCGACAGCGCTCTGTTCCAGCCAGGTCGCCAATACAGGGATCGTCTGCATCCGTGACGGGAGTCAGGCGGGCAGCCGCCGGGTTCGCTGGAATTTGGCCGAAACCCGCAGACGCAGCATCCTGCCTTGTGTCTTCGGAGGCCGGAACGACCTGTTCTGCGCTGATGGCGTAGGCCGCTGCGTCGGCATCCTTGCGCTGGCCATCGGGACGGGGCGGTGGAGGCGTATCGGCCTCGAGGCCGCCGGTCGGCATGGTGAATATTTTGGGAGGCTCAAACGGCGTGGTGCAGCCGGTGCAGAGGGCAAGGACGAGCAGGGCGCCAGCAAGGTTCGCGGGGCGCGGATAGGCGGTCGACGAGGATGTGTGGCTCGTCATGGCTCAGTCCTTCCGGTGTGTGGAATGAAGGTCCCGGGCCGGAAAACCGGCCCGGGACGGCAGGGTTACTGGTTGACCGTGGCCGAGTTATAGGACCCGGTCTGGACGATGGAGGCCATGTTGCCGGCGGTCACCGTCTGATTGATCGACGCGTCGTTGAAGTCACCGCCGCTTTGCGAGATCGTCGCCATGTTGCCGTCGGTCGACTGCAGGATCGAGGCGGTGGAGAATTCGCCGCCCGTCTGGGTGATCTCACCGGTATTGTCATTTCCGCTCTGCGTGACGCTGGCGGTCAGGTTGCGACCGGAATTGTTGCCTTGCGTGACCGTCGCGGAGTTATCGTCCCCGCTCTGATCAATATCGGCATCTCCACGGCCACCATTCTGGAGAATGGAAGCCGTGTTTCCATGACCGGTCTGCACGATGTAGGAATCGTTCGAGAAGCCGCTCTGGTCAATGCTGGCCATGTTGAACGATGCGCCACCGATCTGGTCGATGGCCGCCGTGCTGGACTTGCCGTCCTGATCGATACTGGCTTCGTTGTCGGAGCCGATCTGGGTGACATAGGCGTTCAGCGAGCTGTCCTGCCAGACGCGACCTTCCTGGGTGACGTTCGCCGTGTTGCCGGAGCCGTCCTGATAGACGTCAGCCAGAACGCTGTTGTCAGCCTTTTGGCCGGTTTCACCTGGTGCGTTGTCATATTGGTCGACATTGGCCGTGTTGCCATCACCATACTGGGTGACGATGGCATCGAAGTTCTGCGAACCATCCATGTTGAACGATTGGGACACATTGGCCGTGCTCATGCCATCCTGCAGGATGGTCGTGCTCAGGCCGGACTGACCGTCCCCGTTCATGAACTGGTCGACATTCGCCGTTGCGCCGCCATCCTGCGTGATGCTTGCAGAAATGTTCGTGGAGCCATTGCCAGCGATGCCCTGATTCACGTTTGCGACCGAACCACCATTCTGATCGAGCGTGGCGATCACGGACCCGGACGTTACGGCACCGCTTGTCGCGGTGTTTTCGACGGACTGGTCTACAAAGGCGCTGGAACCGCCATCCTGCGTCACATTGGCCGTAATGCCGGTTGCCCGGTTGCCATCCAGGGACTGGTTGACTTCGGAGATCGAAGCGCCGGACTGGTTGATCGTGGCGAAGGCATTGTTGGCCTGTCCGTCAACAGCGGTCTGGCTGACAGTCGAGCTGGAACCGCCGGTTTGGGTCACATTGGTCCGCAGCGTGCCCGTGAAGCCGGGGCCGGTGCCTTCCTGAGTCACGGACGAGGAATTGGTGTCGCCGTTCTGGTTCACATTGGCAACCTGGTTGAAACCGCCGCCGGTGTTCGTCTGATCCACGGTGGAGGTGTTGTTGTTGCCAGCCTGAATAACGGTCGATTCCGGATCGGCATTCGGGATGTTGATCGTGCCATTGGAGGAATCGTCCGTCTGCGCGATCGTGGACACGTTGTTGTCGCCTGTCTGATCATTGTCAGCATAGGCGCCGATTGCATTCTGGGTGACAGTGGAGTCGTTGTCGTTACCGATCTGGTCAACGGTCGAATTATTGTCGCTGCCCGTCTGGGTGACGGAAGCCGCGTTGGCATCACCGAGCTGTGCAACCGTCGTTGTGTCGCCCGTGCCGTCCTGGGCGACGACCGCGCTGTTGTCATTGCCTTCCTGGCTGACTGTGGCGACTTCACCGCCCGTATCGTCGCTAAGGCCTTGTGCGACGGTCACGCTGTTGCCCTGGCCACCGACCTGGTCAACAGAAGCCGTCTGTGAGAGCGAACCTGCGGTGTTCTGGTCGATGTCAACCGAGTTCGGGGCGGCCCCGGTAACGGTGTCAGCGGTCTGGGTCACCGTTGCAGAGTTGCCAACCGCAGCGCCGACGGCACTGGTCTGATCGATGTCGGCCGTATTGGTGGCAATACTGTAGATCTGCGATCCGGGAGGTGTGTGCTTCTGGGTGATGGACGCCGAGTTTTCGTCGCCGGTTTGGTCGATATAGCCTTCGTTTTCGAGACCTTCGGTCTGATCAATGTCGGCATTGTTTGAAACGCCGCTCTGGTTGATGAGCGCCTCTGATTCGTCTGCGAAGGCAGGTCCCCCGAAGCAAAGTGCCGCGATTGCGGCGGTGGCGAGAAGTTTCGTGCGCATGAGATGTCTCCTTGTCAGTGCACATTTCGCACTGATCCGTTCTCGGATCAGCTTGTTCAAAAGGCCATTCTGGAAGCTGAGTGCGTCCCCCCGATGGCTTCTGCCACGCCCCGCTGATGTACAGTTGGAGGCATGTTCGGTTTCAGACCGGGCGCGCATCAGTATGCGCCTTGCGTCACGGTGACCGTGCCGCAGCCAGAGGCCACGACACATCCGGTCTGGTTGATTGTGTATTCCAGCGCATCGCCGGTCTGGACGAGCACGGCGGACAGGCCTTCGCCGTCCTGGTAGATTTTACCCTGGTTGTCGTTTCCGTCCTGCTCGATTGACGCGGTGTTTCCGGCGCCGGTCTGTTCGATCAGCGCATCGTTGTCGTCACCGTTCTGCACGATGGAGGCGACATTGCCGCCTTCCACAAGATCGCCAGGCGAGACGGTCTGATAGATTGCGGCGGTGTTGCCGTGTCCCAGCTGCGTGAGGGAAGCGGAATTATAGTACAGTTCACCAAAATCATTTGTCTGCCGTATGAGGGCGTCGTTGGAGTCGCCCTCGATTGTGAGGGTGGCATCATTGCGGCCTGCAGGCTGACTGCCGACGGGGGACGAATCCTGGCGAATCGCGAACGAGTTCGAGTCTCCCGTCACGGATATGCGGGCCGACGCATTGTCTCCGGATTGGGAGACCGTATTGGCCCGGTTCATCTGACCCTGAACATAGGCGTCCACGACAAGATTGCGCCCCAACTGGGTGACTTCCAGCGTGTTTGCGCGTTGCGCCTCGGCCTGCCGGGTGCGCTCAAGAATGTCGGAAATCTGCTCAATATTAGCGAATGAGCCCGTGTCGGCCCCGGCGGGAAGGGCCAAGCCGAACAAGATGGACAGGACGCCGAATGAATTGCGCGTCGAGTGTCTGCGCGCGCTCTCAGCGGGCGGACGTGCAGATGCGATTGCAGTATGTGGCAACATAAAGTGCCGCTCCCGAGTTGCTTGCCTCGACGTGAGGCAGTATTGGTCGGGAGATCCGCCAAATGGCAGATCCCCGGGGAGAGACCGGTCCGAGCGCCAACTTGAAGTCGGTCTCTCCCCACCCTTATTGCGGCTCGCGCCGCGCGATCTTGTCTTTGCCTGGTCCTAGTCGGTCCAGGGCTTTGATTGCATCAGCTCAACTTGCTTCATTGGCCTCCCAGTTTTCGCCCTCTTGCAGCAATTCCTTTGGCACACCCTTCAGGGCGTCCTTTGGAAATTCGGTGCGGTATTTCTGATCGTAGAAATCCACCGCTGTCTTGCCGAGATCGGGGTTTTCGAAGTTCCAGAGACCAGACTTTACACCTTCCACGATCAATCCGTAAACGGCTTTTTCGAGCGCCTGGCGTACAGCAACATGGCGAGGCTGGTTCAGGGTGATTCCGGCCTCTGCTTCGAGAAGCTCCCGATAGGCGACATATTTGAAGGCGTTGGCCTGCCAAGCGACAGACGCGACGCGTTGTTCGGTCGTTACCGAGATCAGGACTTCGCCCGTCTTGACGCTGACAGCCCGCAAATACACCGAAACGGCGTCTTCCCGGTACTGTGTGTTCGCGCCAATTCCCAGATAGCGTGCGCCGGCCCCACCCGTTTGCGTATTCGTATCATAACCCGTGATGGCTCCTTCGATCAGGATGCCCGCGAAAAGCAGCGCGGGAAGTGCGACCGATTCCTTTGCAGATTCCCCCAGATAACGCTGGCGCATTTCCAAGATGATCTGGCGTTCCTTGAGCAAATTATCCAGCTTTTCCCGTTCGATGACGGTAAACCAGCTGCCATCTCCTGCGTCCTGCAGGGCCTTGATCAGGATCGGCGTTGCGCCCTGGGTCACGGCGCGCGACAGCGTCTGGACAGTATCGCTCGGCTTGAAGGCGCCGGTCTCGTCCGCGACGCCATAGACGGCGACCGGAATCTGCTCCGTTGGTTTTGGCAGCCAGATCAAAGCATACTCGGTCTGCGTGCGCGGATTCACGGTCGGCTCCGCCATGTCCATGGACGCTTTTGGCGGCGTGCCGCACGCAGCAAGCAGAAGCGTCAGTACAGGCGTTGCCAGCCAACGCTTGAGGCCAGATTGTCCCCACATACAGTGTGTGTCCCCTACAAATTCCCGGTTAGCCGCCGGTGGTGAAAATCGGCACCACGACTTCTGTCGTTGTCCCTGTGGTTGCGTCAAAAATGGTCAGTGTGATCGAATCCAGACCCCTCACGAATTCGACTGTCTGGTCGCCGAAGACGACCCGGCCATAATCCTGCGGATCCTCCCCGAAGATGGCATTGGCGACCTCGGAGGCGAGTCCTGACAGAAGGCGGCTTTGCAGCTGCCGAATGAACAGGTCAGCCTGCGGATCACCGCTGGCGGAGGATGGCGCCTCGGTATCATCCTGGGCGTTTGCGATGCCGAGGAGGTGGGCCGAGTTGAACGGGTTTCCGCCGAAGGACGGATTGACGGGCGTATAGACGAGTTCCTGCGCTGCCGCGCTGCCGGCAAGGGCGAGTGCGACCATGCCGGCGCACGCACCGGTGCGGATTATCCTGATTGGGTGACTAGTCATTTCCTGTTCCTTTCCAGCGCACGCCATCCACGAGGAGGCGGCCTGCGCGTTGCAGATCGACATGTGCCAATGTGATGCCATTCGAAACCTTTGCCTGCGAGGCACCGCCCAGTGACATACGTGCATCCGATGCTGTGCCGGCCATTTGAAGCGTCGCGGTTCCATCGAGTTCGGCCGTGATGTCCGTGAGCGTAACGGAATCCAGCGTGATCCGGCTGGTTCCGGACTGATAGATTTCAGCCGTGCCGGTGAGCTGGTCGCTGACCAGCCGGGATGTCCGGCCAAGACAGGCATGCAGGCGGTTTCGGATTTCGCTGATCCGGATGTGGCCGCCATGACTGGCGTCGATTTCAGCGACTTCGGCGCCGGACATTTCCAGGGCCAGGGCGCCGGTTGTTGTCAGACGGAACGTGTCGGTGACATTATTGGCGATGATACGGCTGCATCCGCCAGCCAGAATTTCGAGATTGTCAGCATCGGAGATTTCGGCATCTCCGGCCCGCATGGATATGCGGACATTTGTGGAAGTGGGTGCGGAAATCACCACGGTCGGGAAGTCGCCGATCGGGTGCATCTCGCCATTGTCGAAGGAGATGCTGAGTTCGCCATTGGTGCGGGCGCAATTCATGGCGAGGGAGGCAGGGGCCCCGCGGACCGAGACGCCGCCATCTTCATCGGTGCTCACGGACAGGGTTCCAAGGTTTCCGACGCCGTCCTCGACGGAGATGATTTCGATCTTGTCCTCGGAGTTCGGGATGATCCGAAGCGTGCCGACATAATCTTCAATATCCAACGTCATCGCATCTTGCCCCGTGGACGGGTGTCCCGCTGATGCGCTGGCCGGCACTAGAAATGCGATCATGAGGCCAACTGCCGCATACGATGCCACCCGTGGCTTACTTAATTTTGTCGCACGCATTCTGCCCTGCCAATCTTACAGCAACGGCTCACCGAATTGGGCCGGATATTGCGGGCGTGTCCCCACTCCCGGCTCGCGTTCAGCGAACGTTTCACCCTTTGTGAGTGCTAACGAAACATTAAGAAAGTGGGCTGTCATCCCCCAAACGGGGGGAAGGGACAATTTATCCGTAAAGTTTATCGCCTGCATTCGTTTGCACGGGCACGGACATACCAGAATTGAACGCGAAACGTGACGATTTTATCACAATCTCGGCCTGGCGATTGACCACCATCTTCTGCATGATCGACTTGAGAAGCGTCTTGACCGTGCTGGTTGCCACAGCCCGGGCTGTGGCGATTTCCGCTACGGTCTGGCTGGCATAGAGCCGTTCGCAGACATCGCATTCTGCTGAGGTCAGGGAGTAGGTCTGGCGCAACAGGTTCTGGTCCAGGGATTTCACGGATGTGAGCTTGTCGATGAACAGGACCGCATGGCCGGAGCGGGCGCCGAAATGCGCGATGGGGGGCACCGGTGTGACCGAACAGATATAGGTGCATTCCGGGCGCAGGCGCGCGAAGGAAAAGCGGCCGCCAATGGCGTTGCTCTGGCCGCGCAGGGTGAGGGCCAGATCGCGGTTGCTCTCGTCGGACAGGAGATCCAGGCGGCCGAGCCCATCGGTGCGGACCACGCCGGACGCGAGCAGTTTCTCGAACTGTTCTGACTGCCGGACGACCGTGCCGGATTTGTGCAGGATGGCGACGCAGGCCTGGCGGCCGAACATGTCCAGCAGGGACGTTTCCTGCCGGCTGACAATGCGCCCTGCAAGATGGGTGACCGGAATGGCTGCGCGGACCATCTGAGAAAAGCGGGCAATGGAATCATCCGAAAACGGACCATCATCGCGGGGGCGGGCAATCGCCAGGGCCACCACGGTCGAGTCATCGCTGGCGAGGACCGTGCCGGCGAACTGGCCGACGCCGGCCGGAATCAGGAGTTCCTGATAGGCGGCATTGGTGGCCACGGTCTCCTCATCTGCCACTTCATGGTCTCGAATGATTCGGCCGATCTCGCGCGAGGCCAGAATCCGGGTGCGCGGATTGACGGCGAGATACTCCTGCTCATTTTGAAAAAGGTCGCGATCGACGGTGCCCTCGACGGCGGAATCCAGGATGAAGGTCGCATCACTGACGGAAATGAGTTGTGTAGTTTCCGCACCACAATGCGCATTGACCATCTCGAGCGCCCGGGGCAGGACATCGCTGTCGCACAGGCCTTCCAAGAGCAATTCTTTGAAGGTGTCGAGGGTATGATTGCTCATATATTCCAATCTACGCGCCAAGTTTGGCAGCAATGTATAGCTTTCCGTTACTTAACGTTGCAAGCATATTCTTGGTAAATGGGCTGTGAGGATGATCACGGCAGGGAGGTATGACGGGGCGTTGCTGCAGTGTCTCACCGCGCTTGCCCATTTCTGTCCACATTGCGGGGGTAAGCGGCGGGCAGGGTCGCAGAAAGCCATTCTTTGATGTGAAGATCGCGTGACAAGCGCGTTAACACATTTTAGGTTGCCTGATTGGGGAATACGGGTTGATGACGAGAATAGCCGCCAAATCAGAATCAGAGCCTGCATCCGTGGAGGATGCCGTGCGCGTAATTGGCCATGTGAAATGGTTCGATAGTGCCAAGGGCTACGGATTTATTGTCGCCGAGTCGACGTCTGACGCAAGTCTGACGGGAGACGTGATGCTGCATGTGACATGCCTGAGGGGGTATGGTGAATCCTCTGCCGATGAGGGTGCGCGCATCGTTTGTGACGCCGTGAAAGGCGACCGCGGTTGGCAAACCGCTAATATAATTGAGATGGAACGCCCTCGGGCCACTGTGGCCAAGGAGAAAGGTGTTGAGCGCGATTACGAGACGGTCACGCTGAAATGGTTCAATCGCACCCGCGGCTATGGGTTCGTTCAGCGCGAAGGCGATGACACGGATATCTTCGTGCACGCCGTCGTTCTGCGCAAAGCCGGCTACGAAGATATTGAGCCTGGCACGGATCTGGAAGTCTGCATTGAAACCGGTTCAAAAGGTGAGCACGTTAGCCACATTAAACGCGGGTAAGCAGCAGCCAAGACAGCTTGCCGCCTTGCGGGCACCCGTCTAAACAAGCCCCATGATACGTTTCATCTCTTCTGCTTTCGCATCGCTCGTCCTGTTCTTGCCTGCGGCTTTCGCCCAGCTGGAAACCGGCCCTCTCACAATCATGTCGGGAGAGACTGAGCACAGCTTCACGGTCGAATTGGCGAATGACCCGGAAGAAGTCCAGGCAGGCCTCATGAATCGGGAAGAGCTCGCAGAAAATGCTGGCATGCTGTTCGATTTCGGCCAGCCGCGCGAAGCCAATATGTGGATGAAGAATACGCTGATCTCTCTGGACATGCTGTTCATTGACCCTGATGGCAAAGTGCTGGCGATTGCTCGCGAAACTGTTCCAGGATCGCTGCGTCGGATCAATCCGGGCGTGCCGGTGAAGGGCGTGCTGGAACTGGCGGGGGGGCGTGCCGCCGAACTGGGGATTGAGCCCGGCGATACAGTCCATCACGATGTATTCGGAAACATGGGTGAGTGAGGCGGTTGAGCCGCTGAGACAGCCGCCGCCGGGATTTGCGCCAACGCCATCCCGCGGGAAATTCACGCTACACAATGGTCCCACGTATCGTGCGTCGGCATCAGGCGATGTGCGCACCGGCATGTGGGTGCTGGATCGTCACTGCAATGGCATGGGCTTCCTTCACGGCGGAATGACCTGCGCTTTTTCCGATAGTGCGCTGGCATGGGCTGTCTGGAGCGCGACCGGCAAGATGTCGGTTACGCTCAAGCTGACCATGGAGTTCATGGACATCGTTCGGGAGGGCTGCTGGCTGGAAGCGCATCCGCATGTTACGCTGATAGACGGTGGCCATGTTCACGTTACAGCGAGGCTGGTGAAGGACGATGGGGACATTGCGGCGCGCGCTGACGCCATATTCAGGACATTGCGTCGGAAGGGCTGACTGGGCGCGCCTGCGTCAGACCGGCGCGCGTCAGCTCGTCAAGTTTGGCCAGCCTCTAAACTATATTAGAAAAATCGCATACATGATCCGGAGCGAGCCTCATGGAATTTGATGCACTTATCTTGTCGCGACTTCAGTTTGCTTTCGTCGTCGCCTTTCACATTCTCTTTCCTGCCTTTACGATCGGTCTCGCGGCTTTTCTCGCGGTATGCGAAGGCTTGTGGCTGAAGACCGGCAGGGAAGTTTTCAAGCGACTTTATCTGCACTGGGTGAAAATCTTCGCGCTCGCTTTCGCCATGGGCGTCGTATCGGGGGTCGTGATGAGCTACCAATTTGGTACGAATTGGAGCCTGTTCTCTGAGATCACCGGCAGCGTCATGGGCCCCATGTTGGCCTATGAAGTGCTGACCGCTTTCTTCCTGGAGGCAACATTCCTGGGCGTGATGCTGTTTGGCTGGCAAAAAGTTGGTCGGAAGCTGCACTTTGCTGCGACATGCGCTGTAGCAATCGGCACCACGATTTCAGCTTTCTGGATCCTCGCCGCAAACAGCTGGATGCAGACGCCAGCCGGCTTTGCGATTGATGCAGAGACCGGCAATTTTTATGCAACCAGCTGGATCGAGGCGATCTTCAATCCGAGCCTGCCAAGTCGGCTCGCACACATGTTGCTGGCTGCCTATACTACGACTGCGGCGGTAATTCTCGCTGCGGGTGCGTGGCAGACTCTGAAAGGTCGGACAACCGAGCCCACCAAGTGGCAAATTCGTATGGCGTCGGGCACTCTGGCGGTCCTGCTGCCGATCCAGATCATGGTTGGACACTGGTCGGGCGAAGTTGCGCACAAGTACCAGCCCGCCAAGATCGCAGTGGTGGAGGGATGGTGTGAATCCAAGGAAGTGCAGGGCACGGTTCTGATCGCGTGGCCGGATGGTTCCGAATGCGGCCATGCGGGCATAACGGTTCCGGGCACCAGTTCATTCCTTTTCCCCGGCCTGGAGGAAGGCGAAATGCTTCATGGCATCGACCACTTTCCGGAATCCGAACGGCCGCCGCTATGGCTCGTCTTCTATGCATTTCGCATTATGGTAGGGGCCGGGCTCGGCATGCTGGCCATGGGCGTTTGGGGCACCTTCCTCTGGTGGAGGAAAAAGCTGGACACACCGGGTCTCTTCCACATCGCGGCTGTCCCGGCTGGCGCGCTTGGTTTCATTGCTGTCGTGACCGGGTGGATTACTGCGGAAGTCGGTCGCCAGCCCTACACGGTCTATGGACATTTGCGCACGGTGGACAGCCTGTCACCGGTCTCTGCCGGGCAGGTGGCGACGTCCTTGCTCGTGTTCATGGTCGTCTATGCCATCATTTTCACGGCCGGTGTCGTCTATATGGCGCGCATTGCCACGCGCGGCTTTGATGACAGTCCCACGGACCCTTCTGGCCGTGAGCGGCGTCCTCCTGGGTCTCCAATGGGCGCAGTCGATGACAAGGCCGAAACATCCGACGATATCGTTGCGGCGGAATAGGAGGCGAACATGGCTATCGACCTACCCTTCATCTGGGCCCTGATCCTCGCCATCGGCGTCATGATGTACGTCTTGCTTGACGGGTTCGATCTCGGCGTTGGCATGTTCACCGCGATCGCGCAGTCTGAAGAAGAGCGGAACATGATGACCGCCACCGTCGAGCCCGTTTGGGACGGCAATGAGACATGGCTGATCATTGGTGGTGGCGGCCTGTTTGCGGCGTTTCCCACCGCATACGCGATCATCATGCCAGCCTTCTATTTGCCTGTGCTTATCATGTTGGCTGCATTGATATTCCGCGGCGTCGCGTTTGAATTCCGACACAAGGCCGTGCGTCGACCCACTCGTATCTTCTGGAATGGCGCTTTCTATGGTGGATCGTTCACCGCCGCATTTTCACAGGGCATCATGCTTGGCGGAATGGTACAGGGCATTCATGTCGAGGGCGGTGCCTTCGCGGGCGGCGCGTTCGACTGGTTGACGCCATTCACCCTTCTGACCGGTATCTCTGTTGTCATCGGGTACATGTTGCTCGGCGCTTGCTGGCTGGTTCTCAAAACCGAAGGTGAGTTGCATGACAAGGCGCGCAAGTGGGGCCGGATGGCACTTGCTGGCGTGGCAATTTGTTTCCTGGCAGTCAGTTTCGCGACGCTTTCAGTGGACGCATCCATTGGCGATCGGTGGGGCTTTTCCATGAGCCATATTGAGCCTGCACGCTTCCTGCCGCTCGCGCCGGTGCCCCTGGTCGGCATGGCACTTGTCGTCTGGCTGTGGAGAGACCTATCGATGAAACAGGGCGCGGTGGGCACTGCGCCGGACTGGCGACCTTACCTTTTGGCGGCGGGCATTTTTGCCAGCGGATACGTGGGCCTCGGCGTCAGCCTTTACCCATTCATCGTGCCGTACGAAATATCCATCCATGAGGCTGCTGCGCGGGACAATGCACTCGTTCTGATGTTGGTGGGCGCCGTGATTATGCTGCCGATCATTCTGGCCTATACAGCATACGTCTACAGCCTGTTCTGGGGCAAAGTTAAGCCGGGAGATGGCTATCATGCGCATTGATCCGGTACAGCCAGCAGACGACAACGAGGAGCCGCCGCTCACCAGACGGCTTATCTGGTTTGTCGGCATAGCCCTTGTGTCGATGCTGGTGGTCGCTGTGGTGGCCTACACGTTGAGAGGCCTGTTGCTCATTGGCTGATGCCCAGCTTGTCGAGCGCGAATGCCTTGATGGACTTATAGTCGGCCTTGCCATTCGGCGCGCGCCCAAGATCATCTTTGAACAAAACAGACTTGGGAGCCTTGTAGCGGGCAATACGTGATTGCACAAAGCTGCGCAGTTCGTCTTCGCTGACCTCTGAATCTGTGGATACGACGGCCGTCACGGCGTTGCCCCACTTCTCATCGGGCACGCCGACAACGAGTGCGTCCTTGACGGCAGCATGTTCCTTCAAGGCCTCTTCGACCTCTTCTGGATAGACTTTCTCACCTGCCGTATTGATACAATTTGATCCCCGGCCCAGCAATGAGATCGTGCCATCCGCCTCCACCGTGCACCAGTCGCCCGGTATGGCGTAACGGACCCCGTTGATTGTCCGGAACGTTGTGGCGGTCTTCGCCTCGTCCTTGTAGTAGCCGAGAGGGACTGCGCCGCCGCGGGCGATGATCCCGGCCTCGCCGCTGCCGGGCACGATCTCGCGATCATCTTCGGAAAATACCTTGCAGTTCGGGCCGATCTCGAATTTGGACGTCTGGGTTCCGCCTTCGAGCGTCGTTGTGGATGATCCGAAGCCGACCGCTTCAGATGAGCCAAAGCTGTCCATCATGGCGGCTTGAGGCATATGCTTCAGGAGGCCTTGTTTGACCTCCGCGCTCCACATTACGCCGGACGATACGATGGTTTGTACAGAGCTGACATCCCAACGGCCAGGATTGTCGTCGAGAGCTTTTAGCATCGGCTTTCCGAATGCATCTCCGACGATCGCCATGCTCGTCACGCCATGTTCCGAGACGGTTTCCCACAAATTTTCAGGGTCAAAGCTGGTGTTCTGTTCCAGCGTGATAATTGCGCCGCCGCCTAGCAGCGCACCCATCGCCGTGAACAGCCCTGTGCCGTGCATCAGGGGACAGGCGGGCACCTGCCGCGCCGTTTTTCCCATAAGCTGAACTGCCATCTTGAACTCTTCCATAGTGGACGGGTAGGGCAGACCGGCTTTCTCTGCGCCTTCTCTGGACGCCTGTCGCCAGACAGATTGTGACCACATCACGCCTTTGGGCATTCCGGTGGTTCCGCCGGTGTAGAGGAAAAACAAATCTTCTGGTGATCGGTCGATGCCGAGCGGAGACGGGTCACCGTCGGCGGCGAGACAGTCATAGTCTACCGCCCAGTCAGGCACGTCTCCGCCGCCAATCTGGACCCAGGCCTTCAGCTTGGGCAAGCGACCGCGGACCAGTTCAACCTGATCAGTAAATTGTGCATCAAAGAACACAACCGCAGCGTCCGAGTTATCAAAAATGTAGAAGAGTTCGTCGGCGAGATAGCGATAGTTGACGTTCACATGCGTGAAACGACCTTTGAAACAAGCGGCGAGCGCTTCAGTATATTCAGGCTGGTTACGTAGATAGAAGCCAGCTTTGTCGCCTGTTTCGATCCCCATCTCGCGTAAATTCCGCGCAAGCCGGTTTGATCGAGCCGTGAAGTCTGGCCAGTATGTCCGCCGTGTCCCGTGGGCCAGAGCCAGGTCTTCCGGACCAAGCATCTCGCCCACAGCATCAAGCATGTCACCGAAATTCATATCCGAAGCAGATGCCACTTTGTTTCTCTCCCGTTTGTGTTTTTGGCAACTCTAAGCGGTTGCCGCAGCGGTAGAGAAGCTGGAATCGAGTGCGTCGGAAGGATCATTTCGCCCAAAAAAAGAGGCAGCACCGAAGTGCTGCCTCTGACAATTTGGCTTTGAGGGCCGGGCTTAGAAGCCCATGCCACCCATTCCGCCCATGCCGCCACCCATGTCAGGCATGCCGCCGCCGGCACCTTCCTTCTTTGGGGCTTCAGCGATGGACGCTTCCGTCGTGATCAACAGGCCAGCAACCGATGCAGCGTTCTGCAGAGCAGAGCGCACAACTTTCACCGGGTCGATCACGCCCATGGCGACGAGGTCACCATATTCTTCGGTCTGGGCGTTGAAGCCGAANNCTTGGTCGGGTCGATGATGCCCGCCTTGACCAGGTCCTCGTACTCGCCGGTCTGGGCGTTGAAGCCGAAGCCCTTGCCCTTGCCGCGACGGATCTGGTCGACAACGACCGAGCCTTCGACGCCGGCGTTTTCAGCGATCTGGCGAACCGGAGCTTCCAGAGCCTTGCGCACGATGTCGATACCGGCCTGTTCGTCAGCATTCAGGCCTTTGACGTCGATATTGCTTGCAGCAGCGAGAAGCGCCGTACCACCACCAGGGACGATACCTTCTTCCACAGCGGCACGCGTGGCGTTCAGGGCGTCATCGACGCGATCCTTGCGCTCTTTCACTTCCACTTCAGTGGCACCGCCAACCTTGATGACAGCTACGCCGCCAGCCAGTTTCGCGAGACGCTCCTGCAGCTTCTCCTTGTCGTAGTCGGAAGACGTGTCTTCGATCTGCTTGCGGATCTGCGACACGCGAGCTTCGAGGTCTTTCTTGGCGCCAGCGCCGTCCACGATGGTCGTGTCATCTTTTGTGATGGCGACTTTCTTCGCGGTGCCGAGCATGTCCATGGAGACGTTCTCGAGCTTGATGCCGAGATCTTCGGAAATGACCTGGCCGCCGGTAAGGACAGCGATGTCCTGCAACATGGCTTTGCGGCGGTCGCCGAAACCTGGAGCTTTCACAGCAGCGATCTTCAGGCCGCCGCGCAGCTTGTTGACCACGAGGGTGGCCAGTGCTTCACCGTCGACATCTTCAGCGATGATCAGGAGCGGCTTCTGGCTCTGAACAACGTTTTCGAGGATCGGCAGCATTGGCTGCAGGGAAGACAGCTTGCTCTCGTGCAGCAGGATGAACGGATCTTCGAGTTCCGCGATCATCTTGTCCGGGTTGGTGATGAAGTAAGGCGACAGGTAGCCACGATCGAACTGCATGCCTTCGACAACATCGAGTTCGGTTTCGAGCGACTTGGCTTCTTCAACCGTGATGACGCCTTCATTGCCGACTTTCGCCATGGCTTCAGCGATCATTGCGCCAACTTCGGTGTCTCCGTTTGCGGAGATCGTGCCGACCTGGGCAATCTCTTCGTTCGACTTCACCTTCTTGGAATGATGAGCGAGGTCTTTAACGACTTCGGCGGATGCCTTGTCGATGCCGCGCTTCAG
>NZ_DGNK01000024.1:101595-162000 GCF_002388935.1 Hyphomonas sp. UBA4494
GCGGTCGTGGTGCCGTCACCGGCAACGTCGTTGGCCTTGGAAGCCACTTCGCGCAGCATTTGTGCGCCCATGTTTTCCAGCTTGTCTTCAAGCTCGATCTCTTTTGCGACGGTGACGCCGTCCTTCGTGGTGCGCGGAGCGCCGAAGGATTTCTCGATGACGACGTTACGGCCTTTTGGACCGAGCGTGACTTTAACGGCGTTGGCAAGCGTATCGACGCCTTTCAGCATCCGTTCGCGGGCCTCTGCGCCGAAAACTACGTGTTTGGCTGACATTGTGGATTACCTCTGTTGAGAATTCTGTCTGATGAAAAAGCGAAAGTGTGGGGGCTTAGCCCTCCAGGACACCCATGATGTCGCTCTCTTTCATGATGAGCAGTTCTTCGCCATCGACGGTCACTTCCGTGCCGGACCATTTACCGAAGAGCACGCGATCACCAGCTTTGACGTCGAGCGCGACACGCTCGTTGTCGTCACCAATCGCACCAGCGCCGACGGCGACGATTTCGCCTTCCTGCGGCTTTTCCTTTGCGGTGTCGGGAATGATGATCCCGCCCTTGGTTTTCTCTTCTTCCTTGACGCGGCGCACGACGACACGGTCGTGCAGGGGACGAAGTTTCATTGGATTTAGCCCTCTTGTCTCTTTGACGAGTTCAATTGAAAACGGTCGTCAGCAAGCAAATGTCAGGGGGCTTTAGCACTCACCCGGCACGACTGCTAACGATGCTGCGGAGTTAAGAGCTGCGAACCACAGCGTCAACCGCGCCATTGCGAAATTTTTTGTAATTTCAGAACGCGAGAAAGGCTGTTGGACGGCTCGGGAACGACGGCTTCGGAGCGCTAACAATAAAAATTCAGCCAGTCCCATGCCTGATTGGGTGAGCATTGGCGCAACGTCAAGCCGTAGCGACCGGCTTGTCTGCTTGTTTCCAAAAGATGAATGGTCAGACGCTAAAATTCCTCAATCGATTGACGATAAAATATACTTCCTATGTCACAACCGCTACAGCAACCGGGAGTCGGGACGTGCAGGGTAAATTCGAAGATGTGGTCGAATCGCTGACCTTTTTCGCTTTTGTGGCGATTACGGCGCTTTGCCTATGCTTCACCTTTTCCGTCATTGTCTATTCAATGGGGTTCCCGTCTGATCCCCAGAATTTCATTGTCGCGAACCTTTTCATTGCGTCCTGTGTGGCCGTTCCGACGGCCGCAATTGCTGCCCAACACGAGTACAGAATGAGAATTTACCAGCGCACGCTGGAAGATATGGCCTCTACTGACGCACTGACGGGACTGCTAAACCGCAAGTTCTTCAAACAATTTGCCTGTGAAGAACTCGCGCGTATGAGCCGGACGGAGATGACATCGGCGGTGGCGTTGTTCGACATCGACTATTTCAAGGCGGTAAACGACCAGCATGGTCATGCAGCGGGCGACCGTGTGCTGCGAGAAATCGCGGCGGTCGCATATTCTGAACTTCGCGGTCCATTCGACCGACTTGGGCGCTGGGGCGGTGAAGAGTTTGTTGTCCTGCTCAGCAATGTCGATATGGAGAAGGCGCTTAGCGTCTGTGACCGTCTTCGTTCTTCCATTGAAGACCATATTGTCATCGTGGACGGACAACCGGTGAGTGTCACTGCGAGTTTCGGCCTGGCCATGTTACCGCCCAACTCGGATTTCGACGACATGCTCGAACAGGCGGACGGCGCGCTTTACGAGTCCAAGGCCAAGGGGCGCAATTGCGTCACGGCCGTCAAGGAACTTACGCTCGCGGCTTGATCCCAAATTGTCGGGTCCCTAAGCCTGATACCTGAGGGGGACTCAGTATGTCAGACATTAGTCCAAACAGGTTGAACGACGCTTTGACGCGCGCGCCATCCCTCGCGGCGTTATCGGGTCGTCGTACAGAGTTTGCTCAGGCTGAGCGTGTTTGGTCGGATGTACTTGAGCCCGAACTGTCCCGGCGGGAAGAGAGTCGGAAAGCCACAATACGTGCAGCGATAACGCGTTCAATTATCGGTGCTGGCATCCCGATCTTCATCATAATTCTGTTGATGATCTCTACGCTCGTGAGTGTTGATATCATCTCACCCGGACTCATATTTCTGGTCTTGGTGTCAGGCGCGATTGTGTCGGCGACCGCCTGGGTCAAGGTTTTTACAATGAAGTCGCAGACCAAGCAGTTGATCCTTTCAGCTGCCTGTGAACCGTTTGGCTTCACCTATGACACATTGCATCCAGACCTGTCCGGTATTGTCGATTTGAAGACGCTGGCTTCTCGGGCGAAGGAGTTGAATGCGGCCTATTCTGGCAAGATGAACTCGACAGTGAATACGCCGTTTGGCGCGATCAACATGAGTTCCACGAACGGTCCTGACGCGCCGACGCCAGCTTTTGAAATACTGAAAACTGTCAAATTGCTACCGGGTCACTCGCGTCTCAAATTCGAGGATCTGATTTCGGGTGAGCGTGCGGGGACTCGCTTTGCATTGGTTGAAGCCAAACTTGAAACCGGTGGCAAGAATAGCAAGACCGTATTTCAGGGCATACTGGTTCATGTCGAATACCCGGAGCGCTTTCTTGGTCGAACCGTGATCGCGCGGTCTGGATGGTGGAAGCGGGGCAGGTATTCGGGTGACCTGAAGAAAGTGGATCTGATTTCCCGCGAGCTCGAGGAAGCTTTTACCGTCTATTCGACAGACCAGGTGGAGGCCCGGGCGTTGTTGTCCCCAGACCGTATGGAGCGCCTGATCGCATTGGAGCGGCACTTTTCCGGGGGCAAGCTTCGCGGTGTGTTCGAAGATGGTCACATGACTCTGGCGCTGGAAGCGGAGGATCAGTTCGAAGCAGGTTCGATCTTCAAAACATTGGTGGATTCACGTCGCTATGCGTCTGCGCTGGTTGAATTGGGTCTCGTGTGTGACCTGATCGACGGCTTTCTGACCCGGGATTGGGTGCAGGGGCGTTTGTAGTCAGTCAGCGCACGTCGAATTTGTCGGTTTTGCGTTCGCCCAAAATCATGCGTTGTTCGAGTCGCCTTCGAAGGGTTGCGTAATAAGCTTCCAGAAAGGCGGTATCGGTCTCGCCCGGCTGCGCCTGCCATCCGATCTTTTGCCGAATGCGAAGCGCGACCTGCGCCTTCACGTCTTGCGTTGATTGGCGAAGGACATCTTCCAACACGTGCAATTCATGAATGCCATAAGCTTCCGCTTGTTGGGGTGTGAAGGCAAATCGCTCATGTGTGGTAGTTTTGGCCGACGACGAGATATCGCCCATCAGCTTGGTTTTGGGAGTCTTGATTACCCATGTGCCGGCAATCAGGTCGCCAACGCGCATCTTGTCCTTGTTGAAGATTGGGAAGAGCAGGAAGATGCCGGACCAGACCAAGCCAAGCAGGGCTATCCAGCTGGTCACTTGATCCCCGTCCATCATAAGGAACTGAAAGGGTAGACCGATTTCGATTTCACGAATGAAATTCCGGGCTAGAACCGAGTTCGCAGTCAGACGCCCGCCATTGCGAGAGGTGACCCGGATGCCAAGGGCGCGCTTGCCGGGCGTGGCGGCCTTCGTACCGAGCTCGAAGAAGATGTAGTAGAAATTTCGGACGAAGAAGAAAAAGACAATCCAAACCGCCCAAGCGATATTGGCACTCTCGCGGTCCATGGCCCCCATTGCAAAATAGAGCCCCAAAGCGGTCGCGATTACGATGGCCCATTGTATTGCAACATCGATCAAAAACGCGCCTGCACGCTCGGATGCATTAGCCAGTTTAAGCTGTATCGCGGCACCTTCCGGCGTAACCAGTTGCCGTACAAGTTTCGACTGACGTTCTTGCTCTTGCATGCGGGCGCGGCGACGGCGCGCAGCTTCAACATTCGCAAGGTTCACGGTGCCTGGTGCCGGAGGAACGGTAGAGCTCATACGGTGTCCGTTCGTCTTGGCAGATAAAAATATGCGCACCACAATCCGAGAATGCTCAGAGCGATCGTATAGCGGATCGCGTCACTATTGATCATCTGCCGCCCGAAGCCTTCTAGCAAAGCCGCGACGATCAGCATGATGACGCATCCCATTGCAATCGTGGCGGCTCTTTGCCCGGCATGGCGCGCCGAGTTCAACCTGGTCATCTGGCCGGGGAAAGCGACTGCGCCCCCAATCACGAAGCCCGCTGCTCCTGCCAGTATGATGGCAAACAACTCGGTTGTTCCGTGGATCAACAGCCAACCGGTAAATTCGTAGCCAAGCCCCTTGTCCCAGAATACGGCATGAAGTGAGCCCATCATGACGCCGTTGTACACGAGCAGCCATGCGGTGGGGATACCAAATGCAAACCCAAGTGCGAAAGCAAACAGAGCAACCCGGGCATTGTTGTTGAACAGGAAACTCGCAAAGGAGGTCAGCTGGCCGTCGCCGAGATCTCCTTCGTCGGTATAGATTGTGGAACGCAGATAGTCGACGGACGCATCCGGGTTGCGCCCGTCCCAGAAGTTCTGGCCATGAAAAGTCCAGAACCATTCCATGTCCTGCATGCACAGAAAGAATGCGAGCGCCCATCCGCCAAACAGGAACAGAGCTGCCAGCAGAGTTGGCCCGATGGCCGAGGAGACACAGGCAGGCCAGTCGCTTCGCAGGAAATCCATCATGCGCTCGCCGATGGAGGTCCGGGCGCCGTAGACGAAGAAATAGGCCCGTGTGCAGAGGCTTTCGAGGTAGGCGATTACATTTTGGTCGAGCGAAATGGAGCGCGCCACCGACAAGGAAGAAACCGCCTGCCTATATAGACGAGGCAAAGCTGTCATATCGTCATCGCTGAGCGCTTTCACGCCGGAGTTTTCAGCTCGTGTCAGGATCAGGTCCAGCTTGCGCCAATCGGACTCACGTTCTTCGCGGAAGCGGTAAGATTTGAGAAGGTCGCTCACAGCATGTCCCTCTGTTTGATCTGAAGATACCGGGAGATCAGCTCCGCGCCGAATTGTTCCGGTCTCGTCTCAATCACTTGTACGCCCATGCGCTGAAGCCGAAGCAGGACGGTGTCGCGTTCAGCCATGAGCGTGTCTGCAATCACGGCGCGGGTCACAGATTCCGTTGAACTTGGCGGCGCATCTATCATTTCTGCGAGCGATTCATCCTCGAATGTGGCAAACATCACGAGATGCCGATCAGTCAGGCGCTTCACATTTTCGAGCATAAGCTCGGCTGATATCGTGTCGACGAAGTCAGAGAAAATGATGATGAGGCTGCGTCGCTCAAGCTTGCTCGCGAGCGAGGAGAGTGCCAGCGTGAAATTGGCCTCCTCAGCGGAGTAGTCCAGTTGAGCCGCCAGATCCTGAGCTTTTGTGAAACTGCGTTGACCAGACATGAACCCGCTCATGAAACCGGGCTTGGCATCAAAGCCATAGATCATGGCGCGGTCGCCGCTGCGAAGAGACACAAAGGACAGGAGTAGTCCGGCATTGATGGCGCGATCAATCTTGGGCACGCCGCCAAGCGGCTCGCTCATCAATCGCCCCGTATCAAAAGCGAAGACGATATTATGGTTGCGTTCAGTTCGAAATTCCTTGGCAAGCAGGTTGCGGTGGCGTGCAGAGTGTTTCCAGTCGATCGCGCGTCGATCCATGCCGGTCGTGAACTCGCGCAAAGCATCGAATTCGCTGCCATCGCCGCGCTCGATCTGCATCTTCACGCCGAATTCCGCATCACGAGAATAGATACGGATAGCTTCGTCTTTCACCCAGCGGATATTGGGTGTGATCGGAATATCTCTATCCAGCACGGTAGTGTGTTGTTTTTGTATCAGCCCGAGCGGACCTTTCCAGCGGCTCCAAAGTTTGACCAGCCTGGCGAGACCCCGTCGTGTTGGCGTGAGCGGCAACGAGTATGACCGGGCCCGGTCCTGCCAGCCTCTTAATCCTGCGGGTGGAATGGTCTGCAGGAAAGCGTTCACTTCCAATAACACCTCTATTCGTCTGGGAAGCGGACCTCGCGCGAACCGCAGCGTCAGGTTCGCTGGATCAGACCCGCCGACATAAAGCAGTGCCGGCGCGTCTACGTCTGCCTCATAGGCTCGCAGGGATGCGGCCAAGACGGCATCCGCAAAGATCAGGCTGGCGATGCCGCCGACCCAGCCAGCGGATATTACCCAGAGTTCAGGACGCAGCAGAGCTATAGCTACCATGAGCGGCACGCCGAGCAGCATCAGGAAGATGGCGCGAGGTGTGGGTGAAATCACCGCGGTGCGGCCGTCTGTTCGATGATAGCTGAAAGAGTTTCGTCGGTCGTCTTGCCTTCGATTTCTGCGGCGGGGGATAACAAAACGCGGTGGCGGAGTGCTGGCAGGGCCAGCAATTTCACGTCGTCTGGAATAACAAAGTCTCGGCCGTCGAGCGCGGCGCGGGCACGGGCCGCAGTGGCCAGCGCGGCAGCGGCGCGCGGCGAAGCGCCAGTTTCCAGGGCCGGGGTTGTCCGGGTCGCGCGAATAATATCCACGATGTAGGCAATGATATCGTCCTGCAGCCGGGCTTCAGCAACCGAATTGACAGCTTCACTGAGTTCTTCTGCCGAGACAACGGGCTCGATGCCGAACGCTGCTGCGGTTCTCATGCCCGTGCGTGTGCCATGCTTGGACACAATTGCGAGCTCTTCTTCACGACTTGGATAGTCCAGCGTGTGCTTGAATAGAAAGCGGTCCAGCTGCGCTTCCGGCAGGGGATATGTGCCTTGCTGTTCGATAGGGTTCTGGGTCGCGATCACCGTGAACCGGTCATTCAACGGGTAGGTGTCGCCATCAATCGTCACCTTGCGTTCCTGCATGGCCTCTAGCAGCGCGGCTTGTGTTTTCGGAGGTGTTCGATTGATCTCGTCCGCCAAAAGGAGATCTGTGAAAATTGGACCCTTGGTGAGGGCAAACTGATTGGTTTGAAAGTTGAACAGGTTCGTGCCGAGAACATCTCCCGGCATCAGGTCGGGTGTGAACTGAATGCGACCGAAGTCGAGTGAAATCGATCTCGCAAAGCATTGCGCCAGTAGGGTCTTGGCTGTTCCCGGTGGGCCTTCAAGAAGGACGTGCCCTGACGAGAATATCGCAGTCAGAAGAACATCAACCGTTGTGTCCTGTCCCACGACTGCCTTGCGCACTTCGTTGCGGATCCGGTCCGCCAGCGCCTTGATGTCATTCACGTTCATTCATGGATCTCCCGATAATTCCCTTGCGCCAGCGAAACAGCTCGCGCGCCTTGTTCATGAGGTCTTCACGGCTGGTGGCAGGACCGCGCAGTCCCGACGCCATGTCTGTGAAGTGTTTGCCGGACTCTTCTTCCGGGCCAAGCCGGTCGAACAGGGCGGTGAGTTGGGTTTCATTCAATGTCTTCGGAGCGCCTATATCCCGGGATACACGACGGCGGATCATGTGGAGATATGCGGGTGCTATACGAGTCTCCCGGCGCGCCATCGTAATCAAGCCTGCGGAGTTGTCAGCCAGCGCCTGTTTTCCAAGCGCAATGGCGCGTCCTTCCTTCACAGGTGGCCCAAATCGTATGAGCGCGGCCCAGCCCAGCAGGAAAGCGGCCGCCAACGCAGTCAACGTCGCGCCGATAAAAGGGATGTCGAAAATCATCTGCAGCAGATTCTCGGACCGAACGAAACCATGGAGAGTCGCATCAAATACAATGGGCTCGTCGTAGTCATTACGAAGAAAGTCGATCATCTGAGTCGCAAAGCGAGCGTTCTCAAACTGCGACAAACCGAAAGTGTTGATCATGTCGGGGTCGGACAGAACATACATGTCCGCATCGGGCGCCCAGGCGAGCAGGATCCCATCCTGTGTCTCAACAATCGGCGTAAGCGAGTCTCCGCGTAGCACTTGCATCTTCACGTCTGGTTTAAGCGCGATTGATCCGAAGGGGGTTGAGGTTTCACTTGGCACATCGATACGTCCGATTTCCGCATCGATAGCTATCGTCTCCAGTAAGTCGTTCAGGACGCGCGCATTCATGAAGCGCGTATCCTTTTGATGGGTCTTGTTAAGAGGATCAGTCATGCCGGTCCATTTCGGCAGGACGAGCAAAGTAGTCCGCTGTGGCTCGAAGTCTTCGAGCGCCTTTGCTGCACCCCATTGGGGGAGTGTTAAGACGAGTAGGCCCCAATCACTGTCTTCAAGCGTGCGCTCCAGCCGGGAGACTTCCGCCGGATAGCCTTGTTCCTGAAGGAGTTGCACGAAGCCATTATAACCGAGCGCCGAGGTTGAGAACGGGTGCGCACCGGCCACATTCCGGTCCCGCAATTCGGGTGCCCAGCCTGCGAGCACCATGATTGCCCCAAAGGAAAAAAGCGCCACTGCCAGCAATATGCCGACGATCTTGCCACTGAACGGGGAGTCGACGTGAGAACGATCCTTCATGTCCACTGCTCCCCAAATGCGAAGTCTTCGTAGGAAGCCCGCGCCGTATGCCAGCCGCTTTCGTCGACATCCCGGCCGCCAAAGAAGCTACGTTCGACGATGGCGATGATCGGGCTGAGGGCGGTCCGCGCGCGATCTGGCAGGAAGCCAAGCTTGCCGATCTCACGTGCCGTGAGTGAGCGAGGCACTCCAATCTCGATGCGCGTCTGAATGTCCTCGATTGACCGGAACAAGAGTAAGTGCACGGCCTCTGCGAATTTTCCTGCGCGGGCCAGCGCATCGGCCTCTTCCAGTAGAGAGCGGGCGACGGATTCTTCCGGGCGGAAGTCCGGGATGACATCGTCGCCCACTTTGTCGGCTTTGCTGCCAACTTTGCCAAACCGGATACGCAGCGCCTCTCCGAAAAGGAAGTACAACACGCCCAAAATCAAGGCGGCGATAGCTACATAGAAAATGAGCGTTAGAAGCGGGCCCAAATGACTAAGGAACTCAAACAATCCTCGTAGCCAGTTAGGCGGAGGAGAGGGCGGATCGAACTCGACAGGATCGGCTTCCGGTCGTTCGAGCTGGAGGGTCGATTTTCTAAGATAGTCCCGATGCGCCTGTTCAAGTGTTTCAATGTCTGTTTCGGGATGGTGGGTGACCTCGCCCCAATCATTCGAGTCGGGAATCTCGATTGGGGCGTCCAACGTGAGGTCGTCATAGTCGTCGCCTGTCTGCGCCCCCGCAGGGACGGTGAGACAGGCTGCGATCAGCAAGGCGGCGCTTAGGCGTCCCGTCAGGCTCAATGACTGTCTCCCTCATGGCAGCGGCCCCGTCCACCGCCTTGACTGCTCCGACTATTTCAGAGGTTGGTGTCAGCTTCAACGCCCTATTGCGAAGTGCCTGCATCCAGCCGATATAGCCCGCTCAAGGCACAGATGAGGCAGAATATGGACAGGGCAGAACGCTACAAGGAATTGAAGGCGGAAATTGATAGCGTTGTTGCGGGAGAAACATCGATCACTGCGCGTTATGCGACAGCGTCCTGTATCCTGTCACAGGCCTTTTCACCCCGCTTCTTCTGGACGGGATTCTACATGGTTGACCCCTTGAAGGAGTCCGAACTGGTTGTTGGGCCGTATCAAGGCACGCTTGGTTGTCTGCGCATCCCCTTTGGCAAAGGGGTCTGCGGGCATGTGGCGGCGACGCGCGCGCCGATTATTGTTCCGGATGTTCATGAATTTCCCGGGCACATCGCGTGCGACTCAGCGAGCAATTCTGAAGTTGTCGTTCCGGTGTTCGACGCAAATGGCGATCTCGCTGCCGTACTGGATGTCGACTCGACAGAACTGAATGCTTTTGACGCTGTCGACCAGGCGGGCCTAGTCGCTATTTGCGAAACGCTCCTCACCGCCTAGCCCGGCGGCAGTCGATAGAAGTGCGGTATTCTCGATCAGCTCAAACGGTGTTTTTGATCGCTTGATCGCGTCGATCCGCAAATTGAGATGGTCTTCCAGTATGTCGAGTTTGCGCGCGCGAAGGCCGCTGATGCGTTTGATTTCATGGTCCAATTCCAGCCAGATATCGGCGTCCGGATCATAAGCTGGCCACTCAGGCAGGTCTTTGCCATTGGGGTCACCTGTCTTGGCAAAATTGGTCCAGTACGAAATCATTCTGTCAGTCAGGATTTCATCGTCATCAGCTGCCGGAAGGAAGCCGTTGTGGCTATCGAAGACAAACGCGATCTCGGCCCCGTGATATGCACCGAGCGTTTGAGACTTTCCTGGCGGCGTCCGGCTGAATTGGTAGAGCCAGGTTGGCTGGCCAGCAGCTACATTGGCTTTGGCCAGAAAACGCGTATGGACGCCGAACAAGTCATCGCCCAGCATTTTTTCGGCGCCCCGATCCCACGTTTCCAAGGATGTCATGCCATAGAGGGCTTGCAGCGCTTTCGATGAGTTCACACCAAACACGCCTTCCAGCATCGCTTCGCGTTGTGTGATGGAACCAGAGATGTTCGCCAGCAGGGCTGTCGGCGATTTGCGCCGACTGTAAAATAGAGTGCCTTCGTCAGCATTATAGCCTGCAAGGACTGGAACCCGATTGGCGCCACCGTCCCGAATAGCTTCGCCGATTGGCACGGGCAGGACGTTACCATCCACTGTCGGCAAGAAGTACTTGACCAAATCCTGCCTCAACAGAACACGGTCGATGATCGCCCCCGACGGGATGGCGCGAAGCCGGTCTGCGGTAGCGGTGCCATCGGCCAGCGATGAAAGGAACTCGACACCGACTTCTTCGGAGCTTTGCACATTGGGCAATGGCGAGTGGGACAGGTGAAGCGCATTGTAACTGCTGACGCCACTCTGCAAGATGGCCTTGTCATACAGGCCGTCAGCAAGAGGCGTTGCCATCAGCTCACTGACAGATTGCGCGCCTGCGCTTTCGCCAAATATGGTGACATTGTTTGGATTGCCGCCGAAGCGCGCAATATTCATTTGAACCCAGCGGAGTGCTGCAACTTGGTCCAACAGGCCGTAATTGCCGGATGTTCCGGCTTCTTCGGTCAGGGCAGGGTGTGCCATGTAGCCGAATGGTCCGAGCCGGTAGTTGATTGTGACCAGAACGACGCCTTTATCCACAAGGCCATTTGCCTGGTAATATGGCGCCGAACCCGCCCCAGCCTGATGAGAGCCGCCGTGAATCCATACCATTACCGGCTGTAGCCGAGGCTTGCCGCGATTTGCCGTTCGGACATTCAGGAACAGGCAGTCCTCAGCTTCAGCGGGCTCAGGCTGGGCAGCGAGGTATTGCCTGGCGGCCAATCGTTTCCACCAGGGCAAGCCGTTACCATCGATGATACGGTCGACAACCTCATTCATATGTCCGCGGGGTTGCAGGCATTGCGGGCCGAATCCCCTCGCATCCCGGGTAATGGCGCCCCATTGCGGCGGGGAAGTTGGCGCTGACCAACGACGGGCGCTGGCATAGGGAATCCCGTTGAAAACCTGGATTTCCGGATTGTCTGGATCAACACCGCCCTGGATCTCGCCTTGATCGATCCGCAGGGGCTCAGTCAACGCCATAGGCGGCTCAGGCTGGTTCAGACGGAACCAGCCCCAAGCGCCAAAGCCCAGCAGGGCGAAGAAAAGGACTATACTCAGTCGCTTCATGAAACGAGACCCCTGCTCGTTGAGAGCAAACGCTATACCACTTGTCCGTGAAAGTCACTTCCCCAGCATCAAACCGGACTGATATCTCGTAAAGCATTTTCCGTAGCTTTTACAAGGTCTTCACTGGGCTCTATTCCGCACGCTAAGCGGACGAATCCGTCGGCGACGTGGTCTCCCCAGCGGACTCGGCACTCAGCAGAGGTGTGAACACCTCCAAAGCTCGTGGCGGGCACTATTAGTGGATTGTTATCAATAAACTTTTCTGCGCTTGCGCGATCTTTTAACGTGAAGCTCACGATTGGACCAAAGTCTCGCATCTGGCGAGACGCAACTGCGTGGCTCGCGTCTCGCGGGAGACCGGGATACCGGACGGTCTGCACAGAGGGGTGCGAAAATAGGTGATTTGCCAGAATTAGAGCATTCTGGTTTGCCCGCGAAACGCGCAATTCCAGGGTCTCAAGCCCGCGATGCAGCAGATACGCGTCGAACGGGCTTACCGTGGCGCCGCCCAAACGACGGTAGCCACGCACCTGATTCATCAGGGATGTGTCCCGACTTGCTACATGTCCGCAGAGAACATCTGAATGGCCTGCCATGGCCTTGGTGTCAGCCATCACGACCATATCCGCCCCAAGATCGAGAGGTTGCTGGCACAGGGGTGTTGCAGTCGTGTTATCAGCCACCAGCAAGGCTCCGGCTGATTTTGCCCGATCAGCCACAGCCGCGATGTCGCAAACTTCGAGGCCCGGATTTGACGGTGTTTCAATCATTACGAGCCGGCAGCCCGACAGGTCAGCATCCGCCATCTGGGCGGTAGGACAAGTCTCGACGGTTATGCCCCGGGGTGCGAAGTGTTCATTCAACAGGGCTCGAACATTGTAGTAGCCGTCTGCATGCACCAAAACCTTGTCTCCCGGGCGCAGCACTGTGTGAAACATTGCGGCGATAGCGGCCATGCCGGATGGGAACAGCACCGTCTCGGCATTTTCCAGAATGCCTATCTCCGCTTCGACGCTTTCGACTGTGGGATTTCCATTGCGCGCATAGAAATGGCTGCCGTCCGGATCTCCTGGCAACAGGAATGTCGTACTCGCCATGATAGGAAGCGATACCGGTGCACCCTTGGAAAGGTTGCGGGCGCGGTGGTGCAGCAATTGTGAGATGGGAGACGGTTTCTTCGTCACGGATAATATGCCTCGCAGTGGGATTAGCGCTGACTCTGCGTTGAGCCGAGCCACAAGAAAACAGAATATTGTTCTTCAGGCACAGTCTTGTACCCGAGTTGCTAAACGTTTGTTGAAAGGATGCTTGCGTTTGGTCCAATCCACTCAGCAAGTTTGTCTCGCGAGACAACATCCAGATCTTTCCAGGCATCGCCCAAGGTTTGCAGGCATCTTGCCTGATACTTGAATACGCCCTGTTCATAGCGCCCGCGCTCTATTTCAAGCGAAAAACTGTCTGATCCGGAATTGAGCGCATCAAGATTGGCTTTCAGGAATGGCAAATAGGTTTCCCCTGCTATTGCGAGAAGGTCGTGTACAACCGGGCTGATACTATCAGACCAGCTACCTTCGACACCGCTCGCATCATCGGCGTGATCAATCCAGCGATACAAGTACGGTGTGTCCGCTCGCAGCCAGGTCATGGGAGTGGGGTCAACACTCATGACTTTCAACTGACCGTAAAAGCCAAGATCCGCGAGCGAAATGCGATCTCCGAACAAGAAGCGTGTTGGCCCGGTTGCCATCGCCTCCAGAACTTTGCAGATGCGCTTCCAGCTGGCCTCTATCAGAGGGGCAGTCTGGGGTGTGCAGCCAACAAGAGCCATGCGGCTGATTTGCCGTTCACGGATGGTGGCAGCGGCTTCTTCCACGCCAAGGCGACTTGTGTTGGGAAGCGTGTCATAGATCAGCCAATTGGCGCACCATTCCGCATCCAGGTCATATGCCCATCTGTAATGGAACATGGCTTTCATGAACCATTCGTCGGCCATGTCCTCAAGCAACAGGCAGGCAAACCGGGCCACCGGATCGGGTGGCAAGAGGTCTCGGCCTTCGCCTTCGAGTGACAGCAAGAAGGGGGTTGAATCATTCACCCAGCTGCCGTCAGGCTGGCGGATGACAGGGATCACGGGTGCCCGCACATTTGGCATGACGCTTTGTCGGTCGTCGGCTGTCATACCGGTCCAGGTATGGACAAGGCGTTTGGCCCGCAGGGCGGCGCGCACTTTCATGGAATAGGGCGAGCCGAGCGCGCCAAAGATTTCGTAGCGGCTCACAGCTTTCTCCCGTTTATCCAAGTGGGACGGGTCACGATCAATTCCTGGCAAAGCAGGCCTGCCTCGCGATGGCGAGACATGGATTTGTAGTCCGGATGGTTGAGCGTAGCGATGAAAGCCTGTCGATCTGGGAACTGGTTGACCAGCACGCCATCCCAATCGCCCTGACCGATGAAATAGCGTTCGGTCGATGCAAGGAGCAATGTGGAGCCGCCGACCTTTTTTGCCGCGAAAGTGAAGGCTTCGGAGTAACGAATATAGGCGTCTTCCCCGCTGATCTCTTCCCCAAATTCGGGGTCATCCGGCTGATACTCAGCTTTAACTCGAAACTTCAGCAAATTTACCTGGGTAATGGGGCCATCGTTCGGGTCGTCACGAAACGCCCTGAATTGGTCGGCAGTAGGCTGGAAGGCAGGCATGGGCATTTCCTCACGGTCGTTTTTCGGGATGTTTCCCGAAATACCGCTCGGTGTAAAACAGTGCCGCCGCGTGAAGGCCGTGTTGAGTCTCGAATGCTTCGTATTCCAGGAAGTCTTTGTAAGGCATCTCGACGACCTCGATTTCCTCGTTTGCGTCAAGAGACTGAGCATCTGTCTTCTGGCAGCCCGTGGCCAAAAAATAATGAAGCTGATTATTCTGGGTTGCCGGGTTCGGATAACAGGTGCCAACGGGGATCAACTCGCGCGCCGTGTAGCCGGTCTCCTCGCGTAATTCCCGCCGGGCTGCTATTTCCGGATCGGATTCTCCGGGATCCAGGACGCCGCCGGGTACGCCCAAGAGGACGATCTCGCCGGCGTGCCGATACTCGCGGACCAGCACAATATTGCCTTCGTCAGTAATCGGGATAATCGTGGCCCAATCTGTGAATTCCAACACATGATAGGCGGGCACTACATGGCCGTCTTCACGTTGGCAGACATCCGTGCGCACCGAAAGGAAGTCGTCTTTGTAAGTTTGACGGCTTTCCAGGACTTTCCAGGGTTTGATCATTCTGATGGTCTCTTCAGTTTGCGGTCCAAAAAGGCCATACGCGTTTGCATCAGGTGGCGTTGCAGCGCTTCTCCCCGAATGCCGTGGCGTTGGCCCGGATAGGTCATCAATTCAAACGGTTTGCCCAATTCCTGAAGTCTGGCCATCAGTCGTGTGGCATTGTCGAAGGTGACGTTGTCATCTGCCATGCCGTGAATGAGGAGGAGGGGGGTCGAAAGCGCGTCGAGGTTTGGAAAAACACTGGAGGCTTCATAGCCGCCTGGGTTGTTTTGTGGTGTCCCCATATACCGCTCCGTGTAGAATGTATCATAGAGGCTCCAGTCTGTAACCGCAGCTCCCGCGACAGCGCACGCGAATGTATCGGCTGGCGCTTGCAGAATGGTCATCAGTGTCATGTATCCGCCATAGGACCAGCCCTGAATGGCAATTCTGCCGGGATCGACAAATGGTTGTGTCTTGAGCCAGTCCACGCCCATCATCTGGTCGCTGACCTCATGCAGGCCCGTGCGGTGATGGATCACATCCTCAAACTTCTTGCCGCGATTCCAGCTGCCTCGATTATCGAGCCTGAAGATGAGGTATCCCTGACGGGCGAGATATTGATCTGACAGACTCCCCCAACTGCGCGTGACAGTTTGGACATGTGGCCCGCCATACACTTCCACAATAACCGAGTAGCATTTCCTAGCATCGAAACCGGGCGGTTTCAGTAGGGAATAGTGTAGAATCTGACCGTCATCGGCGGACAGGACTCCGAACTCTGGTGTGACGTGATCCGGCAGAAAGGAGTGATATGGATGGTCTGCGTCGAGCGCATTCTCCGAAATCCAGGAAATCAAACTGCCGTCAGAAGCATACAGACCCGTTTGAGGGGGGTGGTTTGGGGATGATGATGTTCCGACAAAGGATCGCCCGTCTGGCGCCATGGCAATGGACCATGTTTGGCCTATGGAGGTGATGCGCTCGACCTCTGGAGGAGTTGCTGAGCCAGAAGTTGCTGGCTTGGCGCGATAGAGGTGGCATTCAAGCGAAGTATCCAGAAACCCTGTGAAGAGTATTTCGGACATGTCGGCTTTTACATGCTGCAGCTTGTCGACAGCCCAGTCACCGCCAATCAGTTGTCTGGGGTGGGTTGTCGAAGGCGGTAACAAACTGATTTGGCGGTAACCACGAGATTCTTCCGTGAGAACAATGCCTGTATCCCCCAAGCTCACGAAATCTGAAGAAAGATTGATCCAATTGGGTTGCTCATCAAGCTGAGCGACGGTGGCTTCATAAAGGCGCAACCCTTTCTCGGAATGCTTGAAGGCCATGAATTGGACCATTTCGAGCTGTGTCTGAGCCCGATTGACGCGCTGGACGTAGAGGCTGCTCTCAGTCCAATTGACCCGCGCGAGATATTGGTCGGTTGCATGTCCCCAGTCGTTGCGCCGCCATCCAATCTCCGTGACAATGCCGGTTTCCACCTCCAGAACGAATAGGTCCACAATGGCGTTGGGGCGACCCGCGCGAGGATAGCGCTGCTCAATAACGGCAACATTTTCTGCGGCGATATCAAAGCGTGGAACGATGTCCACGGATGTCTCATCCACACGCGTATAGGCGATGTACTTATCGTCCGGGCTCCACCAATATCCGGTGTATCGGCTCATCTCTTCCTGTGCGACAAATTCGGCGACGCCATACGACAGTGATTTTGACGGCTCGGCCGGGGGAGAGGCGCGTTTCTCGTCGCCCGTCGCAAGATCAACTATCCAGAGCGCCCCGTCGCGAATGAAGCTGGCATACGTGCCTTTGGGTGAAATGCGCGCATCATAGTCAAAGGCATAGGTATCGGTTAGTTGCCGAACTTGCGGACTGTCTTCAGTAAGGGTGACCAAGTGCAGGTTTCCCCCTAGTGGGACGAGTATCGTCGTGGCTGTACCCCATGAGTAGTCAAGGATGCCTGTTCTCCCCGCAATTCGCTTGCGCTCGCGTAGGGCTATTTCTTCCTCTGAGAGAACGATTGCTTCTGGTTCAAGCAATAGGGAATCCACAAGGAGGGACGGCGCGCCTGTCTTAACGTCGAATTGCCAGAGATCGTGTCTTTGCTGGTCGTCGGGCCGAGGCTTGAGGAAGGTCACCCGCGCAGCATCGGGAGAGTACTTGATGCCCAGTGTTGCTTGGCCAGTTAGGGAAGGCGACGCAAAGAGGCGATCCAGGGTCAATTCTGTCATGGATGGATAGTGTCCTGAGGAAAGTTCGTTGAGATTGATCGAAGTGTGCCCTGAGTATTCGTGCTCGCCACTCATGCATGCAGATTCAGTGACTATCGGACAGCTAACCAATCGCCAAAACTAAACACTTGTTTCAACTTTTGTGAGGCAAAAACTGCCAAAAGTCGCTATGCAAGTAGTGGTTTATGCATATCGTGCACTTATGGCGGAAGGGGATGTTCTGTTCGAACAAGCGGTCGCCTTGCTACTCGATAGCGAGGGCGGAGAGAGCTTGATGAAATCCGCGGCGTTGATGCGCCGGGCTGCGGATTCCGGACATGCTGCGGCTGCCAACAATTTCGGCGCAATGCTACATCACGGGCGGGGCGTCCATCAGGACTTTGCCGCTGCCAGAGCATATTACGCACAGGCTGCGGAGGCTGACCTGCCACCCGCATTGTTCAATCTGGGGTTCATGAAGTTACGAGGCCTTGGTGGCGAACGTAACGAGACGGATGCGCGCCGTTTGTTTGAGCAGGCCGCGCATATGGGCGAAGTGAACGCGATGACATACCTCGGCGTGATGATGATGACCGGCGCTGGTGGCCCTAAAGAGTTCAAAACCGCGCAATCGTGGTGGGACAAGGGCGCAGAGCTCGGCGACAATCGCTGCGCATTCAATCTCGGAATTGCTCATGCTGGTGGGCATGGCCAGGACCAGCCCGACTTTGTCGAAGCTTGGCGCTGGTTCAGTCGGGCTCAGGATATGGGAAATCAAAGTGCTGAAACCGAGCTTGAGCGTCTCGCAAGTGTGCTGACCGACGACGAGCGCAAACGCATCGAAGGCTAATCGACAATTTGGTAGAAGAGGAGGTTTCTGGCTGAGCGAGGTTTGCCAGAGATGTTTCTCAGAACAGGTTGCGCTTACCCGCTTGATTTTCGGCCACGTCCGCGTAACTGAGGCGACATATTCCCCCAAAGTTTCAGGAGACGCTTTCAATGGCCGGTCCCCAAATCGTATTCCAAATGCAAGGCCTGACCAAGGCATATGCCGGTGGCAAGAAGGTGTTCGAGAACATTCACCTGAATTTCCTGCCGGATGCCAAGATCGGTGTCGTCGGTGTCAACGGGTCTGGTAAGTCCACGCTGCTGCGTATCATGGCGGGTGAAGACAAGGACTTTCAAGGCGAAGCCTGGGCGGCCGAGGGCGTGAAAGTCGGTTACCTGCCGCAGGAGCCGAAACTCGACCCCAAACTTAGCGTGTTCGACAATGTCGCTTCAAAATGCCCTGAAAAGCAGATGCTGGACGAGTTCAACACCATTTCAGAAAAGCTTGGCGAAGACTATTCCGACGAGTTGATGGAGCAGATGACGGCGCTGCAGGAGAAGATCGATGCGGCTGACGCATGGGACATCGACTCCAAGATTTCGATGGCGATGAACGCGCTGCGCTGCCCCGATGATGACGCCGATGTGGAAAGCCTGTCCGGCGGCGAGGTTCGCCGTGTCGCGATCTGCCAGCTGCTTCTTTCAAAGCCCGACATGATCCTGATGGATGAACCGACCAACCACCTCGATGCCGAAACCGTCGCGTGGCTGCAAAATTATCTGATCAACTTCCCGGGCTGTGTGATCCTCGTGACCCACGACCGATACTTCCTTGATGATATTACCAGCTGGATCCTCGAACTCGACCGTGGCCGCGGTGTTCCCTTCCAGGGCAACTATTCCGGCTGGGTTGAGCAAAAGGCCAAGCGGATGGAGCAGGAGGCGCGTGAAGAGTCCGGTCGCAAGCGCACCCTAGCGAAGGAACTTGAGTGGGTTCGTTCTGGTCAGAAGGCGCGTCAGGCAAAATCCAAGGCGCGTATCAACGCCTATGAGGAAATGGCATCGCAGGCTGAGCGCGAGAAGGTCATGACCGCACAAATCCGGATTCCCCCCGGCCCGCGCCTTGGTGGAGTCGTTCTGGAGGCGGAAGGGTTGCGAAAGGCATTCGGCGACAATCTCCTGATCGAAAATCTGGACTTCAAATTGCCCCCTGGTGGTATTGTTGGTGTCATCGGCCCGAATGGTGCGGGTAAATCGACTTTGTTCAAGATGATCCTTGAGCAGGAGAAGCCAGACCAGGGTAGCCTGCGCATCGGTGATACGGTGAAGATTGGCTATGTTGACCAGAGCCGCGACAAACTCGATTCCGACAAGAATGTCTGGGAGGAAATCTCCGGGGGGACGGATGTCATTGACCTGGGAGGAGTTGAGGTTATGTCGCGCGCATATGTTGGCGCGTTCAACTTCAAGGGCACAGATCAACAGAAAAAAGTCGGGCTCCTGTCTGGTGGTGAGCGTAATCGTGTCCATCTCGCCAAGATGCTCAAAGGTAGCCACAATTTGCTTCTGCTAGATGAACCGACCAACGATCTCGACGTGGAAACCTTGCAGGCGCTCGAAGAAGGTCTCGACAATTTCCCCGGCTGCGCGGTGATCATTTCGCACGATCGCTGGTTCCTGGACCGTATGGCAACGCACATTCTCGCATTCGAGGGCGATTCCCATGTTGAATGGTTCGAAGGCGACTTTTCTTCCTACCTTGAAGACAAGAAGCGCCGCTTAGGTGAGGATGCCGTCAATCCCAAGCGTCTGAAGTTCAAGAAATTTGCCCGCTGATTGGCAAGATTTTCGGCCCGCTGGAAGTCGGGCCGTACTTGTTGGCCCAAACTAAAAATGAATTGTCATCGCATTACTGATGAGCGTTTGCTTTGCGGGTAGTGAGAAGTGTGATCGAATTTTGGTATAAATTCGAATTTTGTTAACATTGGTTAACGAAATGCTTGCGCATTGTCATTCCTTTGCCGATAAGAGGCTCACCCTTTGAAGGGTGGGGACAGAATGTGCGTATATGCTCGAATTGGGCATTTGTGCCCATGACAATGCGGGAATGTTCGACGATGATCCAGACCGGCGAACCAGGGGACAAGACTGCGGCTGACGCAATCGTCATTGGGGCGATGCGAGCTGGCACGACCGCCCTGTACCGAGTATTCCTTGAAAGCGGTCTAGTGGCCGTGCCGGAATGCAAGGAAACCGACTTTTATCTGTCCAAAGAAAATTTTGCGCGAGGCCTCGGCTGGTATCGCAAACAGTTTGGCAATTCGGACCTTCCTTGGGTGGATTTTTGTCCGAACTATACAAAGCGGGACATGTTTCCAGGCGCACCAGCGCGGACCTATGAAAATGCTCCGAACTCGAAGCTGATCTTTATCGCCCGGGATCCCGTTGCGCGGGCCGAGTCCCAATACAAGCATACATTCATGCATTCAGCATCTCTCGCTGAGCCGGCTGATGTGTTCGACACACATGAGGGTGAGCACATACTTATGGTTAGCAAATATGCTTACCAGTTGGAGCCCTACTTTGAGTATTGGTCTAAAGACGACATTTTAATCGTAGATTTCAACGATCTGCTTGCCAACTCTTCCTCCGTGCTCAGGCGGATCGCAGAGCATATCGGTCTGGCACCTTCGGCCGTCGAACATTTGAGCAATCTGCCCGAGGCAAATTCGGGAGAGGAAATTCGCAAAATGCCTCGTTGGTGGGGGCAAATGCGAGATACAGGTATAGGGAGATACGTCCGTTCGCGCACGCCGCGAGTCCTCATCGACTCCCTGCGCGCAGCGGTCAAAACGAGGAAACCCGTCGAAGTTCCAGAATTCGACGACAGGATTCGTTCTAATCTGGCGCAGAAGCTGAAAACTGATGCGAGTCGCTTTCGGGAGCTGACTGGAAAACCGTTCCGCAGCTGGAGCGTGTAAGCCACACGTAAAAAAGCCCCCAACCAGCCGTCTGGTGGGGGCTATTGATCTTTGGCTGATTTCAGACGACTAGCTTCGCTTCTCGGTTTCCAGCTTCCGCTTCATGCTTTCGATCTTGTCAATCAAGGCCTCGGCCGAGCCGTTCGAGCGGTCTAGCAAAGCGAGGAATTGGGCGCGCTGTTCGATTGCGAGCCAGATCAAATTACCGTCCAGATTCAGGGCAACGTCTACGACCTGATACTTGCCGTCGCGGGTCAGAACGCGCCACCGCACATCCATGTCTTTGCCGTCCTGACGCTTAATGACCGTGTTGACGATCGAATCGGTCGCAGATCGATCCACCGAATCCTTTACGATCACGGCTTCTCCGCGATAGGCGTCGAGTTCATTCTCATAAACTGCGAGTGCATACTCCCGAAAAACTTTCCGGTAGCGAGCTAACTCATCTTCGCTGAAGCGGCGTGCATACTTGCCAATGGCAAAGTTGGACACCGCAGTCATGTCGGTGAACTCATCCATGTAAGTATTGAATTTTTCTGTGCGCTCTTCTGAGTCCAGGGACGGATCGTTCAGCGATGCCAATACGTCACTGGCATTCTCCTGAACATAGGATTCTGTCTTTGCGTCTGCCCGGCTGGTTGGGGCAAGCATCAATACTGCAGCGCCAGCCAATGCAAAATATCGGTAGTAGCGTTTCACATTTCGCTCCTGTTGGTGGTCATCACGCCCCGGACCTACTCTTCAAATTCGTCAAAATCAGGGAGATCCTCGTAAGCATCTTCCTCGTCTATGCGACCATTACGTATTTCTGCCTGACGCTGGGATGAATAAAGTCTCCGCAAAGCGATGTAGGGCTCTGGCTGAGCATTCAGTTGCTCCAGCGCATCATCGAGGGCGACGCGGGCATTCAGCCCTCCGAGAATTCCACGACCCATTTCGATGTGATCGTCGAGGTCGGGATTGTTATCGAACTCTGTCCAGACAAGCGGATCTAGCGCACGATCCACACCGCTACCGAACAGGTCACGCGGCGTTGTTGGACCCATGAGGGGCAGGATCAGGAAGGGGCCGCTGTCGACACCCCACACAGCAAGGGTTTGTCCAAAATCCTCATTGTGCTTCTCAATACCGGTATACTCAGCAACGTCCCAAAGTCCGGCGATACCCAGCGTCGAGTTCAGAAAAAATCGAGCAAATGTTTCGCTAGCGCGATCACTCTCGCCCTGCAGGACATCGTTCACAAAGATCACTGGAGACTTCAAGTTGTGAAGGAAGTCGCTCAGTCGGTCGCGACCGTACTCGGGGGTCACCGTCTCATACACGTCTGCTGCGGGGCCGAGCGCATACTTGTCTACGCCACTATTGAAGGCGAACATCTGACGGTTGAAGCCTTCGTAAGGATCGGGAACGGTGCCGGATTCAAGGTTTTGTGTGGACGCACAGGCTCCTAGCCCCATGGCAAGAACCGCAGCAAAGAGTCGCTGTGTCATGTGTGGATAACCCCGTTGTGGAAGCCGGTAGATGGTAGTTAAGCGCTGGCGCTTCAACTCTCAATCTCTACCGAAACACGCATAGGTGATATTTCTGTAAAGCTGTGTTGCAAAAACATATAAATCAATGTTTATATCATTAAATGACTTCACGGCTGTCATCCATGATTGAGGCTCTGCGCGCAGCAGGGGAGCCCACTCGTTTGAGGGTGTTGGCCCTGTTGCGCCAGCGCGACCTGTCGGTCGGGGAACTGGTGCAGGTATTGGAGCAGTCCCAGCCTCGCCTGTCTCACCACCTGAAGGCGCTCACGGCTGCAGGTTTGGTTGAGCGTTTGCCTGAAGGTTCATTTGTCTTCTACCGCGCTTCAACCGGGTCGTATGGAAAAGCATTTCTGGATTCCTTGTTTGCGCAACTGGATCGAGACGAGCCGGAACTAGCTCGTGATGCAGCACGTCTGGACGAAGTGAGCGCTGCGCGTGCGGAATCAGCTGAAGCTTACTTCTCAAACATCGCTGAGACGTGGGACCGCTTGCGGTCTCTTCACTATCCCAACGATTTGATCGAGGGGGCTCTAGTCGAACTCGCGGGGAAGGGACCATTTGGGCGCGTCCTGGATTTCGGAACCGGTACCGGACGTATGCTGAGCCTATTTGCACCTTTGGCCGAGGAAGCAGAGGGCATTGACCTAAGTCATCATATGCTCACTGTCGCGCGGGCAAATCTGGAACAGCAAGGCGTGCTTGGTGCCCGCGTGCGTCAGGGGAACGTGACAGCTGTACCGTTTGACGACAACTCTGCTGATTTGGTGATCATTCATCAGGTTCTTCACTATATGGACGCGCCAAATCGGGCGATCGCGGAGGCTAGCCGTGTGCTGAAGCCCGGCGGCCAGCTCCTGATCGTGGATTTCGCACCGCATGATCTGGAGTTTTTGCGCGCCGAGTATGGCCATCACCGGTTGGGTATGGCGCACGAAGCTATGGCTGTGTGGTCTGCCGATGTGGGCCTCGACCTCTTCGAGCCGCGTTCCTTTGCGCCTCCCGAAGGTGAACAGGATGGTCTCACCGTAAATATCTGGAAGGCGGTCAAGTCCGCCAAACCCAAGGAGCATGTCGCATGAGCTCGCTCGCTACCCCTCGGCAGGCAGGCTCGCCGTCTGTTTCATTCGAGTTTTTTCCGCCGAAATCCGAAGCGATGGCTGATCGCCTGTGGGAAACGGTTGAGCGCCTCGAGCCGATGACTCCGAATTTTGTTTCCGTCACTTATGGCGCCGGGGGATCTACGCGTGAGCGTACCCACGACACTGTTCGCCGGATTGCTCAACAGACCCATTTGCGACCGGCTGGTCACTTGACGTGCGTCAGTGCAACCAAGGATGAAGTGCTGTCCGTTGCGGAAGATTACTGGGACGCTGGGGTAAGGCATATTGTTGCCCTTCGCGGTGATCCACCGAGTGGCATGGGCGAGAAATTCGAACAGCACCCCGGTGGGTTCAGGGATTCAATCGATTTGATTGAAGGCATTCGTGCCCATCGGCCCGATCTCGGTCGCTGCTTCGAGATTTCTGTGTCCTGTTATCCTGAGCTTCATCCTGAGAGTCAGGGGTGGGACGCCGAAATCGCGTTTCTGAAAGCAAAGCAAGACGCAGGTGCGGACCGAGCAATCACGCAATTCTTCTTCGAGCCGGAAATCTATCTGAATTTTCTGGAAAAGGCTCGTGCAGGTGGTGTTACCATGCCCATTGTGCCGGGCATCATGCTGCAACCGAATTTCAAGGGCTTGAAGCGTATATCTCAACTGTGTGGCGCATCACTGCCGACCTGGCTGCATGAGCTCTATGAGGGCCTTGAGGATGATCAGGAAACGCGGGAACTAGTAACAGCTAACGTTGCGGCGGACCTTTGTCGGAAATTGTCCGATGAGGGGGTCTCCGATTTCCATTTTTACACGCTGAACCGGGCTGGGTTGGCTTTGTCCACCTGTCGCCTGCTCGGACTGAAACCCAAACCAGTTGAGGCCGCTTGAGCCATGAACAGACAAGATCGCATCAGCGCCCTGAAGGCAGCCGCCAAGGAACGAATTCTCATTCTCGATGGATCGTGGGGGGTCATGATTCAGAGGCGCGGCCTGGAGGAGGGAGATTACCGAGGGACTCGGTTCAGCGAGTCTGATTATCCCGGCCAGATGAAAGGAAACAATGATGTTTTGTGCCTGACGCGGCCGGATATCGTGACCGACCTGCATGATGCCTATTATGGAGCAGGTGCCGACATTTCCGAGACCAACACGTTCAGCGCAACGGTCATCGCGCAGGATGACTACAAGCTGGACCCGCAATCTGTCTGGGACATCAATCTGGAAGGGGCGAAGCTCGGCCGGGCTGCGGCCGATGCGTGGACGGCGAAGACGCCGGACAAGCCGAGGTTCCTGGCGGGCTCCATCGGGCCTCTAAACAAGATGTTGTCCATGTCATCGGATGTGAACGATCCAGGCGCTCGGTCTGTGACCTTTGATGAGGTCTATGAAGCCTATCGCCAACAAATCCGTGCGCTGAACGAGGGTGGGGTCGATCTCTACCTGATTGAGACGATTACAGACACTCTGAATTGCAAGGCGGCGATAAAGGCGATCATGGACCTTGAAGAAGAGGGCATGGACCAACTGCCCATCTGGATTTCCGGCACGATTACTGACCGGTCTGGTCGTACACTGTCCGGCCAGACGGTCGAGGCGTTCTGGAACTCGGTACGTCACGCGAAGCCTTTTGCTATCGGATTCAATTGTGCGCTTGGCGCTGACTTGATGAGGCCGTACATTGCGGCTCTGTCACGCGTAGCGGACACGCTTGTCGCTGCCTATCCGAATGCTGGTCTGCCGAATGAAATGGGCCAGTATGATGAGCAACCTGAAGAAACATCCGGTTCTGTAGGTGGTTGGGCGAAGGATGGTCTTGTGAACATTCTGGGTGGTTGTTGTGGTACCACCCCGGAACATATCGCGGCGATCGCCAACGCAGTCGACAGCATAAAGCCACGTGACCCGGCGCCGAGCAAACACACGATGCGCCTGTCGGGGCTGGAGCCATTCGAGGTGGCCTCATGACGGCCAGAGCCGTGGAGGTCGGAGACCTTTTCGTTTTCTATGGACTGCTCAAGCTGGGCGCGGCCGGGCAACCCGCCGATCTGCCGCTGGACAGTGCGGGTGTCTTCGGGGCGCCCTGCCGCTTTCGAGGGCGGATGATCGATCTTGGAGGTTTTCCGGGCGTCATCGAGGGTAATGAGCTTTGCCGTGGTATTCGCTGGCGGATCGGCGATACAGCGATCATGTCAGCAATGGATGCCTTCGAGGACGTAACCAACGACCCGGTGACCAGTCTATACTTGCGTAAACGAATTTCCCTGTTGGATGACACCGGGGCTGAGTCAGGCGAAACCGCCTGGATTTATTGGTATAATCGTCCTGCAGACGGGTTTCCCTCTGTGGTCGATGGCAACTGGCCGCTAGACGCCGGGAAAACGAGAAAATGACAATTGCAGCTTCCCAATCTTTTGTGAACATTGGTGAACGTACCAATGTGACAGGTTCTGCGCGTTTCCGGAAAATGATCACCGAAGGTCGTTACGCGGATGCCGTTGAGGTCGCGCGACAGCAGGTCGAGAGCGGCGCGCAGGTGATCGACGTAAACATGGATGAAGGCATGCTGGATGGCGCCGAGGCCATGCGCACCTTTCTGAACCTGATCGCCGCCGAGCCGGACATTGCCCGTGTCCCGGTCATGATCGACTCTTCCAAATGGGAGGTGATCGAGGCTGGCCTGAAATGTGTTCAAGGCAAGGCGATCGTCAACTCCATTTCCATGAAGGAAGGCGAAGAGACGTTCCGGAAGCAGGCGCGAGCCTGCCTCGCTTACGGCGCGGCCGTCGTGGTTATGGCGTTTGATGAAGTGGGTCAGGCCGACACCAAAGACCGCAAGGTCGAGATCTGCCAACGTGCTTTCAGAATTCTCACTGAAGAAGTCGGGTTCCCCGCTGAAGACATCATCTTTGACCCGAATGTCTTTGCCGTCGCAACGGGCATAGAAGAACATAACAATTACGCGGTCGACTTCATTGAGGCGACGCGCGAAATTCGCAAAACATGCCCGGGATGTCATATATCCGGTGGGCTCTCGAATGTCTCATTCAGCTTCCGAGGCAATGAGCCCGTTCGGCGCGCCATGCATTCTGTCTTCCTCTATCATGCCATTCCGGCAGGCATGGACATGGGCATCGTCAATGCCGGCCAACTCGATATCTATGATGATATCGAGGCTGACCTGCGCGAGCGCGTCGAAGACGTGATTCTGAACCGTCGCGAGGATGCCACTGAACGGCTGATCGAGATAGCTGAAGGCTTCAAGGGCCAGAAAGGAAAGACGGCCGAGAAGGATCTGTCCTGGCGCGAGGCGCCTGTCGCGAAGCGGCTCGAATACGCGCTCGTGCACGGCATTACCGAATACATTGATGCGGATACCGAGGAAGCGCGCCAATCGGTCGAGCGTCCGCTGCATGTCATCGAAGGCCCCCTGATGGACGGGATGAATGTCGTTGGCGACCTGTTCGGCTCCGGCAAGATGTTCCTGCCGCAAGTGGTGAAGTCCGCGCGCGTCATGAAACAGGCTGTCGCTTGGCTCGAACCTTACATGGAGGAGGAGAAGCAGCGCCTCGGCACTGTGGATGTTTCGAATGGTAAGGTTCTGATGGCGACTGTGAAGGGAGATGTTCACGACATCGGCAAGAATATTGTGGGCGTGGTTCTGGCCTGCAACGGTTATGAGATCCTGGATCTTGGTGTCATGGTGGCCGCAGAAACCATTCTGGATACGGCCGAAAAAGAGGGTGTCGATATCATCGGGCTTTCAGGCCTGATTACACCAAGTCTTGATGAGATGGTCTATGTTGCTTCCGAAATGGAACGGCGTGGTATGAAACAGCCACTCCTGATTGGTGGTGCTACGACCAGTCCCGCTCATACGGCGGTCAAGATTGATCCGGTCATCCGAACAGCCCCTGTTGTGCATGTGTCCGATGCGAGCCGTGCCGTCGGCGTCGTCAGCACGCTATTGAGCGAAGACGACAAACCGGCCTTTGTAACGCAGACCAAAGCACGCTATGAGCGGATGCGCGAAGCGCGCGCGGGCGGTCCGCCGAAACCGCGACTGCCGATAGGTCAGGCGCGCGAGGCCAGGCTCAAACTAGATTGGAAAACTTACACGCCGCCACAGCCAACGTTTGAGGGCGTGCGGACTTTTGAAGATTTTGATCTCGCGACGTTGGCGCGCTATATCGATTGGACTCCCTATTTTTCGGCATGGGACCTGGCGGGTCAGTATCCCCAGATATTGGAAGACAAGATTGTCGGCGAGGCTGCGACCGGCCTTTGGAATGACACTCAAGCCATGATGCAACAACTCGTCGGGGAAGCGTGGTTGAAGCCGAAAGCTGTGGTGGGCTTCTGGAGGGCAAATTCTGATGGCGATGATATTTGCCTCGATTCAGGGGATGTCTTTTATACGCTTCGCCAGCAAATGGTGAAGGATAATTCCCGCGCCAACTTCGCATTGTCCGACTTTGTTGCACCGGAAGGCGATGACTGGATCGGAGGATTCTGCGTTACTTCAGGTCCGCACGCGGAGGAAATTGCGCAAGACTTCATTAAGAGAGGCGACGATTATTCCTCCATTATGGTCAAGGCGCTGGCTGACCGGTTTGCAGAGGCGATGGCGGAATATATGCATGAGCGTGTCCGCAAGGAGTTGTGGGCTTATGCTCCCGATGAAGACCTGTCCAATCCTGAACTGATCAAGGAGAAGTATCGCGGCATCAGGCCGGCTCCCGGCTATCCGAGCCAGCCGGAACACACCGAGAAGGAAACCCTGTTCCGCCTGCTCGAACCTGAGGCGCGCATTGGCGTTTCGCTGACCAGCAGCTTCGCCATGACGCCTGCAGCCAGTGTTTCGGGACTCTACTTCGCGCATCCCGACAGCGTATATTTTGCGGTTGGACGTATCGAAAAAGACCAGGTCGAGGATTACGCGCGGCGCAAGGGGTGGGAGACGCGCAAGGCGGAGCGTTGGCTTGCGCCGATTCTCAATTATGATCCGTTTGCTGTCGACTAATCGGTGAGGTAGGGGGTGGCTTCGACCAGTTCGAAGCCGGGCGTTTCCTGCGCGAAGTGGCGCAGCCAATAGTTGTGTCCTGATCCGTATACGATGAGGATCCGATCTCCTGGTTCTGCAATTTCGGTGATGTTTGCGAAGATTTCGGCATTGCGAGCATACCAGCCATAGTTCAGAACGGCACCCGCAGCATCTTCGATATCCGACATGTCGAGCAGGCCATAGTAAAAGTCTGAATGCATGGTGCGGATCACAGCCGGGTCATTCTGTCGGGCCAGCAATTCTGCGATGGGGGTTGAGGGCTGGTCTTGCATAAGGAGTTCGGCTTGGGTCTTGATTGTGTCGATCAGACTGGTGATCTTGTCTTCCCGGCCCGTGCGTGCAGCAAAGGCTTCCACTCGATCGAAGGGAAAGTAGGCGATTTCACCATCCTGAGTGTCGACTGCGTAGACCCGGTCAATTCCGGTCTCGTGCGCGATGCGGTAGCCGATCTGGACCCTCTCGTTGCGCTTTCGGGTCAAATCCTCGGGGACGAAGTCCACAAAGTTCGGGTCGAGCGCATCATCGGTCTGGCGGATGCGCTCCAGGGCGATGGCGGTGGGGCGAAACGCGGTCAGCCGCTCGGCCAGGTCTTGCAGTTCCGCCTGGCGGTGCGGCGCCAACACATCATCTGCATCCGTGTTCACCAGATCCAGGCCCGGATTTTCGAAATGATAGGTGCCGAGCACCATGACCTGGACAGGTTCGACCCGATCTTCGGTGGGCGGCGTTTCGGCTTGTGACAGGGGCACGGCGCAGGCGGCCAGGACAGACAGGGCCAAGAGGGCTGATTTCATGCTCGATTTCTCCTTTTGCATAGGAAGATGCATCGACTTGGTCGATTGGATGCACGCACATGAAGTTTTTGTGTATTGAGCGGGGGAAAAACAGATCGGCTGGCATACCCGAAGGGACTCGTATAGGACCGGTGTCAACCTTGTCATAGGAGGGCGGAATGACTGAAAATCGGCTAATTGGTGAGAACGCAAAGATTGTCGCAACACTCGGTCCGGGCAGTCGCTCGCCGAAGGAAGTTCTGGCATTGGCCTATGCAGGCGTTGACGTCTTCCGCTTGAACTTCAGCCATGGCGAGTACAGTGCACACAAAGATGCCCTGGATGCTGTGCGCGCCGCTGAAAAAGAAACGGGTCGTCCCCTCGCTACGCTGGGAGACCTGCAGGGGCCCAAAGTACGCGTCGGATCGCTGCCGGGTGGAGAGCTGCGACTGCGGTATCAGAAGGAATATGCGGTCGTTGCCGCTGAGACGACCGAGGCGGAAGATACCATTCCAGTACCGCACGCCGAGATTGTCGAAATCCTCGAAGAAGGCGACGTTATCCTGGTGGATGACGGCAAGCTGATGTTCACCGTAACTCAGGCAGGCAGCAAGCCGATGGTGCGAGCTGACGTGCCTGGCAAGTTGACCGACAAGAAGGGCTTCACGGTTCGCGGCAAGGCCCTGCCGGTGCGAGCATTGACCGACAAAGACCGCGCCGACCTTGATTTCGCGCTCGAGATTGGCGTTGATCTCGTCGCATTGTCCTTTGTGCAGACAGTTGAAGACATCGAAGAAGTGAAGGCCATCATTGCTGGTCGGGCACCGCTTGTCGCCAAACTCGAAAAGCCTGCCGCCATTTCAAACCTGGAGCCTATTGTTGCCGCGGCCGACGCTGTGATGGTCGCGCGAGGGGATCTCGGTGTTGAGTATGCGCCTGAAGACGTGCCTGTCATCCAGCGCCGGATCGTACGTTGTGCTCGCGGACTGGGCCGGCCGGTAATCGTGGCGACGCAGATGTTGGAATCCATGATTGAGAATGCCGCCCCGACCCGCGCCGAAGCTTCCGATGTGGCCACGGCCATCTATCAAGGCGCAGACGCAGTCATGCTGTCAGGTGAGACCGCAGTCGGACGCCATCCCGCCACCACGGTGGCCATCATGTCCCGGATCATCCGTGCCACAGAGGGCGCTGAGGATTATCGGCGGTCGCTGGAACAGTTTTCGGGTGACATACCTGCGCAAAGCGCAATCGATGTTGTTGCAGAGACGGCCCAGGGTATGGCCGAGGCGGAAGGTGCGACAGCGCTGGCCCTACGTACTGGCGCTTTTGATCGGCTCGCCCGTTTTGCCAGAGTCCGAGGAACGGCACCGATTCTTTACGGGTCATTGGACGATCAGCGCTTGCGCACGGCCTGTCTGCTCTGGGGCGTGCATCCGCAAAGGCTGAATGCCGGGGCTGACTACTGGTATCGCGACCTGATGGATGCAGCGGGACTTGAGGGTCGCGTGGCCTATGCCCGATGGGCCGGCGATGCAGAAAGGTTCGCGTGGGAAGTTGGTGTCGGAAAAGGCCAGAACGGTGAGAAAATTACCGGCGTATGATCAATTGGCTTTGCTTGAACTCGTATGAATAGAGTTCGCCAAGATAGGTCATACCCAAGAGCGATTGTTCGAGCCCGTCCTTGAGGATCATGGCATCGACACGTTCGATTTCGACTTGGCCTATGCGAATATTATCCAGCGTGACGGCAGCGCCATATGTGATGCCGCCAGCCGTACGAATTTCCCATTTGTAGTCCAGCGTTTCCGGTTTCAAACCAATCCGCTGAGCATCACGAAAGGTCAAGGCGACGGTGCTGGCTCCGGTATCGACCATGAACTTGACCGCTGTTCCATGCACTTCGGCGCGGGTCCAGTAATGGCCATCTGACTCGCGATCGATAATGGCGGCATCCGCAAAGTTTACCGATGTGCGCTTCTCGGACGGGGCCGGTGCCGGATCCGGTTGCATTGTGGCAATCTCTGCCTGATGCTGCTCCAGCCTAGGGACGAGAAAGAAAGCGACAGTTGCGGAAATCAGCACAGCTGCGCCAAATCCGGATACGAGGGTCTTTCCTATGGACATCGAGAAATCCTAGCGTTTGCCGAGCGCTTCAAGCCGGGTGATCCGCTCAGGCAATTCGGCCATTATCTTCTCGCGTCCGTCTGGTCCCAGTCTTACCCAACTTCCGATTTCCTTAAGTGACCGTGCACAACCGAGACAGAGTCCTGTAGAGGCGTCTACAGCGCACACTTTGATGCAAGGGGATTTTATGGGTTGAGTGGTCATGTATTTAGGTTAGTCAGCTCACGAGAGGACACAAGTATCTCATAAACGAGGTAACAAAACCTTGTCGCAGTTAACATGTGTTGTCTGCTATAAGATGAAATCGATTTCAAATGCATTGGGAGCAACCTGCTTTGAGTGAGCCGGCACAACAAACTTCACCATTGGCGGATGCCAGGTCTCTAATTAAGGCGTCGGTGGATGTGGATCCGGCCCCTGGCCAGAAAGTGCGTGCGGCATTGCTCGAAATGGGCCGTGAGGGAGATTTCGGTCGTCTCGGCAAGGCCGCAGAATGGCTTGCTAATTGGCAGCATCGCTTTCCTCCACGTATCGAAAACCCGGTGTTGGCAGTGTTCGCCAGTTCACACGGCCTTCAGTCAGAGGGTGTCTCGCTCTCAAGTCAGACGGATACGCGCGCACATGTTGATGCACTGCGGGAAGGCAAGGCGCCGCTGTCGGCAATAGCAACACAGGCCGGAGCCGCCATACGCGTGTTCGATCTTGCCATCGACAAGCCAACTCCAAGTATTGCGGAGGAGCCGGCCATGACCGAGCGGGAATGTGCCGCGACCATCGCATACGGGTTTGAGGCCACCGAGGAAAAGCCGGATCTGCTCGCGCTTGCCGTCTCCGGAGCAGGGGTCGGCACCGCCGCCGCGGCTGTCGCGTGCGCATTGTATGGCGGAGCGCCGGATTACTGGGTCAGGCCGGACAATCAATCCACGGCCAATTTGGTAGAGCGGCGAGTGGACGTCGTATCGCGCGCGCTGGCTTTGCATCGGGGGCATCTGGCTGATCCGTTACAAGCTCTCAGATATCTTGGCGGTCGGGAATTGGCGGCCTGTGTCGGCGCAATCATTGCGGCGCGGCATCAGGGAATCCCGGTGGTTCTGGATGGATTTGCAACCACTATCGCCGCCGCGGTTGTGCATTCAATCGAACCAAAGGCCATCAGTCACTGCATAGCATCGCACGTGACACGGCGACCAGCTCATGAGGCGGCAGTCGAGCGGTTGGGCCTGCAACCCCTCCTTCAACTCGAGTTTCAAACCGGGGGCGGACTGGGTTCCGCTACGGCAATTGGGTTGCTCAAGACAGCGTGTGCCCCTTTCATTGCTGAGCCTTCAGCGGCAAATGCGACCTGACGCGACGAGAACCTGACGTTTACGCTCACGTCACCTTGCCTTTAGCCGAAAATGGCTGAATTAGAGGGGATAAGTACGATGCGCATCAAGCGCACAGTGAGGAGCCGTCATGAATCTCGATTTTTCGCCGGAAGAGATTGCCTTCCGCAATGAGGTCCGCGAATTCATTCGCGAAAACTATCCGAAAGAACTTGAGGGTATCGGGTCGCGTGAGGATCTTACGCGCGAAGAATTCCTCGCCTGGCACAAAGTGCTCGGTAAAAAGGGGTGGTCAACACCTGCATGGCCTGAAAAATACGGCGGCACCGGCTGGACCTCTACCCAGCGTTATATCTGGTCGGAAGAGAATGCTCGCGTTGATGCGCTGATGCCTCTGCCATTCGGTGTGTCGATGGTTGCGCCAGTTATCTACACATTCGGCAATGAAGAGCAGAAGGCTCGTCACCTGCCAGGCATTCGGTCCGGCGAAGTGTGGTGGTGCCAAGGCTATTCCGAGCCAGGCGCAGGTTCTGACCTTGCAAGCCTCAAGACGACAGCGGTTCGCGACGGCGACCATTATGTTCTGAATGGCCAGAAGACCTGGACCACACTGGCGCAGCACGCGGATTGGGGATTCTTCCTCTGCCGTACGGACCCGACGGCGAAGAAACCTCAAGAAGGCATCAGCTTCATCCTTGTCGACATGAACACGCCGGGCATCGAAGTGAAGCCGATCAAGTTGATCGATGGTACGCACGAAGTGAACGAGACGTGGCTGACAGATGTCCGCGTTCCGGTTGAAAACCTCGTCGGCACGGAAAATGAAGGCTGGACCTACGCGAAATTCCTGCTTGCTCATGAGCGCTCCGGTATCGCTGGCGTTGCGCGCTCCAAGCGGGGCGTTGAACGCTTGCGCAGTATCGCGTCAGAAGAGCTGGTTGATGGTCAGCCATTGCTTCAATCGCAAGATTTTGCGCGCAAGATCAGCCAACTCGAAATCGACCTGACCGCTTTGGAATTCACTGAACTTCGCACGCTGGCTTCCGAGGCAGCAGGCAAAGGCCCCGGGCCCGAAAGTTCGATCCTGAAAGTGAAGGGAACCGAGATCCAGCAGCGCTTGACCGAGCTTACGCTCGAGGCCGTTGGAAACTATGGTGCTCCGTATGGCTATGGCATGGAAAATACGGGGAATGACGGATTTGGCGTCGGTCCCGACCATGCGAACTTTGCGGCTGAAACGTATTTCAACATGCGCAAGACATCGATCTACGGTGGATCCAACGAGATCCAGCGCAACATTATTTCAAAGATGATCCTCGGCCTTTAGGGCGCACGAGGCAGGGAGGATAGAAGATGGACTTCAATTTCACCGAAGAGCAGAACATGATCCGCGACAGCCTCTCGAGGCTGATCCGCGAGCAGTATGATTTCGACACGCGCCGCAAGGTGGTCGAGTCCGAAGCGGGCTGGCGTCCTGAAATGTGGGCACAGTTTGCTGAGCTTGGTCTCTTGATGGCACCGTTCAGCGAAGAAGATGGCGGCCTTGGTGGCGGCCCGATTGATGCGATGGTTGTTATGGAAGAGTTCGGCAAGGGCCTCGTGGTCGAGCCTTACGTGCCGAGCGTTGTTTGCGGTGGTGGTTTCCTCAAGCGCGGCACGGATGCGCAAAAGGAAGAATACCTTAGCGGCATCATGTCGGGCGAGAACATCTTTGCATTCGCTTACGCAGAACCGCGCGGTCGCTATAATCTGGCCGATCTTGAGACGACCGCCAAGAAAGACGGCGCCGGCTTTGTCCTGAATGGGCACAAGGCCGTGGTCATTGGTGCGCCTTGGGCAACCCACTTCGTTGTGACAGCGCGCACGTCAGGTGATCGCCGTGACAGCAATGGCGTTTCAGTCTTCGTCGTTGCCAAGGATGCGCAGGGGGTAAGCACCCGCGATTATCCGACGGTCGATGGTCGCCGCGCGTCGGAAGTCTACTTCGAGAACGTCGCGGTTGGCGCAGAAGCGGTGATTGGCGAAGTCGACAATGGTCTGCCGTTGATCGAAACCGTTACCGACGAGGCCATCGCCGCGATCTGCGCCGAAGCCTGCGGCGCCATGAAGGTGGCACACGCCATGACGGTCGAATATTCACGCCAGCGTAAGCAGTTTGGCGTTCCGATTGGAAAGTTCCAGGTGCTGCAGCACCGCATGGTCGATATGTTCATGGAGCATGAGCAGTCGATTTCCATGACCTACATGGCCACGCTCAAGCTTGATGAAGACCAAGTCACGCGCAAGAAGGCGGCATCCGCTGCCAAGGTGCGTATCGGTCAAGCCGGTCGCTTCATTGGTCAGGAAGCCGTGCAGATCCATGGCGGCATGGGCATGACAGACGAACTGGCTGTCGGACACTATTTCAAACGCCTGACGATGATCGATTCCGAGTTCGGCAATATCGATCACCATCTGAAGCGGTACACCGGACTGACAGAGATGGAACTTCCGGCAGCGGCGGAATAGACCACAGAGTCCAGTAACTGTGCAGGCTGAATATTGGGCCTAGGGGCTTTTTAATAATTAATATTCTGCCGAATTAGTCTGACGAGACGGCCCGGGACGCGAAGACAGCGTCCCGGGCCTCTTCTTATGTCTTGATTAATTGAGAAATTATTGCCGACAATCCGCCTCTCGGTCTTGCGGGCCGCTGAAACCTTCCAATAATTCGCTCGAATTTGCCTAACTTTGATTACTTGACTGACACCGTATTCCCCTATGAAGCCCTCACTCTTTGTAAGAAAAGTGGTATGGGTCTTGCTTTGGGACCTTTGGTAAACATGGCGGTTCGAGCAACCGGAATACATAATCCAGGGAAGAGGTGGAAATGTTGTATACTAAGCGGGTTAGCCTTGCAGGAGTCGCGACAGGCGCTCTGATTGCGGCGATGTCTGGGACGGCGTATGCGCAGTCGAGCGACTATTACAGTCGGGACAAGTATGAGGCGGTTACAGACCGCCGTCAGCCCGAATATGATCCGGAGCCCATCCGGCTCGGAGCATTTACGGTAAATTCCAGTCTGTTCGCTGGCCTTGGTTATACCGACAATGCGTTGGGAACGAGCGACAACGAAGAATCGGATGTCATCGCCCGCATCGGCGCTGATATTGCGGCTCGTACAAACTGGAGCGTGCACGAAGTGGCCGCCTCCGTGTCTGTCAGCCGTGACGAGTACCAGGATTTCAGTGACCAGTCAGCCAATGATGTCAATACGCGGCTGCGGGGCCGTCTGGACGTCACGCGCGACGTCGCACTTGGCGGCGCGGTCTTCTACCAGCAATCTACGGATCAGCGGTCCGACCCATCGAACACATCCGGACTGGGCGAGCCGATCGAGTATACCCGTGCAGGCGTCGAGCTGAGTGCCAATTATACAAATGACCGTATTCGCTGGACGAACTCTGTGACATTTGCGGAAGTCGACTATGACGACACGGTCTCCCTTGACGGTACGCCGATCGATCAGGACTTCCGTGACCGGTCTGACACGCTCTTCAATTCGCGCCTCAGCTATGCGATTTCGCCGAACGTAGCTGTTTTTGGCCAAGGCATGATCCAACAGCGTGAGTACGATAATCTGCTGGTCGTCGACGGTGCGGAACGGTCCAGGGATTCAGATTCCTACACTGTTTACGGTGGTGTGGACTTCGAGCTGAACACGCTGATCCGCGGTGACGTGGCCATTGGCTATCTGAGCGAAGAAAAGGATGACAATTTCTACGAAGACACTGACGGTCTGGCCGTCGATGCGAATGTAGAATGGTTCCCGACCCGTCTCACCACTGTGAGCTTCAATGGTGCACGCCGTACAGTCGATAGCGGCATTCGGACCAGCGCGAGCTCCATTCAAACGACGCTAGGCGCCCGTGTTGATCACGAACTGTACCGCAATATCATCCTGTCAGGATATGGCGAGCTCACCAGCTATGAATACGATGAGACCGACAGGGATGACGACATCACCGAATTCGGTGTGATCGGTACGTACAAAATGAACAAGCGGGTGCACCTGAACGCCTTCGCACGTCGCGTTGATCGTGACCGGAGTGGTACGGCGTTTGCGGCCGATGAGAGCTTCTCTGCGAACCTTCTCGGTATTTCGGTTCGTATCCACCCTTAATTTCCATACCAGGCGACCGACCATCCGGCCGGTCGCCTGAAAGCTTCCAACCCCAACGCGCGGTATATTATCTTGACCAAGACATTCAGTTTTGAACTTCCGTCCCAGGTTCCCGCAGAAGCGGAGACCGAAGGCAACAACATGCCGACAGATCTGAAGTCGCTGTTGGGGGCTGTGTACCGGCGCTTCTGGCTGATTGCGCTGAGCTTCCTCTCGGTCTTCACGCTGGTCGCGTACATGACGTTCAACCAGACGCCGCTCTACCAATCGAGTTCTGTGGTCCAGCTGGATACTGAGCAGCAAAACGTGATCGACCTGGGCAGTGTTCTCAGTGGTTTGGCGGTCAGCACGGCGGTGATCGACACCGAAGTCATGATCATGAAGTCAAAGTCACTTCTGACGAAGGTTGCCGTCAAACAGAAGCTCATCGAGGATCCTGAGTTCAACTGGACACTGCGCGAGCGAAAGACCAGCGCACTGGGCAAGCTGAAGAACCAGGTCAAATCACTGGTCGGCATGGATACGCGCGTGATCGACCCGTTTGAAGGCATGAGTGTCGATGAGCGCGAGAGCGCCATTCTGGATAGCGTCGTCGGCACGTTGATGGGGCGTGTTGGTGTTTCGCGTATCGGCACCACCTATCTTATCAACGTTGAGGTCACGAGCACCTCGCCAGAAACATCTGCCCGCCTCGCCAATGCCATCGCAGATCAGTATCGGGTTCAACAGCTTGAAACGAAGCTGGACGCCACACGGCGCGCTACCGAATGGTTGTCTGATCGTGTGTTTGCCCTTCGTGAGGAAGTTGAGGAAAAGGAAAACCGCGTTGCCAAATTCATTGCCGACAACGACATGGAAACGGCGATGGGTAACACGCTCACCGAGCAGAACATTGCCTATCTGACCACGCAGAAAACACAGGCTGAAGTCGAGCTGAACCGTGTCCGGTCACGCTTTGACAGTATGCGCCGGCAGATCAATAGCGGCGCTGGCGTGGATGGGATTTCCGAAGTTCTGGAATCTCCTCTTATCACGAGCTTGAAACAACAGCTCTCTACTGTCCGCGGCCGGGTGGGTGACCTCGAAACCCGTCTGGGGCCGCAGCACCCTGAACTGATCGGTGCGCGCGCCGAACAGGCGGATATCGAGCGTCAGATCCAGAACGAAATGACCCGGATCGCCACAAATCTTGAAAACGAAGTTCGTGTTCGTCAGGATCAGGTTGGCCGGCTCCAGTCACAAATCAGCAACTCGAATTCCAAGCTTCGCGGCAACAGCCTTGCAATGGTACGCCTGCGCGAGCTGGAGCGCGATGCGGAAACCAGCCGCGTATTGTATGAAGAGTTCATTGCGCGCTCCAAGGAGACCCGGGAGCAGGACGGTCTCGTCCAGCCGGATGCCGTCATCCTGTCCAATGCCTCAGTGCCAAAGTTCCCGAGTTCACCTCGTACGACGCTGAACCTCTTGATTGGTGCGATACTTGGCTGTTTGCTGGGTGGTGCGCTCGCCATCATGGCCGAAATGTTCGACATGAAGATTTCATCTTCGGAAGACATTGAAAAGAAGCTTGCTCAGAATGCCCTTGGCACGGTGCCACTGATCCGCACCGGCAACGCCCTTGGCTTCGCTCAGACCAATCCCGCCGATTATCTCATAGAAAACCCGTTATCAGCGTTTGCCGAAAGTATTCGCTATCTGCGAGCAGCAATCGCTTTCTCGGACTTGGACAGCGAAACGAAAACCGTGGCGATCACTTCATCCCTGCCGGATGAAGGCAAGACAAGCCTGACCCTGGCGCTCGGTCGTATGTCGGCCATGTCGGGTGCGCGGACGCTGGTCATTGATGGTGATTTCCGCCGTCGCCAGTTGACTGACGCAGCTGGCTTGAAGCCTGAGATTGGTTTCATTGAGTATCTCTTCGGCGCAGGACAGCTTTCTGATGCGATCTCCAAGGATCCCAAGAGCATGCTGGACATTCTGCCGCTGTCTCTGACGGGCCATACACCGCATGACGTGTTCGGGACGCGTGCCTTTGACGATCTTCTGGTTCGCTTGCGCTCCATGTACGATCTCATCCTGATCGATACGGGGCCACTGCTGCTGATGGCTGAGGCGCGGGTTGTTGCAGGCAAGACAGACAAGGCCATTCTGGTTGTGCGCTGGCGTCACACGAACCGCTCAGCAGCACGTCAGTCATTGGCACTCTTGCGATCCTTCAAGGCCGACCTGCTGGGTGTCACGCTCAACATGGTGAACCTCAACCGCCGCCGCCATTATAGCGACCCGGGTGCAGGATATGATGCCTATCGCAAATACTATCAGATGGAGACGAAGCCTTCTCTGTTCAGCTTCATGCGCCGGGATCCGAACAAGCCGAAGAAAGGCGAAATTCGCCCTACAGCGATCCAGACTCCGCCAAGCCTCGCGGAGCATAGCACCGAGTCTCCTGAAAAAGTTGACGCAAACTAAGGTGTGAGACGAAGCGCTCATGCGATGATCGCTTCCCTTACCCTGAATTGGATCGAGCGATGACGACAATTGCATTCTTCGGACATGATGCGGCAGATGCCGCTGTGCGCCGACGTGTGAAGTCGTTCGTCGGCGACGGAATGGATGTTGTTGGCTTCATGATGCGCCGCCGTGATGTCTCTCCGGAATGGAAGAATGTCGATCTTGGCATGACGCGTGATGGCGCCTTCATCCAGCGGATCAAGCAGGTGTTTGCTGGCGCGCGGAAGGCGGCTGAGCAACGTGAGCTATTAGCTGCAGCTGACGTCATATATGCGCGAAATCTCGACATGCTGGCATGTGCGTTCCTGGCAAAGCGCCATACAGGACTGAAGACGCCCGTCATCTACGAGAGCCTCGATGTGCATCGCTTGCTGACGCGCTCCGATTTTGTGGGTCGGATATTTCGCAGCCTCGAACGCGCTCTGCTGAAGCGGACACGAGCGCTTGTTGTGAGTTCTCCCGGCTTCTTGCGGAATCATTTCGAACTTCACTACGGGGGCGACTTCACGGCCTATGTCGTAGAGAACCGTTTGAGTGCTGACAGTAACTTTGGCCCACGGCCGGATACTGCGCTCCCGGTGGAGATTCTGGAAGACCGAAAACTTGTACTCGGATGGGTCGGCATGTTGCGGTGCCAGCGTTCGCTGGACCTGCTATGCGCTCTGGCTGACGCGTATCCCGATACATTGGAAATTCGGCTACATGGAATCCCGGCACGCACCGAAATTCCTGTGTTCGAACCCGAGATTGAGCGTCGACCAAACATGACCTTCTTTGGAAAGTTCCGGTCACCAGAGGATCTATCCAGCATTTATGCCTCGCTGGATGTGGTCTGGGCAGGGGACTTCATGGAGGCTGGGTACAATTCGGTCTGGCTGTTGCCGAACCGGATCTATGAGGGAGGCTATTATGCGACGCCCTCGATCGCGCCGGCCGGTACAGAGACAGCGGCCTGGATCGCACGGAATGACTGCGGGTTCGTGATTGAGGAGCCCCTTGAGCGCTCGCTGTCGAAACTGGTGGGACATTTGTTGACAGATCGCCGGGAGATTGCCGCTTACGCCATGCGACTTGCAAGCTTGCCAGAAGACCTGTTCGTGCAGCCGGCTGGATTCATGCGCGACATGATCTCGACCAGTCTTGGCCAGGAGGCTGTCGCATGAACATTGTAAGTCGTATTCCGACTGACCGCGATTCATCTCTTGTCATGGCCAAAGTCTATGAGGAGCCGCGGAAAATCCCATACTGGGAGCAGGCGCTTATCTCGGTTTGGTTCCTGAATTCATTCGTGCCACTGCCGCTTGAAACTCCACTACGCTATCTGATGGTTTTGTGGTTTCTGTGGCTTCTCGCCTTGCATAAGGAGCAGGTCATTCCGATCGTGCTCAAGGCGTGGCCTCTTTTCCTCCTGCCGATATTCGGTTTCATTTCGATTCTGTGGTCACCCTATATGGGGGCAGCCATCCGGAGCGGCGCACTTTACCTTCTAACCCCTCTGGTCGCTGTCATTATCATTACGCGATTTGATATCACCACTATCCTGCGATGCATGTTCTTCGCAGGTGTGATGGCGATCATTGTGTGTATTCCATTCTATGATTCAATGCCCTCCGGCGGGCCGTATCCGCAAAAGAACTATTTCGCCCAGCAAATGTTGTTCGTGGCATTGCTCAGCTTCATGACATTGTTGAATGAAAAGTCATGGCCTTGGACACGGCTATTGGCCGCGCTCATTTTCCCAGTTGCTTTAATCTTTATGCTACGGGCGCCGTCGGCAACGGCACTCGTGTTTGCCGGAGTGGGGATCATCGGCCTGTTTCTGGTCAAGTTCGCGTGGCAATCCATTAGCAAGGTGCGCCACTTGCGATCCATCATATTCATTGCTGGCGTCAGCGTGGTTTTGATAGGCGCCATGATTGTGCTGAACCAGACTCACCAAGACTATGTGGCGGACTTCCTGGGCGCGCTAGGTAAGGATACGACTTTCACTGGGCGAACTCATATCTGGTCTGCTGGGCGCTTGGCAGCGGAAGAGCACCCAATTATCGGTTTGGGGCTTGAGGGATTTTGGAACCCGTCAAATGGCGCGGCACAATCGATCAATGAGATGGATTTCAAGCCATACGGGACTAAGCTGACCTTCCACAATGCGTATCTCGAAGTGCGCGTGCATCTCGGATACATCGGTCTCGGACTTTACATGTTGATGTGGGCGTGGTGCGGTTATCGTCTGCTAATGCAGTTCTTCCGAGATTCGTCTTTGGAGATGTCTGCGCTGCTCGTCTTCGGCGCGATCGTATTCATTTCGACGTTTACGGAGTCTTTGGCGTGGGCGAGTTTCAACACCCCCCTTAACTTGCTGTATCTTGGCGCCTTGGCGACACTATCGCCGGTGCGTCGCACATACGTAGGGAAGGCGCCTGTTTACCTGAGTTCCAGCCCGGGCTACGCCAAGGCGTAGCGACCAGGTAACCACTTTTTGGGGGCTGTATTACAACAGGGCGCCGATGGCGAAAATGATGCCTGCCCACAGCGAAGCGCTAAGACCAACGATCAACGTGATGCGCAGCCAGACGGGCCATTTGCCGAAATTCTCGATATCGGTCTGGACGTCACTCTGATAGTGGCGAATTGTGGTGGGCTCTGCAGTCAGATGCATCATGGATGTATTCCTTGCCAGAGACGAATTCGCATTGCGCATACTTCTTTTTTGGCGACCAACTATTAAAGGTGACTTAAGCCGACACGTGATTTCACCCATAATCATTGACTCAGTCTCGACGTCGAATCCGGCATCAATGTGGTTGGTTTGGGACGGTATCCCGCCGTTACTGGGGATTTGAGCAGGCTGACGAAACACCAACAGGCTGCAATGGGCGACCAGTATATTAACCATCTGCGCAGATAGCTGAATTCTCTAGGAATTTTCTCTCGTTTGTTGAGCATTGCGGGACAGTAATCTTACCGCTCGCCGGTACTGCAATTGGCAAAATCTGCCCTTTCAGGCACCATCCTTGCAAGGTTAAAAGCCGAATCCAGCTTTTGAGTGCGTTCAGCTTCCATGGGAATAGCAGCCATTTCTTCCGACGAAATTCCCTCGAGCCCATCGCAAGGCCTGATGAGGTCTGCTGGCAAAGCCGCCATCTGGGTAGCTTTCAGTAAGTGGTTGGGCTTGCTGAGCGGTCTGGTGTCGCTTGTTGTGGTCGCTCGGTTGCTCACGCCAGAGGATTTTGGCGTCTACGGGTTTCTTTTGATTGTACTTGTCATCCCGGAAGTCTTTTCGAGCGACAGTCTCAATGAGGTTCTCATTCAGAGGACCGATTTGAAAACAGAACATTCCAACTCAGTCTTTCTGTCCTCGCTGTGCTTCGCAGCCCTGTTTTTTGGACTGATCCAACTGAGTGCTCCCTACATTGCGGTGCTCTTTGATGTGCCGCCCTTGGTCGACTACCTGCGGGTCATGTCGTTGGTTCTGTTCATGGGCGCGCTGAGTGCGGTTCCAGCTGCCTTGCTACAGCGACATATGCAGTTTCGCGAAATTACCATTGTGGATGTCGTGGGTTACATCGTTGGCGCAATTGTCGGCGTAAGTTGCGCGATCCTGTTTCAGAATGCCTGGGCGCTGGTCGCGATGGAAATGTCCCGTCGTTTCGCGAGGATGCTGGCTTTCCTGTATTTTGCCAAATGGTGGCCGTCTTTCCGGACAAATCTGATTGAGTTCAAGTCCTTGCTCCGATTCAAGATGGCATCAATCGGATTGAGGCTGGTAGCAGCAGGGGATTTGGGTCTGCCGCGATTGTTTGTGGGTTTGTTTCTCGGGCCGGCGGCGCTCGGTATGTTCAATCTTGCCATGCGGATACAGAGTCAGGCGATGCAGGCGCTCGTGTCGCCGTTTGGCGCAGTCGCATTCCCGGTAGCGTCGAAAACTCAGAACGATCTTCCGACGCTCTACAAGACGATGTCTACCGCGATCTGGCTCGCCGGATTTATTGCGTATCCGGCATTCATCGGTGCCGCCGCTGCCGCTCCGGTCATTGTGCCGGTCGTGTTTGGTGACCAGTGGAATGATGCGATCATCGCGATTCAGATTTCCATGTTGATGGGTATTCGCCTTCCGTCTTCCGCGTTCAATGGCGGGGTGCTTCGCGGTGTCGGACGACCGGGCCTTTTGCTGAAGGTCAGTGTTTTTGCGCTGCTGGTTCTCCTGGTGATGCTGCCTTTCGCATCGCGGGTGAGTTTGGAGGCCGTAATGATTGCCTTGGCTTTCCAGAAATTCCTCGGCTGGTTCCTCAGCAGTTGGGCCGTTTACCGTGCTGTGAAATTCCCTATCACCCGTCAAATTCTTGCGGGGTCGTCAGTTTTAATTGCCGCACTCGTAATGGGCGGCGGGATATGGTGGGCCGCTGGCCACCTTCCTGATGACTGGTCCGACCTCACCAGGGTTGCGGCGATCATCGGGCTCGGAATAGCGCTCTACGTCGCAGGCCTTTTGATTGCGGCCCCTGCAATGGCGAAGCGCGGCATGTCGTCTATGGTAATGCTGCTGAAGGGGGACCGGAAGATGGCGATCGCGAATCTCCGGAAAGTGTCATGAAAATCTATTCGGACACTGAATATTTTCAAGGGTTTAGATATGGAGGCAAGACCAATGCTTGATGAAAACAAGATTGCGATTGTTATTCCCCTCTACAATGACGCCCCCAATATTGAACGTGCCATTCGTAGTGCCGTCGAACAGAAGGTTCCGGACACTGTTGCGGTTGAGGTGATCGTCGTGGACGATTGTTCTTCAGACGATGGACCAGAGATCGCCAAGCGAATGGCGCGGACAATTCCGAACCTTACATTTGTCCAACAGGCTCAGAATTCCGGGCCGTCGGCCGCTCGAAATTGCGCGATACGGCAAACAGATGCGGCCTGGTTCACGCCGCTCGATAGTGATGATTTCATGTTGCCGACGCGCATTGCCGGCCTGCTGGACGAAGCGCGCGCGAGAGATCTCGACTGGGTGGCAGACAATCTCCTGATGAGTTCCGAGGACACTCCGGAAGAGGTCGAGCGTGTCTTGTGGCCCGATAAGCCGGAAGGGGCTGTCCGGTTGACGACTGAGTTGTTCGTCAAACAATCCTACGATGTAGACATTGAGCGGTCGGAACTCGGCTTCATCAAGCCCCTGATCAATCGACGCTGTCTTGGCGACGCCTCGCGACCTTACAGAGACCAGTTGAGGTTCGGCGAAGACTTTGAATTGTATACGCGGTTACTGATGTCAGGTGCCAAGGCGGATCTTGTCGATCCCGAGGGCTATTACCTTGTTCGCCGGAGAGGATCAGCTTCCCATTCCCAGTCGGGCAGGGATCATCAGCGCTTGGTTGAAATCAGTCGGGAAATGCTGAATTATCCGAGCCTGACGCGTACGGACCGGCGCGCGCTTCTGGGTCACTTGAGATACTCGGAAAGAGAGCTGGCCTGGTGGACAATGATCGAGGCTGTTCGCGAAAGAAATCCGGCCAAAGCCATCAGAGCTCTGGTGATTTCACCATTGGCAACGCTTCACGTCATCGGGAATCTTGCAAGACAGGCCGGCGCGCGCGTGAGTTCACGAACTCCGACAGCGTAAAAATTAAGTAACATCTCCGAGAAGTCGTTGTTTTCAAAGGCTTGGTAAATAGAGATTCAACCAAATTCCATGTATGGTGAATAGTGCCTGGAAACTCGCGCATTCGTGCGAACCGGTGGGCACAAGATCAGCGAGACGGTGCATGTCTGCTTGATAGAGCGCTGACGTGACGACGTCTCGCACGGAAGAGGTGGATGCGTGTCCAATCAAAGACCGAACCAGTTGGGTCATGAAGAAACCCTGATCGAGACGGCGCGGAAATCCCGCAGGGCTATTCTCGCAGTCGGGGGCTTCAGTGTTGCCCTTAATGTGTTGATGCTGGCAGGTCCGCTTTACATGCTGCAGGTTTACGACCGGGTGCTGGTCAGTGGATCCCTGCAAACGCTGATCGCGCTCACAGCTTTAATCGCCGTACTGTTCATTGGATACGCGCTCATTGATGCGATCCGGTCTTCGATGCTGGTTCATGTGGCTGCCCGGATTGAGCGCGAAATGGCCCCCTTGGTTTTCGATGCCATTCATCGTCGGTCACTCCAGGATTCAGGGGCCAAGGACGGTCGGGCAATGAAAGACCTGGCGGAACTTCGGCAATTCATGGCTGGCCCGACGGTCAAGGCGGCTTTTGACCTGCCGCTGGCGCCACTCTATTTTTTGATCCTCTTCCTCATGCACTGGACGCTCGGTGTACTGGCCCTGATTGGTTCAGCCGTGATTTTTGCGCTGGCTCTATATACTCAAAAGGCAAGCGAAGCCTCGTTGCTGACCTCTGGTGAAGTCAGCAATACGGGCGCTGTCTTCGCCCAGAATGCGTGGCGCAGTTCTGAATCGGTTCACGCGCTGGGCATGCAAAAGACAGTCCGTGACAAATGGGTTGATGCCACCACCGAAGCGGATGCCACAGCTATTCGAGCATCTGACACAATCAATACCGCCGCCGCCGCTACACGTGCTTTCCGGATGTTTTTGCAATCCGCCTTGCTTGGTGCCGGCGCCGTGCTCGCCATTGCTGGTGTTGCAACGCCAGGTGTGATCATCGCAGGCTCTATCATCGGCGCGCGGGCCATCACTCCAATTGAGCAGATAGTTTCGCAATGGCGTTCGATTGTTCGTGCCAGGGCCGCGCGAAAACGGCTTGCGTCTTTAACGGGCGCTACCGAGCAGAAGGCAGCGCCGATGACCCTTCCGGCCATCACCGGGAAGCTGTTGGTAGAGAATGTTTTTGCAGCTTTGCCAGGCCAGCAAAAACCTTTTCTTCAAGCAATCTCGTTCTCGGTTGAGCCGGGCGAGATTGTCGGTGTGATCGGAGCGAGCGGCTCGGGCAAGACGACCTTGGCCCGGGTGTTGACCGGAGTCTGGCCCTATGCGCTTGGGGCAGTGCGACTTGATGGTGCCGAGATCAAGGAGTACCAGCCGGACCAGTTGGGACAACAGCTTGGCTACTTGCCGCAGGCGGTCGAACTTTTACCCGGTACCATCAGTGAGAATATTGCCCGCCTTCGTCCAAACGCCGACCCAGAAAAAATCGTGGCTGCGGCCAAACGTGCGAACGCCCACGACATGATCCAGTCTTTTGCAGATGGCTACAACACTGAGTTGGGTATTGGTGGCGAACGTCTTTCGGCCGGTCAACGCCAACGTATTGGGTTGGCGCGCGCATTGTTCTCTGATCCCAAGCTGGTGATCCTGGATGAGCCGAATGCCAATCTCGACCATGAGGGCGATGAGGCGCTGAATGACACACTCAAGCTGCTCAAGGATGAGAAGGTGGCTGTTGTGATAATCGGACACCGCCCAACCACACTGCGCCATGTCGACAAAATTGTGTTGATGCATGAGGGTAAGGTGCAGGCGCTCGGGCCGCGAGATGAAATTCTGTCGAAGGTTCTGAGAACTCAGAAGCGGTCTGCTACCGGCATCAAGCTGATAGAGAAGGGCAAGACGCAATGACCACGGGTCCGATCGTATTCGAGGATAGCGACCGTCTGACGCTGATCGACCTGGGCCTGCGTAGGCTCATGGTACAGGGCCTTGTAGTAGTTGGTGTGTTGTTTGGTGGCTTGTTCATCTGGTCGGCGGTCGTGCCACTCGAAAGCGCCGTTGTCGCTCCGGGCACGGTGCAGGTTTCGGGTGCCAACAAGACGGTCCAGCATCTGGAAGGTGGGATCGTGAAGGAGATCCTGGTCGCGGATGGAGATACTGTTGAAATCGGTCAGCCACTGATCCGCCTGGATACTTCCGGTGTTGCGGCCTCTCTTGCCAGCCTTGAGGCCCAATTGTTCACCCTGGCAGGAGAAGAGGCGAGGTTGCTGTCGGAGCGGGAGGGACGTGACGTCGTTGTCCGGACCCCCACAATCGAATTTCTGGAAACTCTAGAGGACGGCAAGCGACGCGTGGCGCGCGTTATTGCAACTCAGCAGGCCATCTTGGATACGCGTACTCAAGCACTCGAAACCGATGTCCAATTGCTCTCATACAAAATAGATCAACAGGGTGAACGCGTTGCGGGTCTGAAAGACCTCATGAGTTCGAATTCCCAACAGATATTGATCCTTGAAGACGAGCTTAACGGGCTTGAGGCATTGTTCGAAAGAGGGCACGCGCCAAAGAGCCGAATGCTGGCGCTGAAGCGCGAGAAGGAACGTCTTGCTGGCCAACAAGCATCTCATAGAGCGGAGATCGCTCAGATACGTACGGCGATGGCGGAAGGCCGGCTGCAGATATCGAGATTGGAAACCGATACGCGTGAGACTGTGCTGACTCAGTTGAAAGAGATCCAGTTGGGTATTGAAGACCTTATGGAGCGTCGCCAGTACGCGGCTGACCAATTGGCTCGTACTGAAATTGTTGCGCCTTATGCAGGGCAGGTTTTTGGTGTGAATGTGCATGCGGTCAATGGCGTGATTGGTGCGGGCGCGCCTTTGCTATCCATCGTCCCGGATGACGAGGAGTTGGTGATGATCGTCCGAATATCCCCAAGCGAAATCGACCGGGTGCAGAATGGGGATTCCGTGCGGATACGCTTTCCCTCGCTCAATGCGTCTCGCACGCCCGAAGTCAGAGGCACTCTGAAGACCGTGTCGGCTGATGTCCTAGTCGAACAGGATGGCATCGCGCCGTATTACCGCGCTGTCGTCGAGCTGACTGAGCAGGAGAAGGCGCGCGTCGGCACCGAGCTGACGCCCGGGATGCAAGCGAACGCCATGATCCAGACAGGTCAGCGCACGGCTCTGTCATACTTGACCAAGCCACTTGCAGACTTCACGGCCGTATCGTTCAAAGAAGAATAGGCGAGCATTTCAGGGCGTCTCGACAGCGGGCCGGGTGTTTGCCGCCGACAGTTCTGCGGTCTTGTCAGCCGATTGAATTTGCTTGGAATATTTTCTTCCGAGGTCCTGCAGCGGGCGTTCGAGATAGTGATAGCTCAGCGTTGCAAGCGGAATGGTCACTGCCAGCGTCAAGGCTGCAATGAACGCCATCATGGCAAGTGCAGAGACAGGTGAAGGATCGGCACCAAGCATCGGCCCAAGCAATTCTGCGAATGCGAACAAGATGATGAAATGCAAGAGGTACAGCCCGTAGGAGATATCTCCGAGGAAGACGAGCTTCTTGGAGGCCAGCCAGCCTTCACTACGACCATAAAAAGTTATGGTGACAAGAAATGTTGCGGCAAGAGATACGACCAGAACAGAAGACGGGTCCACGTGAACCCATGGCCGGAAAATCCGCTGGACGAACATGCCAGCGAAAAGTGCACCGGCAATGAGAAGGTAGCGAAACCATTTCGGAAACCGAAAATATAGGTCGGCGACCATGCGTCCATAGTTCGGTATCAGAGCACCCAGAAAGAATGCGATCAGATAGACATTCACATGGCCGATGTGCAGCGGTGCGTACATTAGCGCCACCAGCACAACAAGCGTAGCGGCTATAAGGGCCGGCCGACGCGTCAGAACGACAAACAAAGGCATCAAAAATGATGCAATGATCTCTGTCCGGATGGTCCACGCCGGAGAGTTCAGGCTATTGGAGTAGCCGACGGCATTGAGAAGCGTTTCTATGAAACCGGGGTCCTGGTTGAAATATCCATTCATCCAGCTCGTGGCCCCAGCCGTGGGCGCATCACTGAAATACAGCCAGTGCATGGCCGCAGCAAACAATGTCACCGCGATCAGTAGCGGATACAGGCGAAAGAGACGTCGAACATAATAGCCAGCCAGATGAGCAAGTCCTTTGCCCTTCGACCGGCGCAGGGAAAGCGTGAGAACTGTCCCGCTCAACACGAAGAAGAGAACAACTGCGGCAGGTCCGTTGAAAAAGCCGATCAGGCCGTGAACCAGCATGTGGAACGGTTCTGAAAAATTGAGACCGTGCCGTTGCGGTGTATCCAGTCCAGAAACCTTGAACAACAGGAATGCATGATAAATCACGACGAAAGAGGCGGCAGTGCCTCTCAGGCTCGCAAGACTGTTTGAGAACGTCACCTGCTCAGACGAAGAAGGATTTGGGAGAATTGGTTGTGAAGTCATAACGCAAATCTTTTCAAGGTATTGTGCAAGCACCGCATGAGCGCCAGCATACAGGTGCCTGCCCTAGGCAAACTCGGCATATGGATTGAAGCAAGCCGTCATGGAGCCGAGATAGGTCGTGGGTTCAGTGGCGGGCTCATCAAGCAACGTATAGTCGGTGCGCACGATAAAGGCGGTGAGCAGGGCGCGTTCGAAATCGGCTTGATGATCAGACAATTTCGGAATTCCGCCCCCGGATACAGTTGATCCGAGTCCAATCAATTCCAGTCCGCGCAGCGTGGCCGACTTGATGAAGGAAGGTGCAGCCTCAGCCTCCCGAAAGTCTCGTACGAAGGTCTCAAATTCCGCTTTGTCCATTTTGAACGGACCGACCAGCCGTCTCAGCGTGCGCCGGATATGCCCCTGATCGGTCGTCAGCAGAACCGTGCCAGCCCCAGCTGCTGCGGCCACGCCAACCCCACCCAAAATCATGGCCCGGCGAGAAAGTGAGAGTCTGTTCCGGGTCATATGGTCACCTTCGCTGTCAGCTTTTCAGCTGCCCTCAAGCTGAGAGCGGCAACGGTCAGGCTGGGGTTGCCGGTTCCACATGTTGGGAACACAGACGAGCCGACCACAATGAGATTTCGGTATTTGTGGTGAATGAGATCTCCATCCACCACAGAGCTTGCCGGATCGGATCCCATGCGCATCGTGCTTTGCAGATGCGACTCCGTCCGGCGTATCCGGCGGAACACAACCTCTTCGACGGGTAGGGGTTGAAGGATCTCGTCCAAACCGTCGATGGCTGCCTGCAAACCTTTCTTGGCGTAGTCGCTGGCGCCCATGAAGTGAACGATTGGCTCTCCGTTCTCGCCGAGTTCGACGCGATTTCCGTCTTCAAGCATCTCTTCGACAACGATAGAGATTGGAAGCGTTTGCCGCCATTTCGAGCGCTCTGTCCGAAGGCCAAACTTCCAACGATTTTCAAAGTAGATAAGCGCTGCGCCGCGATCGGCGCGGAAGTTGCCATCTGCGAAACTATAGTCCAAGCCAGTCGTGATAGTGGAACCGTCGAAATTCTCCATACCATCCAGCAGGATTTCTAGATCAGCCCCATAAGTCTCGTTTAGGCCGGCACCGGTCAGCGCATCGGCCATTCCAGATGCCTGCATGATAGCAGGGCTATGAATGGCATTTGCGCCGAGTACAAACACGTCTCCGGTAACCGAGAATGTCTTTCCCGCGGACTCGAAACTCGCGCTCTTTACCGTATTATTCGTCGAGTCAAAGCTGGTGACGCGGCTGTTCAGGATCACCGTCACGCGATGGTCGTTATACACATCCATCAGGCCGTTCTGGGCCGTGAACTTCGCATCGGCCGGGCAAATCATGCATCGCAAGGAGGCGCAGCAGGGGCCGCGTCCTTCCGTGGCAACTCGGGCACGAGCAGTGGGAATAATAAAGTGTGTGTCGGGTCGCGCTGCCTTCATCACCTGATCGGGCGTAGAAGGATGATGCGGTGGTTGTGGAAACGGTTTCGAACGTGGCGCGATGCCGTGCATGTCCGGATCGCCTGAAACCGACATGATGGTTTCTGCATCGCAATAGTAGGGTTCCAGCTCATCATAGCTGACAGGCCAGTCCTGGCCGACGCCGTACTTGGACTTCAGCCGGAAATCATTTGGCAGAAATCGGGGCGATTGGGCGAACCAGCAATTCGTCCCGCCGCCAAACCCGATGGTGAAGTTCCACGGCTTGTCGCTGTCGGAATGATAAGTCGTTGCCCGGTCGATCGAGCTGTTCCGGTTTTCGTTCACTTGCCACGAATGGGCATTATAATCCCCGCGTTCGATGACGAGCACTCGACCGGTTATTGTCTGCAGTAATTTCGACAGAAAGAAACCGGAGCCAAAGCCGGAGCCGACCACGACAAAGTCGTAATGCTGTGAATTCACAGTTTCCGGCTGTGCCAGATTTTTTAGCATGACCCCACCTTTGATCCCCATTCATGCAGCGCTGCAGCATGGGTCTGAAAAGAGACCCGATAGCGCCGGTATTCTTTATTCATCTGGCGCTATATTTGCAATTCGCATGCTAGAGGGGATCGTCCCCAAATAGTCAGGCTCTCCATCTAACATTTCTACACGGGGGCGTCTCCCGAAACCCGGGCGTGTTCGCGCCGGAAACTTGGGACATGACCGAAAAAGGGGAATTGAGGCAAGGCAAGCGCCATGGGTGCACAACAAGCGAGCATTCCAATGACGAGTGCAATGAAAATCAACCGGATCAAATTATCAAAATCTAGATAGAGATCCGGCAGTGACGTCTTTGTACTATTAACCAGCCACAATTTCGCACTGTACCAGCCTGCAACAGTATCGAGAACGAGCCAGAGAAAGCCTCCATTTCAGCACATGTCCAAGAACGACACGCCTCCCGAGGATGACGACCTCAATAATATCAATACGACTGCGGCGGGCCTGGCGAGTGGAGCTGCGATCACCGGGGTCGCTCAGGGCTTTCGAGTTGTGCTGGGGTTTGTTCAGGGTATCGTCTTGGCGCGCCTGTTGCTGCCAGCTGACTTCGGTCTCGTCGCCATGGTTGCGCCCGCCGTCGCCTTCGCGGCCATGGTCAAGGAGCTGGGTCTGAACCAGGCGACCGTACAGCGAGACCAGATATCGCAGCAGATTGTGAGTAATCTTTTCTGGCTTAGCGTGTCGATGAGCATTCTGCTCGCCATCATCATGGCGGCGTGTGCACCTTTGCTTGCCGATTTCTATGGAGAGCCTGAAGTTCAGGCGCTCGCGGTCGCGTATGCTGCAACGATCGTGGTCTGGGGCCTGCAATCCCAGCCGGCTGCGTTGTTGGCTCGCAAGCTCGCCTTCAAGACCATTGCGATCATCGAGGTCGTTTCGTTGCTCGCCGGATTCACTGTCGCGGTCGCAACCGCCTATCTGACCCGAAGCTATTGGGCGCTCTTCTGTGGCACGATTATTACGGCGGCTGTTTCCACACTCGCCAGCTGGATGGCCAGCAAGTTCAAACCGATGAAGATAGGCAGTGCGGAAGGCATGAAGGAAATGATCGGGTTCGGCTCCAGTATCGCCGGATTTGACCTTCTCAATTTTGCCTCACGAAATGCCGACAATATTCTAATCGCGCGCTTTCATGATGCGGTCGAACTCGGTCTTTATGACCGGGCCTACAAGCTTTTGCTCTTCCCATTGCAGAAAATCACTTATCCGCTCTCCCGGGTGATGGTGCCGTTCCTTTCTCGTAATGTGAACCAGCCTGAGCGCTACAAGCGTGCTTACTTTGTGGCCGTCACCATTATTCTTGTCGCCGCGCAGCCGGGCGTTCTGGTCGGCATACTGTTCGCCGACGAAATTTTCCTCGTCCTGCTGGGCAAGGAGTGGGTGGCGGCGGCGCCGGTTTTCATGTGGCTCGGAATTGCTGGTCTTGTTCAGGTCATGACCTCGACCATGGGTTGGCTGTTCGTCAGCCAGGGGCGAGGCAAGCACTATCTCATGGTCGGTGCCGTTACTGCCGTGATTTCCATAACCTCCTTCGTTGTGGGATTGCCCCAAGGGGCCGTAGGCGTGGCTGCGGCGTATGCCATTGGCGATCTAGTGTTCAAGACGCCTTATGTCTGGTTCATGGCATCCCGCAATGGGACCGTCAGGTTCGAAGATTTCGTGCGTCTGCTCATGCCGCACCTGTTGGCGTTGGCAGTCGCAGCTGCTGCACTTTATTTCACGGGGCAGTCGTTCCAGCAGATCGGCTTTTTACAAATTGGCCTGCTTCTGGCGCTCTCTTATGGCATATACCTTGCTGTTCTGACCTTGTTCAAAGAAAAGGTTTCGATGGCGCGAGAACTGCTTGAAATGATCTGGAACAGCATTCAGTCCAAGCGACAGGCTCGAGCGGCTCAAAAGGGAATGCAGGAATGAACTATCGCTCTCTCGCAGATATGTATGATGCCATAACGATGGGGCTTGGCCGGTTGCCGGACAACATCGATCTAATCGTGGGCGTTCCGCGCAGCGGTTTGATTCCGGCGAACTTCCTTGGCCTTTTGCTGAACCTGCCCATCACGGATGTTGAAGGTTTGATTGAGGGGCGCGTCATGGCTTCGGGACGCACGCGTCGCGGTGCGGCGGTGAACAAGACCTTCGCCGAGATGAAGAATGTGCTGGTGATTGATGACAGCGTGTTCCACGGCAATTCCATTCGCGCTGTAAAGGAGCGGCTGGATGTCGAACTTGAAGGATACAATCTAACTTATTGTGCCGTTTTCGGTCCCAAGATGACGCACCCGGATATCGACATTGTTCTGGACGCTGTACCCCAGCCGCGAATTTTTCAATGGAACCTCTTCCACCACGGACTGCTTAAGGAATGCTGCATCGATATTGATGGCGTCCTTTGCCTGGACCCCACCGCCCAGCAAAATGATGACGGCGACCGCTATCGCGAATTTATCCTCAACGCGATACCGCTGAATCGTCCGACAAAGCCATTAGGCCATCTGGTAACGAGCCGACTTGAAAAGTATCGCCCGGAAACAGAAGCTTGGCTCGAGAAGTGGGGCATCCAGTACGAGTCGCTTAACATGCTAGACTTGCCAAACAAGGAGGCCCGCCAGAAAGCAAAGGCGCATGGGTCGTTCAAGGCGGAAGTCTATCGCAACAAGAACAGCATTATGTTCATTGAAAGCGAACACGACCAAGCGGTTGAAATCGCCCGTCTATCCGGCAAGCCAGCGCTATGCATTGAGACGCAGCAAATGCATATGCCTGCCAGCGGTGATCTGCGCACAATTCAGCAATCCATGAAAGGGTTGCCTCGGCGGATTGTGCTTCAGAAGACGCCCTTGTCAAACAAACAGTCGATGAAGAATTTTGTTCGTTCAATTGTGGGCGACAGAGGATATGCGCTTATGAAGAAGGCGTCGGGTAGATCCTGACGCAAATCCCTTCGTTAGCGTTATCGTTTCAGATTTTTTTAAGATGAATACGGACTAGTACTTATTTCGCTGAAGCGATCAGTAGTAATTATCAATAAAAACTAGTCTGACCGGGCCGGTTTTCCATTCCGATAAACTCTTCGGCGTGTTAAATGGTCGTAATGTATATTTCTGTTTCCGGGTGGAGGAACGCTGCTTCGGAGACCTAGTGGGGTGACAATAAAATGGCAGGGCTACGGTGGGCAACACTCGGGCACAGATCCAACCTATCCGACGATGACAATCTGACACCAATCATCAAGTTTGGGACAATCGGCATCATTGTGCTGGCAAGCTTGTTGCTGGTTCCGATTTTCAACTTCATTGCCAATTATTCGGCCGCTTGGCACCCTGAACGCGCGCTTGCGATTTACATTGCAATCGCAGTTTGCTGCGCGCTGGCTGCCATCATCAAGTATGATGATGTGCCAAAGTATCTTCGTATAATCATCAAGGGTCTCGCCCTCTTCCTCGGCTTTTACAGCCTGTGGTTGGGCGCGGATTTTTCGAGTGTAAACGAGAACGTTCAGAGCGGCGCTGGAAACTTTATTGTTGTCGTTCCATTCATTGTTTTCGCCGCCACGATTGCCGCCATGTTTCGGCCATCCCTGGCGCTGTTACCTCCCTTGTATCTATTGATCCACAAGGACCTGACACGGGTTCTGTCTGGCGCGAAGGAACTCGGTCGCAATGATTATGCGCCGCTTGTGGAAGTGCTTGTCTTCACGGCCGGCGCGGTTGTGGCGCTTGGCCTGTTCGTAAAAGCGGTAGAGATCGCCAAGCGGAAGCAGATTATCCCGGAGCGCTTTCACACGGGTATTCAGCAGGGCATCACCGCGTTACCACTCATCATTCTTTGCATGGCGGTCGGCGCTCATCTGGGCAACTACTTCATGTCTGGATTGGCGAAGATTCACCTTGATGGAGGTGTCTTTGCTTGGGTTTCTGACAATCCAACCAGTTCTCTGATGTTGGCTGGCTATAATGTCGGTGCCGCACCAGGGGCGTATGCGCCCGGGCTTTTCGGTTTTGCATATTCAGTTCTTCGCGCAGTCGAGCCGTATCTCAACGTCGTAACATTGGCGGCGCAGTTCTTGTGCTTCCTCGCTTTTTTGCGCGTGCGAACCATGTTGGCCTTCACCGTCTTCTTCGACATGATGCACATCGCAATCTTTTTGCTGACCGGCGCGTTGTTCGTTCCCTGGATTTTGTTGAACAGCCTTCTCGCATCGGCTTTTGTCGCGATGAAGATGGATCGACTTCCCAAGGAGGCGATCATTGCTGGCGTACTTGTCACGATCATGGGACATACAGTTTTCTACAATGCACGCCTTGGTTGGTATGATAGCCGGGAATTGCGAGATTCCTATTTCACCGCGATCACCGATACAGGTGAAGAGTACCGGGTCCCCAATAGCTTCTTCCGGCAGTCTTCATATCTCATGTACACACGTAACTTTGGATATCGCGAGCATCGCGGACCGTCTCGTCACGTGCCGACGTCGCAATGGGGGCAGATTGGCATCGGCGTTCGCTCGGACGAAATCGCCAATTACGATATCATGAAAGCTACCAAGACTTGCTCCTATCATTCACCGTACGAAAATGATGCGTCTATCGTCGATTTTGATGCCGGAGCCGCGTCGAGCTTCATCGGCTCTCATCACCAGATGATGCTGCAGCAGAAAATTAAATCGGGCAAAACGCCGTCTTACCACCTATATCCTCACCATCATTATTCCATGCCAGTGAGATACAAGGGGTTTGAAGCGCTGAATCTGGAAAACATCGCAGGCTATCGTTACAATGTCGAAACGGTGTGTCTCGACTGGCAAGATGGCGCATTCAAGCGAGATGTTCTGGTGAGCACAAAAACCGACATCATTCCGATAAACTAGCGGCGATCAAAATGACTGAAAATGTAATCGTCTATGATGGTGAATGCCCGTTTTGTAGCCAGTATGTGAAGATGCTGCGGATACGCGAGTCGGTGGGGACCGTCCGTCTGATAGATGCCCGGTCGTCCGATGAAACGGCTATCTTCGCCCGCGGCAAGTTCGATATGGATCAGGGTATGGCCGCGCGCATCAGTGGCGAATGGTATTATGGGGATGATTGCATCCACATATTGTCGATGATCAGCAGTCCTGTGACAGTGTTCAACAAGTTGAACGGCTGGGTCTTTCGCAGCCCCAAGCGAGCGCGCGTGCTTTATCCCGTTATGCGGAGCGGTCGCAATTTCGTTTTGCGTTTGCTGGGCCGGCGGAAGATCGGACAATCACTCTCGGAAACCTGAGAGTCGCAGAGCTGGTTTCTTTCACCCAACTGTCGTGTCTATTAGTTCGCTATTGCAGCTGCGTCTGGTTCAGCGGCAAAAGCTGCCTTCGCGCGGTTGCACGCATCCAGAAGCGTGTCGATCTGGTGATCTTTGTTCAGGATATCACGCTTGGAATAATCACGCGTTTGTTGTTGCATGGCCGCATAGAATCCTTGGTCATCCCAAAGCTTCCTCACCGCCGACACCCAGTCATCGATTGGTGCGTCCGGGCTGATCAGGATACCGCCCTCGCCAACAGATTCCGACAAGCCTCCAATTTTTGTGGCGACGCACGGAATGCCAGAGAAGTGAGCTTCTGATGCAATGCGCCCCCAGGCTTCCTGCCATTGGCTTGGGATGAGCAGGATCTTGGTTCTGGAATAGACTTTGCGCATATCATTGGTGCGCGGCTTCAGAGTCACATTTCCGCATTTTCGTGCCCACTCGACATTCTGTTTGCTGACATCTTCGGGAAGTGGCCAGCCTTCAACAAACTCGAACGGAATATCAGGGCAGCGTTCAGCGATCTGGAACGCGATATCTCGCCCTTTCTTGGGGTGTGGATTAATAAAGGAGACGACCTCTGGTGCATGATCGCAGGTATAGCGCTCGGCCATGAACATGGGCGGAATGGGTACCGCGTCTATGCCATACTTTTCCTTGTAAGCATCCGCAGTAAATTGGGAATTCGCAACATAGATTGTCGAAGCCGGGAGGTCGGCAGGGCTGGCTTCATACTTGTGGAATTCCACGTCTCGGACGTAGACTACGAGTGGAATGCCAAACTGAGCGAAATGCTTTGCGGTCTTGAAGGGCTTGCCCGCTGTGACAATCAATACGTCCGGCTTGGCTTGTTTCAGAACCGCGTCACCTTCTTCCCAGACAAACCATTTTCGATAAACAGGATACCCGGGTAGCTTGTCGCGCGTATACTTCATAGGCGTCAGCTTGAGCGCCGCCCGTACAAGGTAACCGAGCCGGTCTTTGTGGTAGAGGCCGGACAGTACTGAGACATCATGACCGCGTTTGATGATTTCCAGCGACAATTCATGCGTACTGGATTGTGATCCGCCTGCAATTTGCGGCGTATGCGGATGAGCAGTGACGAACAATAGGTTCATGGTGTGTCCTGTCGGTAGGGCGGGTTACTGGTCGGCCGCGGACGTTGCACGTCCGAGCACCGCTTCCAGTGTATCGAGTTGATGATCGCGTTGCAGGGCAGGGCGCGCTGCATAGTCTAGTGAGGCCTGGACCAGTTGATCGTAATGAGCCTTATCGGTCCACAATCTCTTCAGGGCGCTTGACCAGGTTTCTTCAGGCTCTGACAAATCGATCAAAACCCCGCCGGGTCCTACAGATTCTGGCAATCCGCCTTGGGCCGATGCTACAACAGGAATTCCGTTGATATGAGCCTCAGCCGAAATGCGTCCAAAAGCCTCTTCCCATCGACTTGGGGCCAGCACAATCTTGGCTTCGGCATAGACCTGCTTCATGTCCTGGGTCCGGGCCTGAACTCGAACGTTTGGAAGAGTCGCCAGCGCGGAGTTGAGTTCGTCGAGGTCTTCCTTGGATAGGGTCCAAGTCATCTGGAAAGTGAACGGGATCTCGGGACAGGCGCGGGCGCAATTCAGCGCGATGTCGAGTCCTTTGTGCTTGTGCGGATTCACAAACAGGACAGACTCACGCCGCGTTTCCGTCTGGTACATTTCTGGACGAATGAGAGGATAGATGATTTCCGATTTCACGCCGAATGCGTCATCGAACTTTCGCGCCGTGAATTCGGAATTTGCAATAAACTGGCAATCTGAAAATTCTTTGAGGTCTCCCCCCAAATCTTCGAATTCCACATTTCGCAGGTAGAAAACCAGCGGTACATTCCGGAATTTGAAGCCTTTCGCCAGCCGGGCTGGAAACCCTGACTGTAGAATCACGACGTCGGGTTTGAATGCGTCCACGACTTCGGATGTTGAATCCACAGGGTGCCAAGCACGATAAGTGGTGTAGCCGCACACGTCATCGCTGACGATCGTTCCAGACTTCAATTTCAACATTGTACGATGACGCAAGCCGAGCCAACCGTCTCCGGTCAGGCCTGAAAATACGCTGACGTTGTGCCCTCGAGCTCGCAATTCCAGAACGAGTTCATGCGTGCTGGATTGGGCGCCGCCCGCAATCTGCGGAATATAGGGGTGTGCGCTCGCAATGAGTATTCGCATATCGTGCTCTCGACTGTGCCAGACGAAATGATAAGTGCACGATTTACGCCAGAACTTCACCCGTCAATACATTTGCGACGGTCTCGGCAAGTTCCTCGGCGATCAGACCAAATCCTTCCACATTGAAGTGGATTCCATCGTCCATTTGCTCATCGACATCCGTGGTCGTCGCCCCGATATAAACGTTGTCGTAAAGTGATGCGATGTAGGCTTGGGCATCCCGGATAGCTGACAGCGCGCCTTCCGGGCCATCGAGCCAGGGGCCCAGTTCCGGAAAGTCACCCAATTCCTGAATGAAGACGGGGATGTCTGCGCCATACCGGTTCCAGAGATACTCGAACACGCTGGTCGTAGCGTCGATCAGAGCGTCGACAATTGAAGAAGTGTTGCTTCCATCAATCGCGCGCGCATCATCTTCGCCTTGTGCCCAGATAATGGCGTCGAGATCCTCGCCCGCATTGAGGGCTGCATCTATCTTTGAAACCGCGGTTAGCAGCGCTGGCCCCGGGGAATCTGTATCCACGTTCCACCAATAACTATTGGCATCGGCCAGCGGGTTGGAGCCGCTGCCGCCTTTGGCGGCGTTGATCAGCGTGGTGTCACCATTGAGATAAGCCTCGATGGAGTTCTCGAACACAACCGATCCGATATCGCCTGGGCTCTCGTCATCCTTATGGCGATAGAAGTACCGCTCGGCGTTCGACTGACCGGTGAAGGCGATATAATCGTAATCTTCCGGGTTGAGTGTGTGAGAAATTGGGGCGATTGAATCGTCTTCGACGATTTCAATCCAGTCGATCCGGGCCTTCTCGCCTGAATCATAGACCGCTTCCACGGAGATTTGGTCTCCGGTTTCGAGAGCGACCGAAGCTTCATGAATATTGAACACATCACTATCTGCATCTGCCAGCCAGCTTGTGACGACCTGGCCGTTTACTTTGATCTGATAGGCCGAGACTCCGTCGCTCTCATCAAGATGGGACAGGCGAACCAGATAGTCGCCGTCAGCACCTGTGAACTGTCCCTCGGCGACGCTGGTTGTTGCGCTATCCTCCGCGCGTATAACGGCGTCGTTCGAAGCGGTCGAACGGGATTCAGTGATGAACCCATCAGTGAGGATCAGGTCTTCTGCCTCTGTGCGGCCAAGTCCAATATTCGCTGCTGGTGGTGGCGGCGGAGGCGGCAACAAGGACGCATCAGTTACGGTTATGGTGTCGATACGCGCAAATTCACCGGCATTCTTGGAGCCCTCGATCGTGATCACGTCGCCCGTGTTGAGGTCGAGCTGGAAGGCGTGCGTGTCGATGACCCATCCACTGGAGCCACCTGCGCC
>NZ_DGNK01000018.1:0-198 GCF_002388935.1 Hyphomonas sp. UBA4494
TGTGAAGCTTACCGGTACTAATTGTTCGATTGGCTTGATTGTCTTCATGCTGTCATCTTCGGATGACGCATAGTTTCTACTCATGCGCGGCGAACGGTTCGTTTGGAACTGTTGCGCCAATTGCACTTTGATTCTCGCATTTTGAAATCGTTTTCGCCGGCCCGGTGGTTATGGCGGGGAGCCTCCACCCGATCCCAT
>NZ_DGNK01000018.1:226-999 GCF_002388935.1 Hyphomonas sp. UBA4494
CGTGGGAGAGTAAGTCGCCGCCGGGCCTGCCAAGATGATTTCAAACCCTTCAGATTTAAGACCAACCGCGTCCAATAAGCATTGGCGCGGTTTTTTTATGTCTGGCAAAGACGATATTCTGGCGGTATCGACGCTTTGAACCCCGGCGCGGCTAGGTTATGGTTTGGCGGCGCGGAACGAATCGACCGCGCAGGGCGCAGATGGNNNTGTTGGCGGCCGTCCTGGCCGCTGCAGGGTGTTCTAAAGCGCCCGATGGCGGCGTTGAAGCGCCAGCCGGTTCTTCTGAGGCGGCTGGCGACGAAAACATCAATCTTGATGTCTGGCTGGAACGACTGGAGGTTGGCAGCCGCGAGCTTTATTCAGCGCGCGAAAATGTTGTCGCCGCGCTGGGGCTAGAAGAGGGTGATGTTGTCGCCGANNCACCGGGCTTTACTCTTTATTGTTTGCTGAGGCCGTTGGGCCAGAGGGCCGTGTTTTCGCAGAAGACATTGAGCCGCTGTTTCTTGATCTTATCAATCGTCGGGCGGAAGACGCCGGCGTTAACAACATAACGGCAGTATTCGGACGGGAAGACAACGTGACGCTTCCCGCCAATGCTATGGATTTTGTTTTTATCGCGGACACCTATCACTACTTCGACGATCGCGAAGCAGTGATGAAGTCGATTTTCGAAGCCCTAAAACCTGGCGGATCGCTCGTCATCATCGATTACGATCTAGAGCCGGGGGCGGAGCGGCCAGAAGACAAATCGCATGTCCGGTTCGGCAAGGCAG
>NZ_DGNK01000018.1:1006-4882 GCF_002388935.1 Hyphomonas sp. UBA4494
CGAATTCACCGGCTTCGAACATGCTGAAACGGTTGAAGTTGACGGCCTTGAAGAAAATTACTTCGTAAGGTTTATCAAGCCACGCTGATGCTTCCGCCAAGACCCGGCGGGTTACCAAAGACCATTTGAAATTTGTGTACTGGCGATGATGGCTGCAGGTCCGATGGCGAGCGCCAGCGGCACGGGCGCGCCTTTCTGGAGCGGGCGCCAGGCGCCAAGTTTTGTATTGGCTAGCGGCAAGCGCCTGCCGATGGCAAGCAGGACAACCAGCACAGCGCAAGACAATCCAAACCAGAATAACAAAGGAATCACGCCTGCTGCGCCGAACCAGAGCAAGATGACGGCGAAGAATTTTGCGTCTCCGGCGCCAAATCCGGTTGTCGTGTAAAGCAGATATCCGACGCCCAGCGTGACAAGTGCTGCAACAAGGTGTGTTAATACAGTGCTTGGCGTTAGCAGCAATATGGCCGCTAGCCCAAATGCCGCGAGCACAAGCAGGATCACATTGGGTATGCGATAGGTGCGAGCGTCAATAAGAGTGATGGCCGCAATAAATAGTACAAAAACCGCCCAGATCAGCTCGCTTAATGAAATCATCAGGATAACAGCGCCAATGGCGGTCTACTGAGTGCGAGGCTTTGAGGTTCTGAGCGTTTGCAGGTTTTTGTGCGCGACAGCGTAGAACGACGGATGCGTGTCAATCGCTGCCAGAAAATATCGCTCTGCATCTTCACGATCGCCGCGAAGCATCGCCACATATCCGTAGTTGTTCAGCTTGCGCGCCCGCGTCTTACTGTCGAGGTGTTCGTCTTTGCCAAGCTTTGTATCGTCCAGCATTGCCTGCGCTAGCTCGATATTGGTTTGCACTCTTTTCGATTGTGGCGCGATTGCTTCCGCCATATCAAAATATACAAGTGCTGTTTTGGCATCTCCACGCGCCAGCATGGAAACGCCATNNCTCTATCGCTCGTATGGCTGAGCGCGCTTTGGTAGGCTTCGTCAGCAGCGCCCCAATTGTTAGCCAGATCTCTGAGCTGCGCGAGGCCAAGCCAGGCTTTCCATGATGTCTGGTCTTCCGCGACTGCAGCCGAGAACATCTCAAAGGCCCCATCTGTGTCGTAACTCGAAAGCTTAACGTGTCCGATGCCAGTGAAAGCGCCACTTCTGTAAATCGGGTTGTCAATCAGGCCCGCATATTTGCTTTCAGCTTGTTCCAGTTGTCCGGCGTGACGATAAGCTTCGGCAAGGCCAAACTGAATTTCCTGATTGTCAGGCTCATTTTGCAAAGCAATTCGGAATGACTGGATAGCCGCGCCATAGGCGCGCTGATCCATATATTCCCAGCCTGATTTCATGACGTTTTCGGGCGGCAGGGATTCTTTGAGCGCAACTTCCGGTTTCGCCGCGCCGAAGCTGGCGAAACATCCCTGAACCATCAAACATGCAGTGCCGACAGCGATCAGGCGGATTGGCGTAGCAAATAATTTGCGCGTTGGCATGTTAGAATACTCCTCCGGATGAGGTGGCCTTGACCATTTCGCGAAGTATCAGAATTACGGACGGGCCGATAAGGATTACGATAACAGGTGGAATGGTGAATGCGATAGCGCCGAGCGCGAGTTTGATTGGCATCATGTTCGCCTTTTCCTCTGCGCGCATATAGCGTTTATTGCGCATTTCCTTTGCGTAAACGCGAAGCGTATCGGCAATGGAAACGCCGAACTTGTCGGCTTGCTTGATGACCGTCACGAAGGCGGCGATATCGCTAATGTTCGTACGCTCCGCGAAATCGGAAAGAACGCGGTCGCGCATCTTGCCGGCACGCAATTCGTTTACAATCAGCAAGAGCTCTTCGGAAAGCACCGGCGCTGATTTGTTCAACTCCCTCGCGACGCGATGCATGGCCTGATCGAGCCCATGTCCGGCTTCGATGCACACAAGCATCAGATCAAGCGCATCCGGGAAGGATTTTTCCATATCCATCTGACGATAGGTCCGCTTACGAAGCACCCACATATCAGCGGCGAAATAGGAAAACACGACGACGAGAATCATGCCCGCGATCGGCAGGAACGGACTGACACGGGTCATCATCGTTGCAAAAACGAGGCTTGAGAAGAAAAGCCCGCCGAGCGCAACACCCCATTTCCATGCGTAGTACGTTTTAACGGCGGACGGATCGCGATAACCGGCGAACATCAACTGCTTTTGAACATGAGAAAGCCGCTTTGGATCTTTAGGAGTCAGATATTTTTCAACAGATTCCAGAACACCTTCATCTGGGACCAGCTTCGCGTCACCGGTTGTAACGCTTGACAGGCGTGATCCCGGCTTGAGGCGTCTCGCCATGCGAGAGTTCTGGACGAAATACTGATTGACGCCTGAATAGAGGAATAGGACAGCCGCACTTGCAAGCGCCAATACAATCAGGAGCGCAAGGATCATAGTTACCATATCGTCTCCTCAGACCTCCAGCTTGGTCATCATTTTCATCGCAATGACATTTACGACGAGCAAGAAGAATGTGAACACGACGGCGTGCGGGAAGTATGCAAAGTCAGATACTTTTTCATAGTAACCGGGTTGCATCCCGGCCATCACAAAGATCATCACGACAGGGAATAACGACAAGAACCAGGCCGAGAACCGACCCTCAACAGTCAGCGCCTTGACCTTGCGGAAGAGCTGGAAGCGTCCGCGGATGATGGTCGATAGCCCGCTCAGGATTTCAGCGAGGTTACCGCCTGCTTCGTGATGGATCTGGACCGCTACCGCGAAAAAGCGAACATCCTGCAGGTTAACGCGCTTCGTGATGGCGTTGATTGCTTCGGGCGTGCTCTTGCCATAGGCGACCTGACGAGCGGCGATTTCGAACTCTGCGCCGAGCGGGTTCGGAATTTCTTTCGCGATTGTAGAAAGAGCAGCGCTCAGAGGGTGACCGACTTTCAGACTGCGTACGATCAGGTCGAGTGCGTCAGGGAACTGCTCCTGAAATTTGTTTACCCGGTCCTGCGCCTTGCCGTTAAGGTACATGATTGGAAGCGCCGATGCCGTAATCGCTGCAATGATGAGAAGCAGCGCCTTGGGGATGAAAGGCAGAAACAGAATGAAAATGACAAACAACAATACCGTCAGCAATACAATCATGAAATAAATGCGGTATGGCGGCAGTGCAATGTCTGCGCGCGTCGCGAGAGTTTCGAAGTAACGCCCAATGGCGGTATGCGACGTTAGTTCATCGTCTTGCCGTGCGATGACTTCGATATGATCTTGAGGCTCGCCGTCTTCTTCGAAATTAAGGCGCCGCCCTGTACGTGAATCGCCGCGCCCGCCAGTATTAGCGAGGATATAGGCAATGCCGTCCACCAGCAGAAAAAAGCCGAGAAGGGTCCCTCCGATAGCGAGAAGTTGGTAGAATAACGTCATGCGGTCGCCTCAATGCGCACCGGTTTGAAGACGCTTTCAGGCAAATTATAGCCAAATTCCTGCGCGCGTTCGGCGAATTTCGGACGAATACCTGTAGGCGTGTGATGCCCGATGACTTTGCCTTCCTTATCGACGCCGCGCTGGCGGTAGGTGAAGATTTCCTGCATGGAAATGATGTCGCCTTCGAGCCCAGTGATTTCCTGGATGGAAACAACACGGCGCGAGCCGTCTGAAAAGCGCCGGAGCTGAAGGACGACCTGAAGGGCGGAGGCCATCTGACCGCGTAATGACTTTGTCGGAATGTCAAAGCCGGTCATTGCCGTCATGTGCTCAAGACGGGTCAGGGCGTCTCGCGGGCCGTTCGCGTGAATGGTGGTCATGGAGCCATCATGGCCAGTGTTCATGGCTTGCAGCATGTCGATCACTTCGCCGCCGCGAACCTCGCCGAGC
>NZ_DGNK01000018.1:4910-75337 GCF_002388935.1 Hyphomonas sp. UBA4494
CTTCGCCCTGGCCTTCAAGGTTCGGCGGCCGGGTCTCCATTCGGCCGACATGATCCTGCTGTAGCTGAAGTTCCGCCGTGTCCTCAATTGTCACAATGCGTTCTTTATTGGAGATGAGGCTGGACATGGCGTTGAGGATGGTGGTTTTACCGGTGCCCGTGCCGCCCGAAATCAGAACATTCAGGCGTGAGCGAACAACGACTTCAAGCATGTCTGCAATTTCAGGCGTAATCGTATCGTTATCGATAAGCCGGTCGACAGTGAACGGCATTTTCGAAAACTTACGAATCGATAGTAGCGGGCCATCGACGGCGCAGGGCGGCAACAGGGCGTTAACGCGGCTGCCGTCCGCCAGGCGGGCATCGACCCAAGGCTGGGACTCGTCTACGCGACGCCCTACTGCAGAAACGATTTTCTGGATGATACGCAGCAGATGTGAGTCATCCTTGAATCGCACTTCCGTTTTTTCGAGTTTGCCGAGCCGTTCGACATAAACTTGAGAGAAAGTGTTGACGAGAATGTCCGAAATACTCGGATCCTTTAACAAGGGTTCTAATGGCCCAAGGCCTAACACCTCATCGAGAATTTCTGACAGGAGCTGGGCATATTCCGATGTGTTCAGCGCCGCACGCTCTTCGCTGAGAAGCTTTCTGACCAGCGGTGAAATCTGTTCTGCGATTTGCTCGCGCGGCATTTTCTCCAGCGCGGCCAGATTGATTTTATCAAGCAGACGCTGGTGGATCGCGACCTTAAGATGCGTGGCGACGGCGTTGTCGGTTCCGTCTGTCAGGCCATTGAACTGGGCGCTATCGGAATAGGCCAGGCGCGGTTCGAATTTGCCTTTAGGATTGTTATTAAAACGTTCAAACATCTGCGTCTCCGCGCTTGAATAAGCCTCCGCCGAACGACCGCTTTTTCTGCGTTGCCGGTTTTGCCGACGCGCTTTCAAGCAATTCATCGATGGTGCGTGAATATTTTGAAGTAGGTTGCTGCAATATCGCCGGCACGCCCTGATCCAGGCTATTAATCAGAAGCCCGAAATTGCTGGGGACTGTCGTATTGATCGAGACGCGGAGCATCTTCTCTGCTTCCGCGATTGAGATTTTTCGGCCCTGACCTTTGGAAGGATAGCGGTTAGCAATCGCCATGATCGACTTTCCGCCAAGGTTTTCTTCCTGCAGGGTGTCGATGAGCCTCCGGGCGGAGCGAAGAGCTAGCACGTTCATCTGGGTCACGAGGAATATGCAGTCCGCGGCTTTTAATACGCTGTCCGTCCATGATGTCAGTGTGATCGGCATATCGATGACCACATAACGATGGTGACGGCGCGCAAGGGAAATGACTTTTTCAACGGTGCTTTTTTCAAGCGCATCAAAAGGCAACGGCTCATCCGGGCTTGTCAGAACGTGCAGGCCGTCAGGGCCCTTGATCATCAGGTTTTCGAGCATCCGCGAGTCGAGCCGGTCAGGCGATTTGACGAGTTCGAATAGGTTCGAACGCATCGGCAAATCGAGCTGCAGGTCTGCGTCGCCAAACTGGATGTCGAGATCGATAAGGCAGGCGTTGCCGCCAAATCTCTTCGCTTCTTTCTGGAGCTGGAGGGCGCTGTTCACGGCAAGCGTTGTTGCGCCAGCGCCGCCCGAAGCGTGAATGAAGACAATCGTACGTCGGCGGGACGCTGCATTACGGTCATCGCCAACGACGGCGCGATTGACCGTGGAGCGGGCGAGAGAACTGCTGAGTTCGATTTCGTTCGGCGTCAACGAGAGAATATCATCAGCGCCTGCGCGTAGCAGGTTGACGATGGCGTTCTTGGTGGGTGACTTCATCAACAGGCAGATATGCAGGAACTCTAGCTCCGGCTCTGCGCGGATCGCTTCGATATGAACTTCCGCATCGGTTGCGTCTTTTACTTCCAGGACGAGAACGTCAGGAATTTCAGCGTTTACCGTTACGCCATGCTGTTCGAACTCCCGCTGATTAAGGAGCTCGTATTCGACCCCTTCGTACCCTTTAAGATACGTCTCGATGGAGATACGCGCTTCCTGCGAGCTGGCGACCGCCAACAATCGCAGGCCGTCAAAGTTCAGCGCGTCCTCAATCGAAGAATCCAATACGACTACATTATCCGTCGTGTCCGTCACGGTGCTCCCCCGGTGTTCAAATCTTCGCCAGTCATGCTGACCGAATGTGTCGGCAGGGTGGCGAGCACGCCTGCGTTGGTTAACAAAAGACCGACCACGCCGGTCTGAAACGGAACGTCCGAAACCGTCACGGTGACGAGCGGTACTGTGGGTCCTCCTGCAAAACCCAGTCCAGTCCATTCATAGGTGATGGTGACGTTGTCGGGTGCTAATTGGCCCGAAAAGCCCTGCATATGGGCGAAAATACGGTTAAATTGGGTGGCGTCACAGGCTGTCCCGGTGCAGGACACGGGCGGGAATGAGACGCAGGGCGCCGATACGTCAGTACATGCGACGCCGAAAATGCCGGCCGGTGTTTTGGCGTTTGTCGCTGGAACGCCCGCAGCAAGTGGCGTTGAAACCACTGCCGCCCGCGCCCCGGCCTGCGCTGACTTATGAATGGCAGCTGAGAAAAAGAGGTAGAGCGTCGACTCGAGAACAAAAAATATCGTCGCAAGAATGACAAACATCAAAACGACGAATTCGATCGTTGATGAGCCCGTATCGTTACCCCAGAAACGCTTACATCGAAAACGCATGCTCAATCCCCCGAATGTCTGATGTCTTCAACAACAGATATGGGGATGGTTCCGTTATTACCGCCGAAGAAACTGGCGATAAGGAACTGGAAGTTTCCGGTTGCGCCGATCCGGATGACATCGTCGTCAACGCGGAAATTCGTGCCGCTGATCGTTGTGAAAGTAGGCCCAACGATGTCGATGCTGGTGGCCCAGGCCGGCAGCGAGCCGCCCGAAGGAACGCCCGTCTGAATAATGTTTTCAACCGCGGTTGCACAAGGATCATTCTGCGGATCGTCGCAACGGGCGATATAACGCTCGGCGGCGCGTACGTTGTTTACCAGCGTGTGATGCGCGATGAACATGCGTCCGAATTCGAATGAAAAAGCGAGCGCCGCCAGAATAAGCGGGAACATCACCACTGTTTCGACTGTGATTGATCCATCGTCAGCGCGTAAGAATTTACGCCGGCCTATTTTGTCCCCCTGTGCGCTCATCGGTAGAGCACCGGATATTCGTGCAGGATGCCGTCATCGTCGCCCGGATCGACGACGCCGATCATCTCGTAATAGATGTCTTTGTTATCGGACGGCTCGCCATTGGGATAAAGATCATCGTAATCGTCAATGCCAATTGGCTCAGTCACGAACACCTTGGCGAATTCCTCAACCGGAATCGGCCTGTTGTTGCCAATGGTGCCGGCGTTCTGGACGCAGTTCGCCACGGCGACAATCAGCACCCGGCGATCTTTTCGTACATCAGTTGAAGGCGTCGCCTGGGAGCAGGTGGGGTTTCCCTGCTCTTCTCCGACTACATTAACAAGGCCCGGATTATCGGATCCGCCATAGAGATTGTCTGTTGAGATTTCATATCGATAGGTCTGATAACGAGTCCATGTATCCCAGCCAGCCGGGCGGGCTCCCGGCGCAACGGTTGGGTGATTTGCGGTCCAGTATCCGTCCCGGTCCCATTCGCCGTCGCCGAACCGGTGCGGATCGCCGGAGGCTGGACTGTCGGTGCAGCCGACGCCGGTGCCGTTCACGAAACAATTGTCGCGCGGCAGCGGTATCGTGTCGGCCAGTTCCGGGTTGTTGCCGTTTGTGCAGCCGGCATTGTTTCCATTGGTGGCGACGGCAAGGCCCTTGGTTACGTTTGCAGCGGGCACATATTGCGGGTCGGTTTTGCTCATGGGTCCGTCGAAAATGTCAAAGCGGACATTCATGCCCTGTTTCACGGGACCGGTGTTGGAGCCGCCCTTGGCTTCGAGCGTACCAGAAATGCAGCTTGTGTTCGGATCAACTCTCGCCATGGCGTCGCGCCAATCGGAGGCGCCGTTGCCGGTAAAGCTTTTGATGATGCCGAAATTGCCGGAAAAATACTGCTCGCCCATCTTGCCGTGGATCTGCACGCCTGCCGGCGTGATGAAGGGCGCACCCGATCCAGCGAGCTCTTCATTAGGGTTGCAAAGAAAAAGCGGTACGATGTTGCAGACTTCGCGTCTGAACCCAGCGACAGCCTGTGGGGCAACTGAAGCGTCGGTCGCAATGCCTGGCGCAAGCGCGGCGGCGATTGGGAACATCACGTAGTTTTCGGTTTCCGTGGTCGCTTCCACGAGAACGAATGAGGCCTCGAGATCGGCCTCGACTTCGTCAAGGCCCGATGCAGAACAGTCGAATCCGCCGCCGGGCGTCCATTCGCAAAGCACAGCATCGCCGGCGAGCGGGGAGCGCGCATAAGGATCGATGTCATCGTCAGTGATCGCCGACATGAACACCATGCGGGCGACGCCCACAGCATTGTCGCCAGAAAGAGAAAACCGGAAACCCTCGGGGACGACGGGGCCGTCGGTCGCATCGCCGACGCCTGCGCGTACGGCGCGCTCCATGGCGCCCAGATCGCCATCAAGTTCAGCCGCAGCGGCGAGCGCCACGCGGTCCACATAGGAATTCGCCTGGCTGTGAATGTTCATGATGCGCCCGACGTCGATGACCATGCCGGTGAAGGCAATCATCAATGCGAACATGACGACGATAAAAACTGTCGCCGCGCCGTCTTCCTTGTTGAGAAAGGTTCTAGCCGGAATTTCTTTCCTGCTGTGACGTGAACGAGCCTTTAGCCGCATGACGTAACCTCTTCGATCTGGTCATTAGTTAGACCCGCCGCCGCCGGACCCCGGCTGTGTTGAGCGGAGCGTGCTTGTATCATCCGGCTTTTCGACTTCATCTTCTTCGTATCGTTCCTGAGCGAGCGCAGAGCGAGCGCCGCTGGCGGTCAAGACGCCCTCCGGCGCATTCGGATTAACAGTCTGCGCAGCGATGTTCTGCCGCACGGCATCTCCGAATTTCGCTTCCGTCTGGTCAGCGTAGAAATCGGGCAGGCCTGCTTCATGGGCGCAGCCGCCGAGCCCGAACGCGAGTACTATCAAGGCTGTTTTGATTTTCATGGCTGTTCATACCCATATTGGCCATCGACGCCGCCGGCGCCGGAAAGCTCAGTTACTTCATAGGTTCTGCCGAACAAGAACATATCGAATTCTTTCGGCGGCAGGAAATGATCCGTAGGCGCAGCAAGCCGGTCGCCGCCCACTGGCTGGACGAGGCGTGCCGTAATGATCACGACCAGTTCCGTCTGGCGGCGCTGAAAATCCTGCGAACGGGCGAGGGCGCCGAGGATCGGCACTGAGCCAAGGCCCGGGATCTGACGGACGGCGGTTTCAAGATCATCCTGAATAAGGCCGGCGATCGCGAAACTCTGGCCGTCCAACAGTTCGACAGTCGTGTTGGTCCTGCGGACTTTCAGGCCCGGAATGGTAATGTCCTGTGTTTCAACCGAAACGGTCGGATCGATGCTCGACACCTCGGCGCGCAGTTCGAGGTTGACCTTTTCCCGGTCCAGAACGGTCGGCGTGAAGGCGAGGCCGACGCCGAATTCCTTGAATTCTATCGTGATCGTGATGCCTCCGGCGTCGGATTCCTGAGCGACTGGGATCGGAAATTCACCGCCGGCCAGAAAGCTCGCGGTGTCGCCGGAAAGGGCAATGATGTTCGGCTCGGCGAGGGTGCGTACAAGACCTTTTTCCTCAAGCGCGTCAAAAGCGGCGCTCAGCGAGAAATCACTGCCAGAAACCAGCGCGGCGCCGCCGGAGAAGAACGCCAGCGGGTTAATGCCGCCGGAAGTAGAGCCGCCAAACTCGCCCGGCACGCCGATAAATGAGTTGAACCCGCCGCCATCAAGGTCCGTTAGCCGCAAGCGCGTGCCGATATCTTTGAGCGCAGAGCGCTGCACTTCGGCGAATTTGACTTGCAGCATCACCTGCTGGCTGCCCGTGATGTTCAGCATGTTGGTGACACGGTCAGGCGCGTAACGCTCGGCCAGCGCGGAAATGCGGCCGGCTTTTTCGGCGCTGTCGACGGACCCGGACAGAACGATCGAGTTGTTTGCAGTCCGCACTTCGACAGCGTCATCGGGCGCGACTTCGTAAATCTTGCGCTTTAGCGACTGCACGTCATAGCCGACGAGAACATCGATGATGTCGATCACCTGTCCGCGCGAGTCGGTGAGCACGATATTCGTGGATCCGATCGCCTTGCCAAGAACATAAAAGCGGTTGCGCGACAGCGGGACCACATCGGCGATTTCCGGATTGCCGACTGCGAGCTCGCGGAACTGGCGCCGCGTATTGATGATGCTGGATTTGTGCAGGATGACGCTGACTTCCGAGCCGTCCACCATGTCGCCATTGCGCGGGGTGGATACCGGCGAAAGCGTCTGGGTGCTTATGGGCTGCGCGGCAACAGTATTGTCATCGTTGCCCGCAGGCGCTGTCAGTTTGGTCGGCGCGCTATCTTGTGCGAACGCGCCGGTGGTGAGGGCCATACCTGCTGCAAGCAGTACCGCCTGCCTGGTTGGCCTCGAAATACGCAACTTTCTCACTTTTATAGTCCCCACTTTTAATCGCCTTTATTGCGGAACGCGTTCCGATTCCAGATTGTCGACGCCTTTGCGGACGCGGACGTAAATGCCGTTATCGCGTACAACCGGGCGCGGCGTATCGATGCCGAGATCACTCACGGAAATCCGCTTGACCTCCGCCGATTCTAGGTTGGCGTAATTGCGTAGCGTCAGGCTCAACGTGCCCAGTTGCTCCGCCAGTGCGAGCTTTTGCGCCTGTTCCGGCGTGACCTCGACCGTCGCGGTTCTAGCGATGACTGGATTTTCCGCCTGCTCGCTGGAAAGCTGGTCGATACCGAGAACGCCGACATTCTGAATAATGACGTCGGTAATGAGATTGCCGCGGCTACCGGTCAGTTCCCGGGTTAGCATTACGTCCACACGATCGCCAGGCAGGAGAAAGCCGGCGACGCCGCTAACGTCGTTAATCCGGATCGAAAATGCGCGCATATCATCCGCGACTTTGCGCGAGAGAGTCGGCTTTTCGCCATAGCCTGAAACCTTCGTTTTCAGGAATGGTTCGCCGGCGACAAAACTGCGTATCGCAATGCGTTCGCCTTCAGGTCCTTCGAGGAGCTCGTTACGTGTGGTGACGATGTTTTCCGGCACGCCGTCAACGGGCCATTGTACTACTTTGATAAAGTCAGGCTTGATCGCGTCCCCGAAAGCAAGGTCCTGGCTGGCGACAAGAACAGCGGCGGTTATCGGCGCCTCGGCGGCAATAGCCTGGCCGCCGGAGTTGGTGCGCATGTTGTAGATCACAAACAATGCACCCGCCGCGAGGACGACGCCGACTAGAAGACTGATGATCGGTCTGCGCATAATATTGATCCTTTGTAACGCAACTAGAATCTGTTCGCGGCGTGATACCCGACGTTAAAGCGCCGAGAACCCGCAGTTAGTTTCCTTCTTCGCCATTAATTTCTTCAGCTGTCGCACTCATTTGGCCGGCGACTGCGCCGCCCAGATCGCTGGCGCCGCCCAAAAGGGCGCCGGAAATGGCGATCGCTGCGATAAACGCCACAGCGGCAATTGATACCCACTCGATAGCGACGAGGCCGTCTTCTGATTTCAGAAATTTCGTTTTCTTTGACATGGAACAATCCATTTGGATCTAGAGTTCGGTGAATTTGGGACCGCCTCATGCGTCTCCGCGTGACGCGGCCCCAACCAAATTCATCGCTGTCAAATTTATCGACAGCGAACCATTCCGATTAAGGGAATGTCGGCAGTGTCGGTGCGTTTGCGCCTTCCGCCATCGTATTTGCGCCTTCGGCAACGGTCGTGCCAGCATTGAATGCGCCGGTCATGACTGCACCGGCGATGGCGATCGCAGCGACGAGCATGACGGCTGCGATGCCGACCCACTCGATGGCTACAAGACCGTCGTCTTTCTTAACGAAGCCCATCAGTTTCTTCATGGTGAATTCCCCACATGCTTACTTACCGAAAACCGGGGAATGAATATCCTGGAATGTCCCCCGGCCGTTGTCCCACTGACAACGAAAGCCGTCCTTGAACGGCTGAGAACCACGCTTGCATAACTTATGCCAGCGAATCAATTAAATTCTTACCAAAAAGTTAGTTAACGGGCGGTTTTTACTCAATTTTAACCTATTTGTTAACCTTTATTAGCTCGAATCGTTAAAAGTTAACGATTTTCTCGCCTATTTGGATGCACGTCGGTGCTTTTCTCACCCCATCAGGGTGTTGAAATTGGTGAAAAAAATCGGGTTTGTGCGCTAAAGGGCCCAGTTTTGCCGTCGCAATTATTCCGGCGCCGAAAATGGCATTTATCTTGCTCGCCCAAATATTCGCATGGCAAACGTAATATAGCGATCCCAGCGCGTCCCAACTGTCTTTGACACCCGTTTCGGGACTTCTCAGCTGAATAACGTTTTCGCCGCTGCGCATCCCAATAAATTAATCGCGTTCATAAAATCGCTGTTAACGGCGCTGCCCTATGCTTTGCGGCATGGGCAGAAGGACTAGCGACATCCGGCAAAAGAGACTGTTGCGGATCGCAGGCAGGACGACGGGATGAAGAGAACGAGGAATTTGCGAGGGCCGCTTGCGGCCTTTTTTCACGATGAAAACGGCGCGGCGGCGATCGTCATGGCGCTGATGCTGCCATTGCTGATTGCCGGGCTCGCATTCGGCGCCGAGACCGGCTTTTGGGAGCTGCAGCGGCGCAAGCTCCAGAACGCTGCCGACATGGCGGCGCATTCTGCGGCCATGCAAAAGCGCTCTGGCGTCAGCAGTGAATCGGATCTCAAAAGCGTAGCCGAGGTTGTGGCTGCGGTCGGCGGATACAAGCTCGGATCGGCCGGCATTACTCTCGCGTCGCCGCCGGCAGGTGGCGCGTATGCAGGCGATGCGTCAGCGGTCAGCGTGGCGCTGAACCATTCAATGCCGCGACGGTTTTCAGCCATTTTTCTTTCTGGAAATATCAACTTTACGGTGTCAGCGACCGCGCTGATTTCAGCCGGCGACCCGGCCTGCGTCTTGGCGCTCGACCCTTCAGCAGCCGGCGCGATCTCCGTTGGCGGATCGACAGATGTGACGCTCACAGGGTGCAACATCGCGGCAAATTCATCGAGCGCCTCGGCCATTCAATCGACCGGCAACGGAGCAACCCTTGAGGCGGATTGCGCATCAACGCCGGGCGGCGTCGATGACAGCCATGGCATTCTCGACCTCGGCTGCAGTGCGCCGCAGACAGGGACGGCGCCGGTTTCCGATCCTTACGCCAGCGTGCCGGAACCGACTGTCGGATCTTGCAGCAGTCTTTCCAGTTTCACCAGCGGCAACCCGGCTACGCCGGCGCCCGGCTGTTTTTCGGTTCCATCGGGTACCAACACGATCGGCAGCAATGTCGAGCTGTCATCAGGCACCTATATCTTCAACGGGCCTGGCGAGGTCAGACTCAACGGCAACAAAAGCATGACCGGAACCGGCGTGACGCTGTATTTCACCGGCGGCGCGTCGTTAAAGGTCAATGGCAACTTCGACCTCGACATCAAGGCGCCGACGTCAGGAACATATTCGGGTATTGCGATCTTCGGCAGCCGGACGAATGGCGGTGACTTCGACCTAACTGGTAATTCCGGCGTCGCCATTGTGGGCGCCGTCTATGCACCGGATTCTGACGTTACCTATACGGGCAACACGGCAGGGTTTGGCGTCGGCGAGTGCACGCAAGTGATCGGCGGCACCGTAACTTTCTGGGGCAGCGCTGAGTTTGACACCGACTGTTCAAACAGCGGCACGACGCACCCCACAACAGCCGGCGGCATAAAGCTGGTGGAGTAGAATATGATCTGCAGTAAACGTAATATCAAAAAGACAACGCTCTTTGCGCGCAATACATTTGGCGGCGCTGGCGTCGAATTCGCCATAGCGGCGCCGATTCTGTTGCTCGTCGTGCTTTCCATGATGGATTACGGGCTGGCCTTCAGCCGCCAGATGAATCTCGATCAGTCTGTGCGCGCAGGCGCTGAATTCGCTATGGGCGGCGTCGATGATACGAGCAAGATTGAGGACCTCGTGATCGCCGCGGCCACCGGTTACAGCCGTGACGAAATACAGGATGTTGGCGAAGACGCGCCGACCGCGGAAGTGACAGAGGTCTGCCGGTGCCCCGGATCAGGTGTTGAGGTTTCCTGCACGGCGTCGTGTTCCGGTGCATCGCCCTCTCGGTTTTACTCGATAACGGCGTCTGAAGAGTATGATCCGATTTTCATCCGCGTGATTAATTTATCGGCTTCAATGCAGGTGCAGGTCCAATGAAGACATTGAAGTCGAGCATTCAAGACCTTTTAGGAAACTGCACGGGGGCCACGGCAGTCGAGTTCGCCATGGTGGCGCCGCTCATTTTTGCGGCAATTTTCGGCACCTTCGAAGCGGGGTTAGCGCTCTATGAGAGAAACCGTCTTCAAGGAGCATGTTCCGCCGGCGCCCGTGAAATCCTTATTGCCGGCGCCAGCGACGACAACGCCATCGAAGCGGCGATACGCGCGCAATACAAAAACCCGCAGCAGCAGGACCTGTCAGTCGTTCTCGCGACAAAAACCGTCTCGGGTGAGGACTTCAAGGAAATCCAGATCAGCTATTATCACGAACTGATCGTGGGTTTTGGCAATGCGCTCGATGGGTTTACTTTTACGAGCACCTGTTACGGCCGAGGCGTTTAGTTAAGATTTCCGGGCCGGCTATTTTTCTTCTTTGCCGCCATTTCCAACGGCGCCGTCCCGCCGCGGATCAGCAGCGCCCGCCCAGGCGCCGTTTTCAAATGCGATTGCGTGAACGCCGCCGAAATATGGATCAAGCGAGCCGCGCGCTACCCCGTAATACGGGCGCCGGAGCTGGTATCCGCTTTTTGCCAGCGCCTCGAGCAAGTCTGCGGCGATCTCCGGGTTCTCGATATACGCATTGTTGCCCGGCGTGGGCCTGAGCTGGATCTGAATGCGATGGTTTTGCTGGTGCAGGCAAAAAATGGTCTTCGGCACAAAACACGCAAGCTGGCGCAGTCGCATCATTTTGACCAAGGTGTATCAGATATTACATCCCGTTGACCAAATGGAAGCCTGGGAAAAGGCACGATAAAAGGTCCCTATAGCTGTAAAAAAGGGAGAAAGGTAAATATTTACATTGCTCTTTTACAGCAGTAATTTCGTAGCGGGGTTATTGTGGGGATCATAAACCCATGAACAAAATTAGCTTAGGTTGTCTCGCCGCCGCTGTTGTTTTTGCGCCGCAGAGTGTTTTTGCAGAGGGAAAATTATACACCGATCTTGTGATCGGCGCTGCATTTCCTTCAGAGGTTGAGACTGTTGATTACGAATTCACTTTCGATGGTGATGATTATGTGGGGACAGGCGCCATCAACTACAATCCGGGTGTCGCCGGTGGTGCGGAAGTAGGCGTGCAGGGCTTATTCAGCAACCGGTTCAGAATAGGCGTTTCCTATGATTTCCTGCACCCAAAAGTGGATAACGTGACATTCGCTGGAACGGTGAACGGAATGCCGGATTCCGTGACTTTCTCGAACGAGGATATTCGAGCTGTTGGTATCGAGCTAGGTAATCAGGCTCACGTCATCCAAGGTAACGGCTATTTTGTGTTTCCGATGCAAGATGGGCGATTTGAACCCTATATCGGCGGCGGCGCCGGCGTTGCATTCTTGGAGAATACAGACACAAACTTTGCTTATTCAGGCACAGCGGGTGTACGCTACAATGTAACCGAGAATGCGTATATTGGTTTTCGCTACCGGTTCATTCGCATCAATAACATCATGGATGATCTTGGCTTAGAATACGACCCGATCCATGCGCATGTGACGTCGTTTGTCTTTGGCGCCCATTACTAATGCTGTTTGCTTTGACTGCTGCTGGCTAGCCAGTCGAAACGTGGTGGCGTCTGCTTAATCGGGATGTACGCGATGTATGCATAGCGATAGCGAACACCGACTATCGCCACTTCTTTCACACAGAGACTGGGCGGCTGTTATGGCCGCCTTTTTCTCACCTGCCTTGCCGTCTCAGGCCTCGATTTTATTGGCGTCCCCGACAGGATTCGAACCTGTGGCCCCCAGATTAGGAATCTGGTGCTCTATCCTGCTGAGCTACGGGGACTTGTGGCTCCGGCGGGCGACCTTAGCCAATATCGCAGCGCACCTAAACCGGCTTTAGTCGTCCGCGCGCCTGAATTTTCCCGAATTCTCCTTCAAATCGTTTTCCTTGTGCTCATTAACCGCCATAATTATCGCTCAGTACCCGTAAAGGGCGGGCGTTTTAAGGCGGGAGAAGACTATGGCGCGGCGACAAGGGGCGATTATTGCGGGCGGATTACTGGCGGCGTTTGCCCTGGGGCTGCTTTTAGGCCGGGTGATTGCGCCGGGTTCCGGCTCGGGCGGTGCGCCCAACTCCCAGCAGGTGATTGCCGGTGACCCCCGCAGCGACGCGCCGCGGCGCCCGTTTCAGGAGCTCCGTTCCGAGAACGCCGAGCGGCCCGAAGAAGATGTCATAAAAACTTTCGCCTATCGCCGTCTGCGGCTCGATACCGGAACCGAAACCCCGAAAGCGTGCCTGCAATTCACGCGCGAGCTGAATGACAGCGGCGATGTCAACTATGCGGATTTTGTTCGCATCACGCCCGATGACGGCGCCGCTATTGAAATCGATGGTTCGTCGCTGTGTCTTGCGGGTCTTGAATTCGATAAGGACTATCGTGTGCGCCTGCGCGCCGGGCTGCCGGGCGGCAAGAATGAGCGGCTGGAACGCGCCGAAGAAGTTGTTGTCGCGTTTGGCGACAAGCCGGCTTACGCCGGATTTGCTGGCGACGGCGTTATCTTGCCGCGGCTCGAAGCGGACGGCGTCGGCATCGAAACGGTCAATGTCGAAGAAATAGAAATTACTGTTTACCGCGTTTCCGACCGGTCGCTCGCGCGCAAGAACATCGTTGCAGGCGAAGCGAGTGGCGAGGGCGAATATTCCTATGTCTGGGATCAGGAAGACGGTAAGGATCTTGGCGTCAAAGTCTGGACAGGAAAGATCGCGACCCCCGGCGAGCGCAATGAAACGGCGACGACGGTTTTCGCGCTTGGCGCAGCGCTCGGTGAGCTAAAGCCCGGCGCCTATTTCGTCCATATCAGGGATGTTTCTCCGGGAGCGGACGAATATCGTACGGCGCAGGCGTGGCGCTGGATCGTTTTCACCGATATGGCGTTGACGACTTACTCCGGCTCCGACGGGATTGACGTTTTCGTTCGCTCTATTTCATCGGCTCGCTCGCTCGCCGGCGTCGAGCTTTCCCTCATCGCCTATAACAACGACATTCTGGCGAGAGCTGTTACGAATGCAGACGGCCGCGCGCGTTTCGAAGGCGCCGCCGTCAATGGTGATTATCCCCTGACGCCGCAAATGCTGATGGCCTACGGGCCGCAGGAGGACTTTGCGGCGCTTGATATGACTCGCGCTGCGCTCGATCTATCCGACCGCGATGTGGGCGGACGCAACGCGCCGTCGAAAGTCGATGCGTTCGTGTATCTGGATCGCGGCATTTATCGCCCCGGTGAAACGGTGCATGTGTCCGGGCTGTTGCGTGACGATGCCGGGCGCGCCATCGAAAATCGCCCGCTTACCGTCACTGTACGCCGCCCGAATTATACGGAAGCGGAGAAACTGCGCATCGACCAAACCCAGATCGGCGGATTTTCGTTTGACTATGAGGTGCCGGCCTCGGCGCCGCGCGGCATGTGGCGGATCGAGGTGGAAGCGGACGGTCTCGACGGCTTTGTCGGGACGGAACAGTTTTCCGTTGAAGATTTCGTGCCGCAACGCCTTGAAGTGAAACTTGAGGGCGATGAAAAAACGCCGCTTCGGCCCGGTGAAACCCGCGATATGCACATTGATGCACGCTATCTTTACGGCGCGCCAGCGAGCGCGCTCAGCGTAGAGGCGGAAGCGCGTCTGAGGCTCGATCCCAACCCGTTTCCGGATTTTTCCGGTTATCGGTTCGGTCCGGTGAATGGCCGGTTTGACGAGCGCTTCATCACGCTGCCGAACACGACTACCGATGCTGCGGGCAAGGCGAGCGTCGCGCTGAATGTGGACTCAGCGCCGAAAGATTACGGCGCACCCATGCGCGCGGATGTGGTCGTCGGCGTTGTTGAACCCGGCGGACGCGTGGTGCGGGAATCCGCGCGTATTCCGGTGCGCCCGGATGATAATTATGTCGGATTAAAACTTTCCGGCGAGGGCGGCAGCTTCGGTCAGGGCGAAACGGTGGCGGTGAACGCCGTGTTGCTCGACTGGCAGGGTCAGCCCGTTGACGGCGATCTCGAATGGAAACTCGTCGAAGAGGATTACTGGTTCGACTGGTATCGTGAAAACGGCCAATGGCGGTGGCGGCGTTCTTTCCGTGACGTGCTGATCGCGGAAGGACGCGGCAAGTCGAGCCCTGAACAGATTGCGACGCTCGTCAACCAGCGGGTGGACCCGGGCACCTATCGCCTTTCGGTGACGCAGGCTGGCGGGAAAGCCACAAGCGATATCCGTTTCTACGTGGGCTGGCGTTCATACGCGTCCGGCGCGGACACGCCCGATCAGGCGGCGGTGACGCTGCAGAATGAAAACGTCACGCCGGGCTCGCGCGCGCGGTTGTTCCTCAATCCGCCTTATGAGGGCGAGGCGACCATCGCCATTGCAACGGACAAGGTGCATCTCGTTCAGCGCATGAAGGTCGGCGCCAACGGCCGCGAGATCATCATCGATACAGACCCGAACTGGGGCGCAGGGTTTTATGTTCTTGCAACGGTGGTGACGCCGCGCGATCCGGGCGACCGGCCCGTGCCACGCCGCGCCATGGCGGTTTCCTATGTGCCGTTCGACATGAAGGCGCGGAAGCTTGAAGTAACGCTCGATGAGCCTGAAGTGTTCCGTCCGCGCCAGCAGCTTGATCTGCAGATCGCCGTGAATGGCGCCGCGGCGGGTGAAGATGTCATGATGACGGTCTCGGCGGTCGATGAAGGCATCTTGCGCCTCACCAAATTCGAGAGCCCTGACCCTGTCAGCTACTATTATGGCAAGAAGGCGCTCGGTGTTGAAATGTACGACGATTACGGTCGGTTGCTTGACCCGAATATGGGATTGCCAGCCGAAGTCCGCTCAGGGGGAGACCAACTTGGCGGTGAAGGGCTGTCGGTCGTCCCGGTGAAATCGGTCGCGCTCTTCTCTGGCTTGGTTGATGTCGGCCGGTCGGGTAAGGCAAAAGTTCGCCTTGAACTGCCGGAATTCAATGGTGAGCTGCGCTTGATGGCCGTGGCCTGGTCGCGATCTGGTCTGGGGTCAGCGGAGTCCAGCATGATCGTGCGCGAGAAAGCACCGTCGGATCTGATCATGCCGCGCTTCATGGCGCCTGGCGATGAAGCTCAAATTACTGCCAGTATTGACAATGTCGAAGTCGGGCCTGGAGCGTTCACAGCCGAGATTTCAGCGGACGGCCCGATTGATGTTGCGGATGGCAAGCTGACGCGTTCGCTTGCAACGGGTGCGCGCGCGGATGTGCCAGTTCGGATTGGTGCGGATTCAGAAGGTATCGCAACGGTCAGGTTGGCGGTGACGGGGCCAAATGATTTCGAAACGGACCGGACTTACCAGATACAGACCCGTTCGCCCTATCTGCCGGTAACAAAGATCAGTCGGCAATTGATGGAACCGGGCGAAAGCTATTCTGTTGGCGCTGATCTGCTGGAGGGCCTTGTGCCGGGGTCTGCTGCGATCAGTGTCGGCTATTCGACGCTGCCAATGGATCCGGCGACGCTCTATGCTTCGCTCGACCGCTACCCTTATGGATGCACCGAGCAGACCACCAGCCGGGCCTTGCCATTGCTCTACTCCGAACAGCTGATTGCAATGGGGGCTCCAGAACGCCGCGACGATCCGAAGATGCGGATTCAGACTGCGGTGAACACGCTGCTCAACCGTCAGGGATCTGACGGAGCATTCGGCCTGTGGCGGGAAGGGGATGGCTACGCATCCCCTTGGCTTGGTGCCTATGTGACGGACTTTGTCTATCGCGCGAAACAGGCTGGCTTCTCTGTGCCGGACGAATCCTTGGAGCGGGCCTATGGCGCTCTGCGGCAGGTTTCGACTGGCGATGCATGGCGCGTTTATGGGTACGACACGGATGTCTATGAGAGCCGCTATTCCAACGATACGGCAGAGAAGCTGATGCAGCGCTCGTCGGCCTATGCACTTTACGTGCTCGCAAAGGCGGGCAAGGCCGACATTTCTCGCCTGCGCTACCTGCATGACCGCGAACTCGATTCCATCGATAGCCCGTTGGCACGCGCCCATATCGGCGCAGGCCTTGCCATGCTGGGTGATCGGGCGCGGGCTGCCTCGGCCTTCAAGGCAGCGGAAGACGCGCTCGGTTACGAGAATACCGGCGATTACTACCAGACCCCGCTGCGCGATGAGGCGGCCATCCTGGCCCTCGCATCCGAAGCGGACATGCTGGATGTGGTAGAGCGTCTTGCCGCCAAGCTGGGCGAGGATGCGCCAGACCCGACCGGATTGACCACGCAGGAAAAGGCTTTCGCGCTGCTGGCTGTGGACTCCCTGAACAAGGGGGCTGAAGGCTTCCGGCTCACCGTCGAAGGGCTTGGCCGTGGTAACAATAATGACCGGCAATATGCCCTGACCGAAGCGCAGGCCACGGAAGGTGTGACGTTCACGCTGGAAGGCAAGGCGCCGATGTTCCGGACAGTTATGGTCAGCGGTTCGCCAGAAACGGCGCCGCCCGCTGCGACATCCAAGATGGGCGTCGACAAGACATTCTTTACACTGACCGGTGGTCGTGTGAATCTGTCCCGGGTCGGCCAGGGGGACCAGCTGATCGTGCGCTTGACGGTGTCGCCACATGAGCGCCGCCTGAACCCTGTGATCGTGGCGGACCTGCTGCCCGCCGGCTTCGAGATTGAATCGGTGCTGCGCCCTGCAGATGGCAGGCGTGAATATGGCGGATCGGGCGCGTTTGCCTATCTCGGCCAGATTGCGAATGCACAGACTGCCGAGGCACAGGATGATCGGTTTGTGGCCGCCGTCGATGTCTATGCGCAGCCGGTCACGCTTGCCTATGTCGTCAGAGCGGTAACGCCGGGCGATTTCGCAATGCCGGGTGTGGTGGCTGAGGACATGTATCGTCCGGAAGTATTCGCCCGGTCCAAGCCTGGCCGCGTCACGATCAGCGCAGCGCCCGGAACGATGGGAGGCGGTCAGTAAGCCATGCTGACGCCTCGGCGTATCGTCATCGGGATAGCCGCAGTGTTTGCTGCGGTTGTCCTGATGGACTGGGTACTGCCGCCGCCAATTGACCGCGCGGGAGAAATCTCCGCGCTGGTGACCGACCGGGAGGGCAAGCCCCTGAGGGCCTTTCCGACCGAAGACGGACGGTGGCGGTTCCGCGGAGATCTCGATAAGATCGATCCAGAGTTCATCGAGGCGCTGCTTCGGGTCGAAGACAAACGTTTCTACAGCCATCGCGGGACAGATTGGACGGGGCTCGGCCGGGCTGTGGCAGACTCGGCGCGCGCCGGGCGGATCGTGTCTGGGGGCTCCACGATCACGATGCAGACTGCGCGCCTGCTGGAACCTCGGGACCGCAATGTCGGGTCCAAGCTGATCGAGATCGCGCGCGCCTGGCAGATCGAACGTCGCTTGTCGAAAGATGAGATCCTCGAACTCTACCTTACGCTGACGCCCTATGGCGGCAACCTGGAAGGTGTGCGGGCAGCGAGCTGGAGTTATTTCGGGCACGAGGCTGACCGCTTGTCCGCTGACGAGATCGCACTGCTGATCGCCCTGCCGCAATCGCCCGAAGTGCGCCGCCCGGATCGTCGGCCACACCAGGCGCAAAAGGCGCGCGATTGGGTCGCAACCAAGCTCGGTTGGTATGGTGTTTTCAGCGAGGCTGATGTGGAGGATGTAGCTACATCGCCGGTCCCGACGCGGCGGCGTGATTTTCCGATGCGTGCCTGGCACGGCACAGAGAAAGCGCTGGCGAGCGGATCGCGCGAGGATGTGCGCGCCACGCTGGATGCGGGTCTTCAGGCTGAACTCGAATCCATGGCCTTGCGCAAGGCTGAGGCGGAAGGCCCTGACGTTCAGGTCTCGGCGATTGTGGTTCACATTCCGACACGTGGTGTGCGCGCCCTGATCGGATCTGCCTCCCGGGACCGGGCAGGGGGCTGGCTCGACCTGACCGCGCAAGCTCGCTCGCCGGGCTCCACCTTGAAACCGTTCATCTACGCCATGGCGTTCGATGACGGGCAGGCCGCGCCGGATACGCGCATTTCCGATCTACCCAAACGGTTTGCGTCCTACCAGCCGGAAAACTTCGACCGGATGTTTCGCGGTGATGTGCGGGTTTCGGATGCTTTGCAGCATTCGCTCAATGTGCCGGCGGTGCTTATGCTGGATCGGGTCGGGCCAGAGCGGTTTGCGGCGCAGCTCGCGCTGGCGGGCGCGCGACCACGTATTGGCGGCGGCGCAAATCACGACGCTGGCCTTGCCCTCGCGCTGGGCGGTGCAGGCCTGACAGCGCGCGAATTGGCCATCCTCTATGCTGCTCTGGGCGATGAGGGTGTGGCCAAGCCTCTGGTCTGGCGCGCCAGTCAAGAAGCTGCAAGTTATGAACGGATGGGACGGCGGCTGGTCAGCGCCGAGAGTGCGTCAGATATCGTCCGTATCCTGCAAAATGGTCCCATGCCGGAAGGCCGCATGCCAGGGCGCCTGACTGCGGGCGCGCCACAAGTTGCTTTCAAGACCGGCACATCGTACGGCTTCCGCGACAGCTGGGCAGCCGCAGTTTCCGGCGAACATGCCATTGTCGTCTGGGTTGGCAGGGCCGATGGCGCGCCGCGACCTGGCAAGACCGGCCGGGTGACCGCATTGCCCTTCCTGTTCGAGATTGCTGACCGAACTGCCCATCATTTACGAGATGAAGGCGAAGCTCGCACACGCCTGACCACGCAACGCAAAATCGAAACACGCGGCGCGCTACATGACTTTTCGCCTGAAGCGCCGCCCGAAATCCTGTTTCCACCCGCGAGCGCGGAATTGTGGGCCGGCAGTGTTGATGGCAAGTCGGCCCGGCCCTTTGTATTGGCTGGACGCGGGGAGGGGCGCGTCTCTTGGTATATCGACGGAAAGCCCAGCCAGATCGATGATGCCGGTGCGCCAGTCTGGCAGCCGACGCAGGCGGGATTTTACACGATTACGGCCGTCGATCAGAGCGGTCGGTCCAGCCGGGTCAGGGTCCGTGTGCTGATGGGGCCGTCCTGACATACTTCCTGCCATGCCAATCAGCCTCATTGCTGACGCAGTTTGGCAACACGCAGGCAACACATTTATGTTAGGACTGACTTTCTGGCCTTCACGGCGGACGGGAGACCGCCATATGACGGACAGAACGCAGCGTGTGTTTGCTGCGACTGTATAGAGTATCGGGAACTGCCATGCGTATGCCATCCGCCCCCACCTTCACCATCGCCGCTGGCTTGGCCGCCATGGCGCTTGCGTTCTTCTCGAATGCGGGCGCGCAGGACCAACCCCTGGCAGAAACGGCCCCCAAGCGGCTGTCTTCGGCCATTTTTGCGGGCGGGTGTTTCTGGTGCGTTGAGTCTGATTTCGACAAGGTTGATGGCGTGATCGACACCGTGTCCGGTTATACGGGCGGTGAAATCGCCAATCCGACTTACAAGCAGGTCTCCAAGGAGAACACCGGCCATTACGAGGCCGTAAAGGTTACCTACGATCCGGATCTGGTCAGCTACGACACATTGGTCGAGTATTTTTTCCGGCACGTGGATCCCACAGATCCCTATGGTCAGTTCTGCGACAAGGGCGACAGTTATCGTACCGCGATCTTCGTCAACACTGATGACGAGCGCGCGGTGGCTGAAGTCGAGATTGCCGAGATCGAGACGTCAGGTGTGCTGAAGGACCCCATCGTGACGCGGGTGATTCAGGCCGAAACATTCTGGCCCGCCGAAGATTATCATCAGAATTATTACAAGAAGAACCCGCTCAAGTATCGCTACTATCGCGCTTCATGTGGCCGGGATGGCCGGGTCGAAGATCTTTGGGGCGAGTCAGTCGGTCATTGATCGGTTGGTGATGGGCAGGGCTCAGGCTTGAATTCCGTCTGTCCATCAAAACGTTCCTCCCATTCGGGTGTCCGGTCCTGACGGTCATATCCGTTACCCAGATAAAGTTGGAATTCCCGCAAGATCGGGCATCCATTGCTACGCGTTCCAAGCGGAATTGAAATTTCGCCCACATGGTCAAAGGACTGGAAATCGCTTCGCAGTTTCGGGCGCATGCCGGGATGTAGCGACGCGATGAGTACGCGATTGGCCAAACCGCCCTCAAGTGGCTGGGCCTCTGAAAAACTCTTCGGTCCGGCATAGCGGCGCCATGAAATCATCGGCGTGGTGCGCTCGCGTGCGTAATAGTCCAGGCCGTGCCAGGCTTCTCGCTCATCCACGAGCACTGAGGTTGCGCCAAGTGCATCGGCGCGCGCAAACAATTGCTCAGCGGCGCTATCCCAGCCACGAGTGCGTTTGAGGGCGTTGTCGAAACCAAGCGAGGTCGACAGGGAGGCGGGCAGTAGCGCGAGGGTCAGCAGGGCCAGCATCAGAGCAGCGTGCAGAGACAAACTGGTCCAGAGCAGGCCGGACGGGGAATGGCGCACAAAATGGCCGTAACCCAGAATGGCTGCTGCGACTATGGCACCAATCAACAGGCGCGTGGCGAATGACACATCCGGCGCGAGCAGAAAAGCGACGAAGCTGACCGCTGCAATGATGTACCAAAGTTTGCGATTTGGCTTTGCGCGGGCGAGCCATGAGGCCACCAGCACGCTCGCGGCCGGATAGGCAGTTGCAGCCCAATTGGCATTGGCGCGCGACAGGACCGCTTGTGCCATGATGATCAGCAAGACCGGCAGGATAAAGCAGAGCAGCCAGCGGTCCCGGCCCATGATGCCATCATCCTCGCTACGCATCACAAAGATGCCGAAGACGAGCGCAAGGAAACTGATCGGCCCGAACACGCCGAGCTGATCGACCAGGAAGGTGAGGGCGTTCTCAGGATTGATGAGGTCGCCGCCAAGATTGGCATTGTCGACCGTATGGCTCACCGTCTTGAAATCATTCGCGGCATTCCAGGCGAGATGCGGCGCAAAGATCGCTGCTGCCACGGCCAAGGCTGCAAGGCCTTTCCAACTCAGCAAGGCACGGCGACTCTGTACGTCGATCAACAGGACCAGCACGATGCCGATCGCGAAATAGAGCATCGCGTATTTCGACAGGAAGCCGAGCCCGACCGCGACGCCGAGACCCAGCGCGCTGACCCATGCGCCTTGCCCGCTGCGCAACCGCCACAGAGCCCAAAGGGCGGCGCACCAGAAAGGGATGAGCAAGCCATCTGTAGAGATCACGACAGAAGACAGTATGACAGCCGGCATCAGTGCATAGCCGAGGCTGGCAAACATGCCGACACGCGCACCGTACATATCTCGCGCAAGGAAATAGATGAAGGTGGCACCGGCGGTGTGCAGGAAGGCGGCGGGAAGCCGGACGGCCCATTCTGCATCACCCAATACAGCTGTCACAGCATGGATAATCCACGCAATCATCGGAGGCTTGGAATAATAGCCCCATTCCAGCGTATCGCCCCAACGCCAGTACTGCGCTTCGTCTGCATATAGGTTCAGGGGGGAAATGCCTGTGAATACAACCCTCAGTACAAGCAGCATTGCCAGCACGGCGAATGTGATGGTCTGCCAGCGGCCAGGCGATTCGGATTCCTCGACGGTCATGGGGCGTTATTCCTTCTCAACTTGAGACTTATGCCGCCCCTCCGAGATGGAATATACCCCGAACCGCACGCATTCTGCGCATGTCCGCCTCCAAACCGTGTCTTTTTTGCATCGCAACATATCGATCCACCGTGATCGCAGCCTTATGTGCTGAACCTTCAAGATCTTGTCACTAATCTGTCATCCGGTGTCGTTATCCGACCCGCAGTACCGGCGACCCGCAAGGGGCGGTTGTCGGCGCATCACCGACTAGGGGAATAGTCATGACAAATTGGACCACTTTCGGGCGTGGGGCAGCAGTATCTGCCATTGCGCTGAGCATGGCCGGCGTCGCTATGGCGCAGGTTACAACTTCAGCCGTCCGCGGCGCAGTGACCGATGATGACGGCCAGGCCGTATCCGGTGCGCTGGTTACCATCACCGATCCTTCCACAGGGCTGACACGGACTGCGACGACCAACCAGACCGGTCTGTACAGCATCCGCAACCTGCCTGTTTCCAGCGGCTATGTCGTTACGGTAACTTCGTCAGAGTTTCAGGGCCAGTTCATCGAAGATGTTGGCCTGAACCTCGGCGATGCGACCCAGGTCGACTTCACGCTCACCAATGATGGTGAAGCGCGTCAGGAAACGATCGTTGTTACGGCTTCCGTCTCCGATCTCGCGCCGACAGCTGCTGGTCCTTCGGCGACCTTCGGCCTGGAGACGCTGCAGAAGGCCCCGGCCATCAACCGCAACATCACGGATGTCCTGCGCCTCGACCCACGCATCTATGTTGACGAATCCCGTGGCGACATCAACGCAGTCCAGTGTGGCGGTAAGAACTCCCGCTTCAACTCGCTGACCGTTGACGGCATTCGCATGAATGACAATTTCGGCCTGAATTCGAATGGTTACCCAACCGAGCGCATCCCATTTTCTTATGATGCCATTGAGCAGGTTGCGGTCGAACTGGCTCCCTTCGATGTGCAGTATGGTGGCTTCTCCGCCTGTAACATCAACGCGGTCACGAAATCCGGTACGAATGAATTCCACGGCTACCTCTTCGGCGACTACACAAATGACGGCCTGCGTGCCGACAGCCTCGAAGGCGACGACATCACGACGGGTGAATACGACGAAACCCGCTACGGCTTCGGCGTCGGTGGTCCGATCATCAAGGACAAGCTGTTCTTCTTCGCGGCCTACGAGAAACTTGACGGCGTGAACCTGTTTGACCGCGGCGCGATCGGCTCCGGCGCTGTCAACGAAGTGAACATCACTCAGGCCGAAGTCGATGAGATCCGCAACATCGCCATGGAACTCTATGGCTATGATCCGGGCACGATCCCGAGCAGCGCTGATAACTCCGACGAGAAGATCCTGGTCAAGCTCGACTGGAACATCAGCAACGATCACCGCGCATCCTTCACCTATAACTGGAATGATGGTTTCAACATCGCCCAGTCGGACGGTGACTCCGATGAGCTGGAATTCTCCAACCACCTTTATGAGCGTGGCGCGGAACTGACGTCCTATGCCGGTTCGCTTTATTCTGACTGGACGGACAATTTCTCCACTGAAGTCCGTGTTGCTTATTCCGAGCTGGACAATCGTCAGATTTCCGTCGGCGGTACCGATTTCGGTGAGATCACCATTGAGACCGACGATGTTGACGTCTATCTCGGTGGCGACGATTCCCGCCAGGCAAACAAGCTGTACTACGAGACCCTCAGCCTCGCGCTGAAAGGTTACTACTCGACGGGCAACCACAATTTCAGCTTCGGCTATGAGCGTGAAGCCCTCGACGTGTTCAACATGTTCGTCCAGCACGTCGAAACCGAAATCGACTTCGATGGTAATCCGTCCTCTGGCGGAGCATTCGACGATGCGATTGAAAACTTCCGTCTCGGCATCGCCGACAACGTGAACTACAACAACTCTCCAACAGGCGATCCGAATAATGCGGCTGCTGACTGGGGATATGAGATCAACACGCTGTACGCCCAGGACGAAATCGACTTCGGCAACGGTATCGTGGTGATCGGTGGCCTGCGCTACGACTGGTACACGACCGACGACGCACCTGAAACCAATGCAGACTTCCTGGCTGACTATGGCTTCACGAATGGTGAGACCCTGGATGGTGAAGGCCTGCTTCAGCCACGTCTCGGCTTCGAGTGGGACTTCTCCGACAATCTCGACTTGCGCGGTGGTGTCGGCCTCTACTCCGGTGGCAACCCGAACGTGTGGCTGTCCAACACCTACTCAGCAAACAACGTGCTGCAGTTCGGTTCGGACGGTGGTGCATTCGGTCTTGAAAATGGCGTGACATCGCTCTTCGATATTGACTACGGTCTTTGTGAAGACGGCGTGCCGACTGGACCAGGCTACTGTGTGCCACAAGACATGATCGACGCTGTCGCAGCTGGCGAAGGCTCGAACTTCGAGATCAACTACCTTGATCCGAACTTCGAAATTCCATCTGAGCTGAAATTTGCTTTCGGCGGTACATACTATGCTGACGCGCCTGGGCTCGGCGGCGAGTATGTCCTCTCGGGCGACATTCTGTACACCGTTGCTCAAGATAGCGCTGTCTGGATCCGCGGTGATCTCGAGCAGACTGGCACAACCACAGTCGACGGTCGCGAATACCCGACCTACAGCAGCGTTCGTGAGGCAGCCTTCGTGCTGACCAATGCGAAAGAAGATGCCAAGTCTCTGCTGGTTTCCGGCTCGATCTCGAAGTCCTATGACTTCGGTCTCGACTGGGCCCTGGGCTACGCCTACACGGACGCAGAAGATGTTCACCCGATGACGTCTTCGGTGGCCTTCTCGAACTATGTCAGCCGGGCATTTGGCGATCCACAGGATGTCAGCGCCGCAACGTCTGACTACAACACCAAGCACCGCTTCACGGCACTTACCAATTATGAACGCGCTTTCTTCGGCGACAACATGACCACGTTCTCGGCCTTCGGCCAGGCTGTGTCGGGTCGTCCATACAGCGTGGTTTACGGTGGTGACGCGAACGGTATCAGTGGCTTCAACCCTTACCTCGAAGGCAACCCGTACCTGGCTGCTGGTGCAGAGCGTAACGGCGAAGAAGGTTCCTGGTGGGGCAAGGTCGACATCAAGCTTGAGCAGGAATTCCCTGGCTTCCTTGATCACAAGGCTTCCGGCTTCATTGTTGTCGACAACTTCACAAATCTGCTGAACGACGAGTGGGGCGTACTGCGTGAGCCTGGCTTCCCGGCGGTTTGTACGGTTGGTGACTTCCAGGCTGGTGATTGTGAATCTCGTCAGGGCGACGCGTCGCGCTACGAAATTCGCTTCGGCCTGCGCTACGAGTTCTAGTCACTCGGAACTCCGAAACTCAAAATCGGGAAGGGCGGCTCTGAGAAGAGCCGCCCTTTTCCTTTGGAACAAGGTGTGGCATGGCGCGCTCAATGTCTGACATGAAACCTCATCTCCTGCCCGAATGGGCCCCTCATGCTGCTCTCTGGGTTGGCTGGCCGCGTCTTCTTGAAGAGTGGGGCGGCAACCTTGAAGGTCCACGCAAAGATATCTCCGGATTCATCCGCGCTGCATCGGACTATGTGCCGATCCGGGTCGCGGTAGGGGCGGATGAAGCCGAGGCAACGGCGGGTGCAGCCGTAGGTGATTGCGCTGAGGTCTGCCGAATTCCGACCGGTGACATCTGGATGCGCGACACCGGGCCAATCATTACAGGAACGGGCGATGCGCGCCGCGCGCAGGCCTTCCGCTTCAATGGCTGGGGCGGAAAATACCTGATGCCGGGCGACACGGAGACGGCGACGGCCATTGCGCAGCACGAAGGCATTCCGGTTTCGCAGCACGAGATGGTTCTGGAAGGCGGGGGCATTGATGCGGACGGCACAGGCCGCCTGCTGACAACCGGACAATGCCTGCTCAATCCAAACCGAAATCCGGGTATGGATCAGGCCGAGATCGAGATGGCGATTGCCGAGGCGCTCGGCGTACTGGAATTCATTTGGCTCGGCGACGGCTTGCTCAATGACCATACAGATGGCCATGTCGACAATATCGCCCGTTTCATCGCGCCGGGACATGCGATCTGCCAGCATCCATCGGGCGCAGACGACCCGAATGCTGATACGCTGCAGGAGATTGAAACAACGCTCCGCAGGGCTGGGCTCGAGGTTACCACCATTCCATCACCAGGGCTTGTGGAAGACGAGGATGGAAATCCGATTCCGGCAAGCCATATGAATTTCACAATCACGAACGGCGCGGTCCTCGTGCCCGTCTACGAAGATCGGTACAGCCTTGTGGCGCTGGCCGAATTGAGTGCTTTATTCGAAGGACGCAAGGTGATCGGCCTGCCGGCACGCAATATCCTCAATGGCGGGGGCAGCTTCCACTGCATGACCCGCGAAATTCCAGCATGATTTCCAGGAGCGAGCCATGCCCCGTACCCTAACGCTTGCCTGCATCCAGTTTACGCCATCAGACGATGTGCAGGACAATATCGACCGCGTGGCGGAGCGTGTGCGCGAGGCCGCAGAGCAGGGGGCCGACGTTGTGCTGCCGCCGGAACTCTTCACGGGGTACTATTTCTGCAAGACACAGGAAGAAGAGCATTTCGCGCGCGCCTATCCTTGGCGCGAGCATCCGGCTGTCGAGCAACTGTCGGCGCTGGCCGAGGAACTTGGCGTCGTCATCCCCGTCTCAATCTATGAGAAGGACGGTCCGCTCTATTACAATTCTCTGGTCATGATCGACGCGGATGGGTCGCCTCTGGGCGTATATCGCAAGAGCCACATTCCGGACGGGCCAGGCTATCAGGAAAAATACTATTTCCGCCCAGGCGATACCGGGTTTCGCGTATGGGACACAATGAAAGGCCGGATTGGTGTGGGAATCTGCTGGGACCAATGGTTCCCGGAAGCTGCGCGCGCCATGACGCTAATGGGCGCGGATGCGTTGATGTACCCGACAGCGATTGGCGCTGAGCCGCAGGATGCGGCCCTTGATACGGCCGCCCGCTGGCGCCGCGCGATGCAGGGCCATGCCGTCTCGAACACCATCCCGGTCGTCGCGGCAAACCGTGTGGGCGATGAGGAAGGGCAGATCTTCTACGGAACCAGCTTCATCGCGGACCCAACCGGCGAGATCGTGATTGATTTCGGTCGTACCGAACAGGGCGTGCTGGTCGCAGAATTCGATCTGGACGAAATTGAACGCGAACGGGCCGCCTGGGGGTTTTTCCGGGATCGGCGGACCGACCTCTACGATATTCTCACCTAATTTCGGCGAAGCGGCGGATCATTGCGGACGAAGCGGGTCTCTTCCCGTTTTTCCGGCTTGGGCGCTTTCAGGTCGGCCACGCGAATGATGCCGGAATCCGAGGCGTAGTCTGCGGCGAGGCTGGTGAGAACCGTGTCGAATTCGTCGAAACTGGCGCGCCGATCCAGATTTGGGTCGAAGCGAGCCGGATTTCCCAGCGTGTCGTCGCGGGTCGGCTGGCTTTCCGCCCATGAGAGCTGTTCGAGCGGGCTGAGATAGCCGTCCTTATTGGAATCGGCCTCAAGGAAGGCAGCCTCAATGCCCGTGGCGAGTTCTTCCGGGGTGACATTGCCATCCAGGTTGGCATCGAAACTGACAATCAATCCACCTCCCGCCACAAGGCGTTCTGGGACATGTCCATTCGCTTTGGCACCGCGTCTTGTCGGGCCGGGATAAGACTGTCCCGGCAGGCGCACAAGATCGTCGCCCTCATCTTCGGCACCGGCAGATGCAGGTGCACCAAGGAAAACGAGTGCCGCAGCGGAAAGGGCCAGGGCCAGATTGCGCATGAAGAGACTCCCAAGAGGTTTGAGGGATCAGACTATGTCGGTGTGGCGTTTTTGCAACATGACGTTTCAGTTATCTTGTCTGGACATCGGTCTGGCATTAGCGTCTCGTTAACGCCGCCTTAACGCAAAGGGAGCAATCCGTTAACCAGTTGCGGCCGCCGACCGGTGGTCGATTCGTGCGATTTGGATTGAAGACACTATGGCAATCACGGCGGACCAGGTCCCTATCATCATGTCTGCTGGTGCGACCGCGCTGGGCCTCGCCGCCTTGCTATGGGCGCTGCGCGTGTCTGATGGGGCACGTGGCGCGGCGCGAAAATACAAAGACCGGTCATCCGATCTCGAGACTCTTCTGGCAGAGCACCGCTCAATCCTTGGCGCTCACCCGGGCGTAATCCTAGTCTGGCAGGGTGAAGCGCTTGAGCCCGACAGTGAAGAAATGACCCCGCCGGAGCTTTACGGTTCGCCGGTGGCATTGGCCGGCTTGCTCAGCTTCACCGATGATGCGATTTCGCCCGATCCGGCGGTGCGCATCATCGAAGGTCTTGCCGACCTCGAAGCGCGTGACAGTTCCGGACAGGACACCACGCTGCGGATTCGCATGCGCGAGCTGCGCGATACCGGACAGGCCTTCTCGCTCACCATCATCGGGCCGTCTGGCCGCTTCCTCGAAGCCGACGGGCGGACGGCTGGCGCGCGGGCTGTCGTCTGGGTCACAGACACGACCATCAAGGGACTGGAAGAAAGCTCCGCCCGCGGCAAGCTGGAAGAGGCGCGCCAGGTTATCGCGCGCGATCCCACTGCCTTCCTCGACATGTTGGGCAAGGCGCCGTTCCCGGCTTGGCGCGTATCCGGCATGGGCAAGCTGCAGTGGGTGAACCCGTCTTACATTGAGGCTGTCGATGGGGTGAACCTCGACCGCGTCCTGGATCGCCAGATCATGCTGGACCAAGCTTCAGCTGACCAAGCCCGCAAGACTATTTCTGAAGGCGCCGACATCGACGATACGCGTCATATGGTCGTGAACGGAGAGCGGCGTGCCATGCGTGTGCTGACCTTCCCTCTATCCGGCGGGGCAGGGGCGATGGCGTTCGATGTGACCGCCCAGGAAAATGCGCGCGAGGAACTGAACCGCCATGTTCGCGCGCATGACGAGACACTGAACCATGTTGCCGATGCTGTCGCGATCTTCGGGGCGGATCGCAAACTGACCTTCTACAACAAGGCCTTCCGCGACATGTGGGACCTCGATGAGAGCTTCCTGCTGGACCGCCCGAACCACGGCCAGTTGCTGGACCGCCTGCGCGAGCGTCGCAAGTTGCCGGCCCGTACAAATTACGCTGAATGGCGTGCTGAGGAGCTGTCCTACTACCTCGATATTGATGGGGTAAAGGAAGATACATGGTCACTGCCGGATGACCGGACTCTGTCCGTCACACGCCAGCGCCACCCGATGGGCGGCCTGTTGCTGTTGTTCAAGGACATCACAGGCGAACTGAACCTTCAGACCAAGTTCAATGCCATTGTGAAGACGCAGGCGTCCACGCTCGACAATCTGCACGAGGCAGTTGTCGTGTTCGGCGGCGACGGGCGGCTGAAACTGTTCAACAAGGCTTTTGAACGTCTCTGGTCCCTGGACCATGACGAGTTGAAAGACCATCCGGACTATAGCGATGTGATCGAGGACTGCGTTCCGCTGTTCCATGACCTGGATGTCTGGGACGCGATCAAGGGCCATATTACGGACCCGTCCGCCCGCGCACGCCAGTCCACCACCGGAGAGATGCGCAGGTCTGATGGATCTATCCTGACATATCTGACCCATCCGCTGCCGGATGGAAACACGCTGATCGCCTTTGCGGATGTGACGGCCACACGCAGGGTTGAGTCCGCGCTGAGAGATCGGGCTGAAGCATTTGAGGCTGCGGACCGTCTGAAAACGGAGTTCGTGCGCAATGTGTCCTACCAGCTGCGGTCGCCGCTGACGGTCATCTTTGGCTATGCTGAACTGCTGGAAACAAAGCGCAATGGCGATCTGACCGAGCGCCAGACAGACTATGTCAGCGCGATCCTGTCAGCTTCCGACCACCTCTCGAAACTGATCGAGAACATTCTCGACCTCGCCATGATCGAAGCAGGCCGTATGGATCTCGATCTGAAGGATGTGGATCTCAGCCATGTCATCGAGGAAAGCATCGACATGGTCGTATCCAAGGCAGAGGACACGCAGATTGCCGTTCGCGCCGACATCAAGGGCAAGCTTGGAGTCATTCGGGCGGATGAGCGCCGTATCCGGCAGGTCTTGTTCAACCTCATTTCCAATTCGCTCCGCTTTACCGAATCCGGTGGTGAAATCGTCGTCTCGTCCCAGCGCGTGGGCGACATGGTGACCCTGTCTGTGCGAGACAATGGCCGCGGGCTTGCAGCCGACAAACGTGCCACCAGCTTCGACAGTTTCGTTTCGGGCGACCAGCGCGGGGCCGGCCTCGGTCTTGCGCTCGTGAAGCATTTCATCGATCTGCACGGCGGAACGGTCGGTATGAAACCGGTCGATGGCGGCGGTCTGGAAGTGACCTGCTGGCTGCCGGTGAAGGTCACGAAAGTTGTGCAGAACCAGGAAATGTTGCTGACTGAGAGCCTGCCAGCCTGATTATCTGAGGGCCTGTTTAGGACGTCTCACAAACAAGTTTACTGACTTTCTGCGCGCCATGCCTACATGTTGGTTTGACAAAACCAAGCAAGAAGGCACGCAACATGGCTGACGATACCTATATCCCACCGAAGGTCTGGAAATGGGATGCTGAGAGCGGCGGGCGTTTCGCCAGCATCAACCGGCCGATTTCGGGCGCGACCCATGACAAGGATTTGCAGGTTGGGAAACATCCGCTGCAACTCTATTCGCTGGGCACACCGAACGGCGTTAAAGTCACTGTAATGCTCGAAGAACTGCTCGCGGCGGGTCATTCCGGCGCTGAGTATGATGCCTGGCTGGTCAACATCATGGAGGGCGACCAGTTTTCCAGCGGATTTGTTTCTGCCAACCCGAACTCCAAGATCCCGGCCCTGATGGACCATTCGACCAATCCGCCCACCCGCGTGTTCGAATCCGGATCGATCCTTCTGTACCTGTCAGAGAAGTTTGACGCTTTCCTGCCCAAGGATCCGCGCAAGCGCACGGAAGCGCTTTCCTGGCTGTTCTGGCAGATGGGATCGGCGCCTTATCTCGGCGGTGGCTTTGGCCATTTCTACGCATATGCGCCAATCAAGATCGAATACGCGATTGATCGGTTTGCAATGGAGGTGAAGCGGGAACTGGACGTGCTGGACAAGCGGCTCGCCGATAATGAATTCATGGCTGGCGACGAGTACTCGATTGCAGATATGGCAATCTGGCCCTGGTACGGCGCTCTGGCGTCAGGTGTCGTGTATGATGCGGGAGAATTCCTGCAGGTTCACGAATATGAAAATGTCCAGCGCTGGACCAAGCAGATCGCCGAACGTCCGGCAGTCAAGCGTGGCCGCATGGTGAACCGCACTTTTGGCAAGCCGGAGACCCAACTGCGCGAACGCCACGACGCCAGCGATTTTGATACCAGGACCAAGGACAAGCTGGATCCCGAAGGCTCCAGCTGATCCTGTCTTTGGTCAGGATTTCTCGAATTTGAGAATGTAGCGATCCGTCTGTCTCCGGATAGACGGATCGAATACGTTCAGCGTGCCATCGTCGCCGGGATTCGCGAGTAGGTCACTCTCCTCAACAAGGACGAGGCCGACATCGCCCATCATTTCCATCAAGGTGTCTTGCGCCAGCCGATGTGTCACGCCGCCAGTTGTTGCGGGCGCACCGTCAGGCGCGCGGTGATCAATCACGACGAAATGCCCGCCGGGTTTCAGGACGCGTGCGATTTCGGAAAAGGCGACTTCCGGATCTCCGAGTGCACCCGGCTCCGCGCCTTCCGGCGTGTACCAGAGCTCATGTGGACCGAGAAACCAGGTTACGAGATCCACCTCCATATCGCCAATGGGTTCGAAATCATCGAACGATGTCTGGATGTGAGTCACGTTGATCAGCCGGCCATCCATGCGTTTCTCGACCGCATCGCCGAGGAAGGTTTCAAACTCTGGTGGGTTCTGAAGGTAGACTTTTCCCTCTTCGCCCACGACCAGTGAGAAGAGTTCGGTATAGATGCCGCCGCCAGCTTCCATATCCAGCACTGTCATGCCCGGCATTACTCCGGTGAATGCAAGGATCTGCCGCGAATTGCGAAGCTCATACTGCTCGAAATCATCTTCCGGTCGACCATCATGCACGAAGACGGAATCGTAATCGAACGCAGGGACGGTAGTTTCCGGCATTGTTGGCATGCTCTCGGGAATCGGCGCAGCACATGCGGCCAAGCTCAAGCAAGCAGCTGCGAAACTTAGTGAATGTCTCATGGGAATGTCCTCTGTCCGCTCAGGCCTTGCTGAGCATGGTCTCGCTGATATCCCAAAGCCGCTCGGCTTTTTCGTCATCACAGATCCAGGGTCGGGCGTGCTCCCAGCGTTGACTCTCTTCGGTGGCAAGCTTGGCAATATCGCAATCTTCGCAATAAACGCCGCCCTTGTCCGCCAGGGCAGGGGAAGTAGCGGCCCAGACGCTGGTGGACGCGCCTTGCTCTGGTGTCTTGAACATGGCCTGAACTTGAGGCGGGATTGTTCCGTCGGGGTTTTTCCAACCGAGTTCGGCCATTTCCTCATCAGTGAGGTGGCGTTGCAGGGGCGTGAAAATCCCTCCCGGATGCACCGAGAATGCCCGCACACCGATATCCTTGCCGCGATGGTCCACGCCCAGAGCAAACAGGGCGCACGCTGATTTGGACTGGCCGTAGGCTTTCCATTTGTCATAGGGATGGGATTCGTAATTGGGATCGTCCCAGATCACGTCGGAGCGCACATGCGCTGTTGATGAAAGGGCGACCAAGCGCGCGCCGTCCGCGCGTTCAAGAGCGGGGGCGAGCGCGAGGCTCATCGCCATATGCGCGAGATGGTTCACGCCCAACTGGCGTTCCCAGCCGGGCCCAACCCGCGTTTCAGGGCAGGCCATGACACCCGCATTGTTAATAAGGATATCAAGTGCGCGGCCTGTGTCCTCAAAATCAGCGGTGAATTTTCGCACAGTGGCGAGGTCTTCCAAGTCCATCGCCGCAATCTCGATATCGCCGGGAATGTCAGCGAGCGCAGTCTCGGCGGCGTCGACGCGTCGCGCAGGAACCGTCACGCGCGCGCCTGCGCCCGCCAGGGCGCGAACGGTTTCCAGGCCAATCCCCGAATAGCCGCCAGTGACGATTACGTTGCGTCCGGTCAGGTCGATGCCGTCGATAACTTCCTGTGCCGTCGACTTTGCATGAAAGCCTGATCCGATCGGCGTCTGGTCTGTTGCGGCCATGTGTTTCCCCTTTGGTCGTTTGGTTTCTTATGCTGAGCCAGCCGGTGCGACGGCAAGCGATCATGCGTGATGTTACCAATCTGTAAGCAGCGGTTTACATGGACGCACTCCGTATCGCCACTTATATCCCGAATATAACCAAGGGAGAAATTGCATGCGTATTCTTGCCGCCGCGATATCTGTTGTCGCCATGTCAGTCGCTGTTCTTCCTGCTGCTGCGCAGTATGGTCAGGTTGAGCGGACCCAAGCGGAAATTGCGCTCGAGGAAGCTACGGCTAACCTTGAGACCAATCGCGTCACACGCACCGAAGCCAGTCAGGCCTGTGACACCAGGGATTATCAAGCCTGCTTCGAGCTGGCCGATATGTATCGCAAGGGGCTTGGCGGCGACCAGGATTACAAGAGCGCTGCGGACAATTATCGCAAGGCGTGCGATGGAAAAGTCGCAGAGGCCTGTTCAGGACTTGCCTATCTGACTGTTCAAGGGCGCGGCATGGATGCCGATACCGCTCGGGCGCGCCAGCTTTATGATAAAGCGTGTGATTATGGCGACGTGAGCGGATGTGCAGCCTATGGCAACATGATCTATACCGGCCAAGGTGGTTCCAAGAACGTTGCGGAAGGCACGCGCCTTCTCCAGGAATCCTGCGATGAGGCGTATGAATGGGCCTGCGAACGCCTGTCGACGCTGGGGGCCTATCAGCCCGATGACTCGACTTGGGAGCGTCTTGAAGACGTCAGGCGCCGCTACTGATTTTCGCTCAAGGTCGACAGTTTGCGCGCAAGGCTTGAGCCTGGCAGCGGGCTGGCGGGTCGGTTCGGGTCGATAGCGGGGGTCTCGGAAACTGTATCAGCAGTGATATGCTCAGGTGTGTCCACAGCCTCATGCGTCGGTATGGGACCGTCGGTTGCGACGTTGAGGTCAGCGGTCATCAGCGACCCTGCGTCAACGCGGATGCTGCGGGTGAACACCTTTCCGGTGACAACAGCTTCATTCCATATCTCGAGGCTCTCATGAGCAGTCACATTGCCCGTCAGCTTGCCATGTACGACGATGATTGCCGCCTCCAGCGATCCTTCGATATGACCGGTCGCTTCGATCAATACCAGCCCGTCCGATTTGACCGGACCTTTCATATGGCCTGCTACGGTAAGCGGGCCAGAGAAATTGAAGCTGCCTTCCAGCGCGCATTCCGTGCCGATGAAGCTGCCCTGACCTGAGCGGCCCTTGCCGGCAGCATTGTCCGTTTCGAATTTGGCCATCACCCATACTTTCCCATGTTCTGACCTGGTGCGCCTGTTGTCGGCGTTGGGGTTTTCATCCGGGCCAGAGAATTGATTTCATTGCTCTTATAGCGCGCAATTGGCCGCGCGCACAGTTCCAAGCAGAGATTACCTTGCAAGATACGGGCAAGTTTTCCTCGTCATAAGGCCATATTCCTGTGTTGAAACAGCTCATGAGCCTGTTTCGGTCCGTTTCATTTACCTTGATGCTGGTTGCAGCGGCGTGTTCACAATCGTCTGAACCGGTTGCAGGCGGTGTTATCCCGTTGCAATCCGGTTTCACCGGCATTGACCTGTCGCACCATAATGGTCGCATCCGCTGGGACGAGTTCGAGGCCGCACCCGTCGATTTTCTTTACCTCAAGGCTACCGAAGGTCGGGACTGGAAAGATCCACGTTTCCTGGAAAACTGGCGCGAAGCGACAACGCGCGGCTGGACGGTCGGCGCTTATCATTTCTACCGACTCTGCCGGCCGGGAGCCGAGCAGGCTCAGAATTTCATTCAGTCGGTGGAAGTGCGGGCAGGGGCGCTGCCGCCCGCAGTTGATCTGGAATATGCGCACAATTGCGAGCCGCGCGGCAGCACGACTGAGACTTTGGGAGAATTGGACACATTCCTGACAGCGCTAGAGGCCGAATATGGCGTGCGGCCGGTGATCTACACGACGCCAGAGTTTCACACCCACTGGCTGGCCGGCAGTTATGATGACTATCCGCTCTGGTTGCGCGGCCTTGGCGAGACGATGCCGCGGACCATCAACGGCCGCGTACCGGACATCTGGCAATACACCATGTCCGGCCGCGTACCGGGAATTGACGGCCGGGTGGACATGAACCGGGTTCCGGACCGTCCACCCGGATAAGGTTTAGTTGCGGGATTTGTCGACCAGGCGATCGTTCTGGGCCCAGTGCATCATGCCGCGAAGTTTCTCGCCGACTTCTTCGATTTCGTGGCTGTTCATGCGCTGGCGCATGGCGTTGAAGCCCGGTGCGCCGGCCTGGTTTTCGAGGACCCAGTTGCGGGCAAAGGTGCCGTTCTGGATGTCTTCGAGAACCTTTTTCATGTTGGCCTTGGCTTCGGAATTAATCACGCGCGGGCCGGAGACGTATTCGCCATATTCGGCCGTGTTCGAGATCGAGTAGTTCATGTTGGCGATGCCGCCTTCATAAATAAGGTCAACGATCAGTTTGGTCTCGTGAAGGCATTCGAAATAGGCCATTTCCGGCGCGTAGCCAGCCTCGACCAGGGTTTCATAGCCAGCCTTGATCAACTCAACGATGCCGCCACAGAGCACAGCCTGTTCGCCGAAGAGGTCTGTTTCGGTCTCTTCGCGGAATGAGGTCTCGATGACACCAGCGCGCGTATTGCCGATGGCCTTGGAATAGGACAGGGCAACATCCTGCGCCGTGCCGGTCGCGTCCTGATGGATTGCGATCAGACCCGGCAAGCCGAAGCCCATCTGGTACTGGGCGCGCAGCGTGTGGCCGGGGCCTTTCGGGGCGGACAGCGAGACATCAACATCGGGGCGTGGACGGATGAGGTTGTAGTGCACGTTGAAGCCGTGGCCGAACATGACATGCTGGCCAGCGCGCAGATGCGGTTCGATCTCGTTTGCATAGAGCACGGCCTGCTTTTCGTCCGGGATAAGGATCATCAGCACGTCGGCCCACTGGGCGGCCTCGGCGGGCGTGACAACTTCAAGGCCCTCGGCTTCTGCTTTGGCGCGGCTGGCCGACCCCTCATAGAGGCCAACCTTCAACTGCTTCACGCCGCTGTCGCGCATGTTCAGAACGTGGGCGTGGCCCTGGCTGCCATAGCCGATCACGGCGACTTTCTTGCTCTGGATGAGGGAAAGGTCTGCATCCTGTTCGTAATAGATTTTCATGGGCCTCTACTTGCTCCGCTGGAGGATTGATTGTTGGGGTAAGGGTCTTCAGATCAGTTGGACTTGCACACCCAGCCATCTGAAAAATTGGCGACGCCGATAACGCTACGGTTCAATTCGGCAATTATGTCTGTGGCCTCCGAATGGCGCGAAAACTGTTTCAGGCCATTGGTGGTTTCAATTGAGGTGATGATGTCGTGCGACGCCAGCAGCAGCTCATAGCTGCGCGATCCGTCGGCATTGACCACCATTTTTTCCCGCGCGCCATAGGCGGGCAGTCCTGCATCGCTGGTGGTCAGGAGAGACAAGGCGACCTTGCTTGCGACGGGGGCAGGCAGTTGGGTCTGCAGGCGACAGAGCGGAATATGTGTATTGGTGTCGGAATCGACCGGTACCGTTCGCGCATCCAGCATCATTGTGCCGTCCGCATCGACGATATCGTAGACATAAGCGGCCCCGCTGGGCGCTGCGGTGTCCACGATGCGCAGGATGGGGTCATTGGAGGAATCAAACGTTGCATCGGCCCGGTCGGCAATCAGGGCCGCACGGTCGATATCGCATTGCAGCTGAGCCTGATCGGCATCATCTGCAAGCGCCAGGGCCGAGCCGGCCACTTTCGGGCGGCAGCTTTCGGGCTGTTCTTCTATGGCGTGCGCATTGCCAGCGAGAAAAAGGACGCCGAGCGCAATCAGGCTGGTGCGTGTCATCCCTTCTCCTTTCCCCTCTTGATCGACAGAACACCTGTCCGGCTTACCTCAACCAAGCCGAGCGGTCGCATCAGATCCACAAACTGGGTGATCTTTTCAGAGGCGCCTGTCAGCTCGAAAATGAAGCTCTCATTTGTCGTGTCTATCACATTCGCGCGGAAAATCTGAGATATGCGCAGCGCTTCAACGCGGGCTTCGCCTTTGCCGGCGACCTTAATCAATGCCAGTTCGCGCTCGATGCCGCGCTTGGACTTGGTGATGTCGATCACCTGTTCCACGGGCACGATGCGCAAGAGCTGGGCTTCGATCTGCTCCAGAATATGCGGTGTGCCCTGGGTCACGATGGTGATCCGCGAGCGGCGCTCATTCACGTCGACCTCGGCCACGGTCAGGCTGTCGATATTGTAACCCCGGCCAGAGAACAGTCCTACAACTCGGGCCAGAACGCCCGGCTCGTTATCGACCATGACAGCCAGTGTGCGGCGTTCGACGGCCTCGTCCTCATGAGACAGGAAATAGGCCGATTTCGGATTGCCAGCGGGGGGCGTAGCTGTTGATCCATCGCTCATGGCTGTGTCTCCGGTTTCGGGGTGTCACGATTCCAGAAGTCGATGGAGAGGTCGGGACGGCGAGTCAATAGCTCGTCCCGCAGCGCTCCAGACCGGCTGATCGCGTCGTCCTGGTGTTTCTGCTTTTGTTTGGTGTAGCGGCCCAATAGCTGGTCCATGCGCCGTGGATCGAGATGGGCTTGCAGTTCAGAGACCAGCAATTTGCGGCAAGCATCTATGAAAGCCGCACTGTCCTCGCTTGTCGGGCCGCCTTTGCGGGTCAGGGCATGAACCTCTTCATGGGCCCAGACGAGGCTGTCCAGGATCGGCGCGCGGAAGCCTTGATATGCGCCATCCTTGTTGAGGCCGTGACGGTCAGGCGCAAGGTTTGGAAAGAACATCCGCCCACGGTCAATCAGGGTCGACAGGTTAGTCAGACTGTCTGCGCGCGCCTCCTGGAAGGCGCGGTCGGAGTCCATCACGTGGCGGTTGCGCGCCAGCATGGCAGCAGAGGCCAGCGTTTCGATGGCGGTATTGCCCCAGTCGAGGCTGGCGCTGTCGATGCTCTGGCGCAGCTGTTCGGTGCGCAGCTGGTGTTGTTTGCGAGTTTCGGCGCGGCTTGCGAGCGCGCCAAGTACAGCCGCAATGGCGGAGACCACGGTCACGATCGTGCCGATATTCTCCATTCCCCACTGCCACAGATCACTCGCAGCCATCACATTCGTCCTATCAAGCTCCCGCGGGGTCTGGTCGGTCAGACCAGTCCCTTGCCAGCTTCGCCAATCTCATCGCCCTTGATTTCGCCAAGGATCATCTCGTTGTGCGCTGAGCCCGACGGTATCATAGGCAGGCAGTTCTCGGCCTTTTCGACACGGCAATCGAACAAGACCGGCCCGGGATGGTCAATCATCTCGCGGATCTTGTCGTCCAGCTCCGCTGGATTGTCACAACGGATGCCATGTCCGCCCATCGCTTCGGCAAGTTTCACGAAGTCGGGCAGGGTTTCCGAATAGGAGTGGGAATAGCGCTCGCCATGCAGCAATTCCTGCCACTGGCGCACCATACCCATCCATTCATTGTTGAGGATGAAGACTTTGACCGGAAGCCTGTGTTGAACGGCGGTGGAGAGTTCCTGCGTCATCATCTGGATTGACGCTTCGCCCGCAATGTCGATCACGAGGGCGTCCGGATGCGCTGCCTGAACGCCCACTGCGGCGGGCAGGCCATAGCCCATCGTGCCGAGCCCACCGGAGGTCATCCACCGGTTCGGCTCGTCGAAATGATAGAATTGCGCCGCCCACATCTGGTGTTGGCCAACTTCGGTCGTGATGTAGGTCTCGCGATCACGGGTCAGCTCATACAGGCGCTCAACGGCATGTTGGGGTTTGATGACCGTGTCGGAGTTTGCGTAGGTGAAGCATTTCCGGGCGCGCCAGATGTCGATTTCCTGACGCCAGGGTTTCAGGTCCGGCTTCTTCGCCTTGCGGGATTTGAACTCTTTCAGGATTGCGGCCAGCGCCTCTGCGCAGTCGGCAATCACGGGGATATCGACTCGGACGATCTTGTTCACCGAGGAAGGATCGATGTCGATGTGCACCTTCTTGGAGTTGGGTGAGAAGGCGTCGATACGGCCGGTCACCCGGTCATCGAAGCGCGCGCCGACGCAGATCATCAGATCGCAATCGTGCATCGCATTATTTGCTTCGAAGCTGCCATGCATGCCGACCATGCCCAGCCAGTCCGGATGGGAGGCAGGGAAGGCGCCAAGCCCCATCAGTGTAGAGGTCACCGGATAACCCGTGACGTTCTGAAGCTCACGCAGCAGGTCGGACGCCTTCGGACCGGAATTGATGATACCGCCGCCAGTGTAGAAGACTGGCCGCCGCGCGTGCATCATCAGATCCACTGTCGCCGAAATCGCATCCGGGTGCGGCTTGGTGGTGGGGTGATAGCTCGGCTTGTGAACGCCCTGCTTGCCGACATAAGTGCCGGTGGCGAACTGGATGTCCTTTGGAATGTCGACCACGACCGGGCCGGGCCGACCGGATTTGGCGATCAGGAAGGCTTCGTGAAGCGTGCGTGCGAGCTGGTTCACATCGGTAACCAGGTAATTGTGTTTGGCACAGGTGCGGGTGATGCCGGTTGTGTCGCATTCCTGGAACGCGTCGGTGCCGATCAGGTGTGTCGGAACCTGTCCGGTCAGGACCACCATCGGAATGGAATCCATCATCGCGTCTGCAATCGGGGTGACCATATTGGTCGCGCCGGGGCCGGAGGTGACGAGGCAGATGCCGGGTTTGCCTGTTGTGCGGGCATAGCCTTCGGCCGCGTGGCCAGCGCCCTGTTCGTGGCGCACCAGAATGTGGCGAATTCCATCGGAATTGTAGAGCGCATCATAGATCGGAAGAACCGCCCCACCCGGATAGCCGAACATGACTTCCACGCCCTGTTCCTTGAGCGCCGTGATGACGATTTCGGCGCCTGTCATGGTCAAGGTTTCAGCTGCGGGCTTGGTCTTGGTGTCGGTTGTCATGGGGAGATCTCTGATGGAACTGAGTTTGGACTGTATCGGAAAAGAAAAAGGGCTCCAATGGAGCCCCGTTTTGTGCGCGCATCCGCAACTGGCTACTTAAAGCCAGCTACGGATGCTTAATAACGAGTACCACGTATTTGCGCACGGTGCGTTTCCTCCAACGTCGGGATTAGGAATAATCTGCCTCAACCGGCCTGTCAATCTCCCTATACAAGGCAAGAATAACCCTCAATCGATCTTCTGGCTCCGGTGAAGGAATGCGCGGCCAGAAGGGAAATTGGCGACCGATCCACGTGAATTGCCGTTTTGCGTAGCGTCTTGTGTCGCGTTTTGCGTTTTCTGCAGCAAATTCTGCCGTTATCTCTCCGCGTGCGAAGGCTGCGAGCCACGGCATTCCATGTGCTTTCATGGCAGGAAGTTCCGGGTCGAGATCGCGTTTTATCAGTTGGCGGGCTTCTTCCATCGCGCCCTGCATCAGCATGCCTTCAAAACGGCGGTCGATTTTCTGATAGAGTTTCGCGCGAGGTGGGGTCAGCGCAACGCCCATCCATTCATTCTCCTGCAGGACCGGCGGCTGGCGGTTGCGCTGGAAGTCGGTCAGAGGTTTGCCGGTGGCCAGATAGACCTCATAGGCACGCGCGAGGCGCTGGCGGTCACCGGTGCCCAGTCGGTCAGCAATTTCCGGATCGACCCGCACCAGCCGGGCACGCAGGCCGTCCGCGCCCTCGGCATCGGCAATGGCGCGCACATCGGCGCGGACATCGTCGGGTACAGGGGGAATATTCGACAGGCCTTGAGTCATTGCGAGCAGGTAAAGGCCGGTGCCGCCGACCAGTACAGCGCGCTTGCCGCGCAGCTCAAGCGTGCGAATGGTCGCGCGGACCTCTTCCAGCCATTCGCCAGTGGAGTAGCGCTCGGCCGCGTTCACATGGCCAAAGAGATGGTGCTTCACACCGTCCATCTCTTCTTCGGTCGGGCGAGCTGAAATCACTTGCAAGTCGCGATAGACCTGCATGGAATCGGCATTGATGACCTCACCGCCCAGACGGCGCGCCACTTCGATGGCGAGCGCGGTCTTGCCGCTGGCCGTGGGTCCGTGAATGAGTATTGCCGGTGTCATCCATATAGACGTAAGGGCTTGTCAGCGACGAGGAAACCCGTGAAGAGGCGGGAATGATTGAGAAAGCAGTTAATTCCATGATCCTGATCGCCGCCGCCAATGCCCCGGAAGACAATATTGCCTCGCGCCTGGGCATGATCCTTGGAGATCTCGGCATTGCCCAGACCTTGCCTCAAATAACAGGGCTGGGACAGGTCGGAGATGTCAGCGCTGTGGAGATTCCGCTTGCTCCGATGGATGCCGATTTCCAGCACGCAGCGCTCGTTGCGCTGGAAGCGGAAGAAATGGACGTGGCCCTGGTGCCCGCAGGAAATCGTCGCAAACGGTTGCTGATCTCCGACATGGATTCCACAATTATCGGACAGGAATGCCTCGATGAATTGGCGGATTTCGCTGGTCTGAAAGCGGAAGTGTCCGCGATCACAGAACGTGCCATGCGGGGCGAGCTGGATTTCGAGGGCGCGCTGACAACCCGCGTGGCCATGCTGAAGGGGCTCGACCTCAAAGCGCTGCAGGACGCTTATGATGCGCGCATTTCGCTGAATACCGGCGCGAAGACACTGGTGGAGACGATGAAGGCGCAGGGCGCGATGACCGTGCTGGTCTCCGGCGGGTTCACCTTCTTCACGGGCCGGGTCGCCGATGAAGCCGGGTTTGCTGCCCACCGCGGCAATACGCTGATCGATGATGGCGCAGTGCTGACCGGGGAGGTGGGCATGCCGATCCTCGGACGCAAAGCGAAACTCTCGGCGCTGGATGAGTTTTCAGCGGAAGTGGGCCTCAGCCGGGCAGATTCACTTGCACTCGGCGATGGGGCGAATGATCTTGCGATGATCCACGCGGCGGGCCTCGGCATTGCCTACAAGGCCAAGCCCATTGTCGCGGCTGAAGCGCATGCTGCGATCAATCACACCGATTTGCACACAGCGCTGTTCTTCCAAGGCTATCACGCGGACGAATTCGTCACTGAATAGACTGCCGGATCAGGAATTGGTCAGGTCGACCGAGATGAACTGATCGAACCAGCCCGCTTCGCCGCGACGTTTGACGCGGAGCAATAGTGGCTGGCGCGGTGTGGTCATCGCGGCTTCTACCTTGCTGATCGTGTCGGTAACGGTGGTGACGCGCTCGAAATTCACTTCAACCAAGACGTCGCCGCGTTGGAGCTTTCCAAAAGAGCGCCCACGCGCAGAGACCGTTGTAACCACAACGCCGTCAACATCCTTGGGTATGCCATAGCGGCGGCGGATATCATCGTCGAGGCTGGTCAGTTCTGCGCCGAGATCGTTGGAACTCGCCGGCGCATCCAGCGTGGCATCGGCGGCGGGCGTATCGGCCTCGTCTTCCAGTTCACCGAGCGTGACATTGACGGTGCGTCCCTTTCCATCTCGCACAATCGCGATGGGAACGGTGCGGCCGATCTCGGTATCGGAAATCAGGCGTGTCAGTTCGCGAACACTGGTCACGGTCTGGCCATCGAAGCGCAGAACCAAGTCGCCGACTTCCATATCGGATTTTGCCGCCGGTCCTTCATCGGAAATGCGGGTGATGATTACGCCGCCTTTTCCAGTCGCCTTGTACGCGCGCACGAGTGCTTCATCCGCATCCTGTACGTTGACGCCCAGCCAGGCGCGACGCACGCGGCCTTCCTTGATGAGTTGGTCGGAAATGCGTTTGACGAGGTTTGCCGGCACGGAGAAACCGATGCCGACCGAGCCGCCCGTAGGGGAGATGATCGCGGTGTTCACGCCGACGACTTCGCCGCCGAGATTGAACAAGGGTCCGCCGGAATTACCGCGGTTGATGGCGGCATCGGTCTGGATGAAGTCATCTGAGCGACCCGCATTCAGGTCGCGATTGCGCGCCGAGATAATGCCAGCCGAAACAGAGCCCCCGAAGCCGAATGGGTTGCCGATGGCGATAACCCAGTCACCGACTTCTGCTTTGTCGCTGTCGGCGAGGTCCACATAGGGCAGGGCAGTCGAGGATTTCACCTTGAGCACGGCGAGATCGGTGTCGCGATCACGACCGACGAGTTCCGCCTTCAGGACGCGGCCGTTCGAGAAATTGACGTCAATCTCGTCGGCATTCTCGATGACATGATTATTGGTGATGATGATGCCGTCAGCCGAGATGACAAAGCCGGAGCCAAGTGATCCTTCACGCCGGAAACCGTCTTCATCCCGACCGAAGAATTCGTTGAAGCGCTCCATGGGCGAGCCTTCCGGAAAGGTCGGCATGCCATCGGGCGCAATTGTTTGCGATGTTGAAATATTGACCACGGCTGGCATCAGGCGCTTGGATAAGTCACGGAAGCTTTGCGGTTGGACCTTCTGATCAATTCCATCGACTGCCGTCGACAGGCTGTCCTGAGCATGGGCAGGCAGAACGGCGGTTGCCGAACTCAACAGGAACAGGGCAGCAAGGGCCGGGATACGCATAGGCCGCTGAGCCTCCTTTCGAAGCACAATATACACTAATGTCTATAAACTATGGCGCTTTGCAGGCGTCTTGCAACAGCTTCAACAGAACCGAACTGCAATGACGATGAAGATTGCGCCGATTGCCGCGGACCCGATCCCGGCAAGCGCAATCTCGCGTCCCGGCATACGCGCTAGATACTCTGCCATACGCCGCATGAATTCGGGGACGACCGCATAGATCGCCCCCTCAATGAATAGCCACATGCCGATCCCAATCAGGATCAGTTGTATGGACATGTCAAACCCGTCCTAGCGAGAGCCGCCATTGGCCCGTGCGCGATTGATAAACTCATCGCACAGGCCCAGGGAATCCGGTGCCACGACAATGCGTGTGCCTTCCTGGATGGAGTTTTCACACGCGATGAGCGCGCGCTGGAACCGGAAGAATTCGACGTCCTTGTTGTAGGCACTGGCGTAGATTTCGGTGGACCGGGCATCGCCTTCACCGCGAATGACTTCTGACTGTTCCCGGGCCTGGGCCTCAAGTACGGTCTTCTCACGTTCGGCTTGCGCGCGAATCAGTCGGGCGCGTTCTTCACCTTCGGCACGGATGCGCTCGGCTTCCTGCTTACGGGCTGTCTGCATCCGACTGTAGACACCATCGGCCACTTCGCGCGGCAGGTCTGCCTGACGAATACGGACATCGATGATCGAAATCCCCGCATCTGCCAGTTCATTGGCAACCTTTTCGCGGATATTTTCCATCAGTTCGGACCGCTGGCCCGAAATGATCTCAGGCACGGGCACATCGCCCATGACTTCCCGAATGGACGCCTTGGTCACATCATTCAGTTGGTTGGCGGCGCCCGGAATGGTCCGGAGGCTCTGATAGAATTGCAGCGGGTCGCTGATTCGCCAGCGTACGAACGCGTCCACAGCGAGGCGACGCTGGTCGGATGCGAGAACCTGAATATTCTCGATGTCGAGTCCCAGATTCTTGCGGTCGAGTTTTTCAACCGTCTGGATGACCGGAATCTTGAAATAAAGACCGGCTTCATCCGTACCCGGCGCGTTGATCACCGCGCGTGGTTCCCCAACTTGCAGGATCAGAGCCTGCTCGTCCTGGCGAACAACATAGAAAGAATTGAAGATAGCGACCAGTACGATCGCGACGATGGCAAGGGCAAACCAGCTCAGATTACGCATCAGTTCTCTCCTCCGCGGTTGGCAGGTTGCACCCGGTCAAGCGGCAGATAGGGAACCGCGCCGGAATTGCTATCAAGAATGGTCTTGTCAGTGCGTTCAAGCACGCGCTCCATGGTTTCGAGATACATACGCTCCCGCGTGACGCGTGGCGCCTTGCGGTACTCTTCATAGATTTGCTCAAAACGGGACGCTTCACCTTGGGCATCGGCGACGATCTGGTCACGATACCCTTCAGCTTCCTGCAGCAGTCTCTGAGCCGTACCACGGGCCTGAGGCACGATCTGATTGGCGTACTGGGTGGCCCGGTTGATATTGGTTTCGGCGTCCTGTTCGGCGACGTTCACATCATTGAAGGCCTCGATGACCTGCTGAGGCGGGTCGGCCTTGTCGATCTGAATACTCACGATCTGGATGCCTGCGCGATAATCGTTCAGCAGGGTCTGGACCTGATTGGCCACTTCGGTCTGAACGACGTCGCGTTCGGTCGTGATGACACTTTGAAGGCGGGTTTTGCCGACAACTTCGCGCATCACGGACTCTGCCACCATTTCGACAGCGATATCGGGCTGTTTCACATTCAGGATGTAATCCTGTGGTGCTTCGGGCTTCACGCGCCAGAAGACGGAGAACTGAATGTCGACGATATTTTCGTCTTCAGTCAGCATCAGACTCTCGTCCATGGTCTGGCCGATTTGAGTCTTTCGGCGGGCTTCGACCTCGACCAGTTCATGCTCCTCGAAGGGGGCAGGCAGGTGGAAGTGGAGGCCGGGGCCAAAATTGGTCTGCCATTTGCCGAAGCGGAAGACGGAGGCCTGTTGGCCCGGATCTACCATAACGACGCTGGTGGACAGCCAGGCAAGCAGGGCGATGCCTGCGATGACCAGAAAGCCGAGCGGACCGAAATTGGTTCCTCCGCTGCCGCCACCGCCGCCGCCGCGTTTGCGACCGCCGCCGCCGCCGCGCTGCCGGAAACGTTCCTGCATGCGACGCATCTGGTCTTCGAGGTCATTGCCCCCATTGCCGCCCGAGCCGCCGGGACGGTTCCAAGGAGAGCCGCCATCCTTGCCGCCTCCATTGTCATTTCCGCCCTCGCCGCCCCAGGGGCCGCTGGATTTAGTTTTGTCATCCCAGGGCATGAGCCCTCCCTGTATTACTGTGCATGGGTTCTATATAGGCGCTTTGGTGATAAGTGCATGCCTGTTTGCAGGCATCAAGAGCAGCGGAGTCGCAGATTTTGTTCGGATCTAGGGATAAATCACGCCGGAAACTCGAAGAAAAGATCATCGAAGCCCTCGGTCGGCCCGATTGGCTCGAATCGGTTTCGGTGGGTGAAGACGGTCGCGCGGTACTTGTGATCGAGGCGGACCCAGCCGCGCCAGAGGCCGCTGAGGCCCGCCGGATCGAGGCTGAAGGCAAGGTCGAACTGGTCTCCGGGGTCAAATCCGTGAGCAGCGTCCTGACTGCAGAACGCGCTGCGGTCGCTCCGGCGAAGGAGGTTCATCTGTCTCATGCGCCCGCCTCCAAACGTGTGCGCAAGGGCGCCCGCCTGTCGGATGAGGCGATGCAGCAAGGCAATGTTCCGGCCAGCACACCAAAGTCCTCAATCCCCGGTGTTTCCAGGATTCTAGTCGTGGCGAGCGCCAAGGGCGGCGTCGGCAAGTCTACAGTCGCGGTCAATCTGGCTGCGGCGATGGCAAAAGCGGGCATGAATGTCGGCCTCATGGATGCCGACATTTATGGCCCCTCTATCCCGACCATGCTGGGGACAGTGTCGGCTGAGCCAGTGACGTCCGCGGAGTCCGGCAAGCTGCAACCTGTCGAAGCCTTCGGCATGAAGACGCTGTCGATTGGATATTTGTCCGATCCGGACTCGCCGATGATCTGGCGCGGACCCATAGTAATGTCAGCAATCACTCAGATGTTGAACGATGCGGAATGGGGTACCGTGGATGATCCGCTGGACGTGCTGATTATCGACACGCCGCCGGGAACGGGGGATGCACAGTTGACGATAGCCCAGCGCGTGCCCGTAACGGCGGCGCTGATCGTCACCACGCCCCAGGAAGTCGCGCTGGCGGATGTGCGTCGCGGCGCGGCCATGTTTGCCAAGACTGAAGTGCCGGTCCTTGGCATTGTCGAGACAATGAGCTGGTTCGAAGATCCGGCGGGCAATCGCCATTACCTGATGGGGCAGGGGGGCGGTGCGGCCACGGCGAACGCCCTTGGTTTACCATTGCTGGCTGAACTGCCTATGTTGCAGGCGATCCGCGAAGGTGGCGATTCGGGCAAGCCGGCAGCGCTGTCAGATGAAACAACGGACCAGCTCTTTCATGAACTGGCCCGCCGCGTTGCGATGGGGCTGGATACGCTTCAATCGAAGCCCGCACCCGAGATTGTGTTCGAGGACTAGGTCGGCTCACTGAAGTATTCTTCAGCGAGCGTGCTCGCTATGGTCAACAGATTCTCGTAGCCGACCGTATTGTTGTTGAGGACGACGATGACACCGTCTTGTTCCGGAAGGAGCAAAACAAGGCTGAGATAGCCGATCAGACGTCCATTATAGAAGATGACCTCGGTCGGTTCTCCGCTGCCGATGGTCATTTGAGTCACCGTCCAGGCCATCGGCGCTTCCGGATTGAAGGCCTCCTTCCGGCCAGTTTCGGACAGGAGGTCTCCGTTAAGAACGGCCTGTCCCCATGCAAACAGATCATCAATGGTGGAGTACATTGAGGCGGTTCCGCGGAACAGGGCGGGATTGGTAATCGGAATGATCTCGTAGCCGCCATCATCGGTGCGTAAATAGTTTGCCGCCAGATCACTTGCGTCCTGATAAATCTGCCCGGTATGGACGAGGCCGAGCGGATCGAGAATCTGTGACCGCAAATAGTCTTCGTATTGGGCGCCAGCATGGCGGTCGATGATGCGCGCGAGCAGGTAATAATTCACGTTCGAATACAGGTAGTCGCTTCCTGGCTGGAATTTCAGGTCCAGCGCTTGAAGGGTGTCCAGAAAGGACTCATCGGTGAAGGATCGCTTCACCTCAGTGTCGAACCAACCGGGAATGTCGACATAGTGCGGAATGCCGGACCTGTTCTGGAGCAGGTGGCGCAGGGTAACGTCACGCGCGTAGAGCGTCTCAAAATCGGGCAGGAGCTCTTCCAGTGACTGGTCCAGATCGAGTTTTCCCTCATCGACCAGTTGCAGGACAAGCGAAGCGGTGAAACTCTTTGTCATCGACGCAATTGGGAAACGGGTGTCGGAATTGATCGGTTGAACGTCTTCGATTGGCCATGCGTTCACAGCCTGACGCAGGATGATTTCTTCTTTTTTGCCAACAAGAATGCTGCCAGAAAACTCCAGCTCTTTCAGAACGCCCGTGATTTCCCGGGAGGGTTGGTCGTTGGTGTCTATCGCCGGTGCATCATAGGAGGCGGCGTGTTCCGGCGTGCAGCCGATGGTCAGGAGTGCAGCCATCATGGCCACAATCGTCGCGTAGTTCATGGTTCGCTCCAAATCGTCAGCGCTCCGATCTAGCGGCGCTGGCCGGCATTGCATATCGAAAAGCTGAAAGTTTTTTGAGGCCTTGGCCGAAGCGAACCGGGTCTAATCCAGCCGCTTACGGACGATCTTCTCGCTGCTTGCAGACAATTCGAATGCCATGCCGTCTTCGCCCATAATGATCGGGCCATCATAGGCGTCATCCGTTCCTTTCAGGAATGCCGGGTATAGAAGGCGGCTCGGCACCGCCGGAACGAAATGGCTGAAGACCAGCATGCGCGCGCCCGCTTCGCTGGCGACTTCCGCGCCCTCGACCGGCGTCGTGTGGTAGTCGAGGATATCGTTCATGATGGCCGCGAGGCGGGCCTGCCCGTTCGCATTGAGTTGGTCGCGGATTTGGCTGACCATGTCGGCATTCAACGCTTCGTGAACGAGTATGTCCGTGTCCCGCGCCAAGGCGACCAAGCGTGGATCCTTGACCGTATCTCCGGAAATCGTGACGGACCGTCCTTTGTAGTCGAACCGGTAGGCTACAGCTGGCTCAACTGGATCATGATCGACTGAAACTGCGGTAACGTTCAGGCCATCGCGGTCATACACTTTGCGAGCTGTGCTCGCAGGCGTGATTGGAACAGCATCTGCGCCTCGTCCAGATGGGGACAGGACATCCGCTCCGTGATGGGCGACACGGTATGCAGAATCCAGAGCATAAGCAGCGTCGAAGCCAGCGACGACCTGGCCGACGCCATCCGGACCGTTGATCGGCAAGGGTGCCTGTGCGCCACCGGCTGCCCAGTGTTGCAGCATCACTTCGCCAAGCCCATCAATGTGATCGGAATGGAAATGGGTCAGGAACACCGCCTCGACATTGGTCCAGGGCAGACGCAGCTCTCCGAATCTTCGGCCTGATCCGGCCCCGGCATCAACGATAAAGACGCGGTCTCCCGCAACGACCACCGTCATGGGTCCCACACGCCCCGGATCGGGCAGGGGAGATCCCGTGCCGACAAGTACAACGGTCAGACCGTCTGGTGCGTCGGTAAGCGCATTTTGCCCCAAGGTCGATTTGACCGCAGCTTTGAACGCAAACTCGCCAATTTGTACGCCGAACAGGCTGCGTGCGCCAATCACGGCGAGCACCAGGACTGTCGCGGCGATCAGAATGATTTTGAGAACTCTCATCGCTTATCCTCCTGAATTGCAAACTAGGCGTTGAAGTTCAGTTTCAGGCCCGGCTCCGGCCACCGGCATTTGGCAAGCTGGCCGGTACTCGACAGGGTGACATAGGCGTCCTGCATATCGTCGCCACCAAAGGCGATATTGGTGACGATCTGGTCGGGAAAAGCCGTGTGGTGAAAATCTCCGCCCGGCGTGATCGTTGTGATGCCGCCATTCAGAATGGTTGCGACACAGACATTGCCCGCCGCCGTCATGGCCAGGCTGTCAAAATACTGTAGGCCCGGCATGGTGGCGACTACGCGCCCGCCATTGAAAGGGGAGGCAGGTTTGATGATGCCGGGGCTTTCCAAATCAAACGCCCACATGCGTCCGGTCATGGTGTCGGCCATGAAGACGGTCTGCTCATCAGGAGCAAGGCCGACACCGTTTGGACTACTATAATGGAAGTCCAGTTCCTTGGCTTCGCTGGCACCATTGGCGAGGAAAAAGAGCCCGCCGAAATCGCGGTGGCGCGAGTAGGTTTTGCCATGATCGGTGAAGTAGAGATTGCCTGCCTTGTCGAAGACGAGATCGTTGGGGCCTTTCAGGGGGTGCCCACCCACTGTGTCCAGTACCCGGTCAACCTTGCCTGTAGAAAGATCAACCCGTTCGATGCGGCCACCATCATAATCGTCCGGACAGTTTCCGGGGATGAGCAAACCGTCCATGTCAGTATAGATGAAGCCGCCATTATTGCAGACCCAGAGTGCGCCGTCCGGACCGATCGCAAGGCCGTTGGGGCCACCGCCGGGCGTCGCGATCACTTCGGTCTTGCCGTCACCCCAGCAGCGCGTGATGCATTTCTTCTCGATCTCGACAACGATAATGCTGCCATCGGCCATGACGACCGGGCCCTCCGGAAAGCGCAGACCGCTCGTGATGATTTCGTATTCCATGTGGCTGTTTCCTCCTCGCCCTTTTTTGGGAGGAGGTTAGGCGTCGCGATGGGGAAGGACAACGCGTATCCTAGGGGGAAGTGAACGCGCTGATCCGGTCGAGCTGGCGGATGGAGAAGGCGAAATCATTGCCTTCGCCGGCCTCGAACTGTTCTGCGCCGGTTTCTTTCCACTGCTTTGCGTCGATTTCCGGGAAATGAGCGTCTCCATCGGGTGCAGCATCGACTTCCGTAAGATAGAGGCGATCTGCAATCGGCAGGGCCAATTTGTAGATGGCTTCGCCACCGATCACGAAAACCTTGTCGGCGTCGGTTCTGGCGGCCACGGCGCGGGCGGAGTTCGTTGCCGCCGCAAAGCTGGAATAGACACGGGCGCCTTCGGCATTGTAGGCCCAGTCGCGGGTCATCACGATGTTCTCGCGACCTTTGAGCGGGCGCACCGGCAAACTTTCCCAGGTCTTTCGGCCCATGATGATTGGGCACCCAAGCGTCGCTTTCTTGAAGAATGCTAGGTCACTTTTCAGGCGCCAGGGCAGATCACCTCCTGAACCAATCACATTGTTGCTGGCCCTGGCGGCAATCAGGCAAAGTTTTACATGTGCCGACATAGTGACCGGTTCCAATCTACTTGCATCCAATTTCGCGCGCGGCCCTTGTGACCAGAAGCGTCTGCGTGAATACATGCAGAGCCGAGTTTGTATGGTGAATGCAACCTTCTTTCATCAGTTTTCACAAGCCCAAAAACAGTTCCGTGGGGGATAATCAGAATGAAATCGATTGTAGCGATTCTGACCAATGGAAACCCGGAACAAATCGGACTGGCAATTCCTGCTCTTCTGTTGTCGTTCTTGGCAATTTGGCTGCTCAGAGGGCGCGGATGGGCGCTCATTTATGTCGCACTCATTCCCTTTTTGAACTGGTCGTTCGGGATCATCCCGGAGTTTCAGATTCTTGCCCCGACAGGCACCGGACTGACCGCTCAAGGCGTGTCTCTCCATCCGATGACAATGGTAACCGGAATGGTGTTCGTGGTCCGCGATTTCGTGCAACGCGAAATGGGCCACCGGGTGTTGCTTGTGATGGCCATGGCGATCGCCTGGTCGTTTTACTATGCGTGGCCCGTGATTGCGCTGGCCAGCGGCATCGCATTTGCCATTTCCGAGGGGGTGGATTGGCTGATGTTCACCTTCACCAAATATCGGCTATCGACCCGGATTCTGCTCTCCAGCGCGCTGGCAGCGCCGGTCGATACGACTGTGTTTCTGTATGGCGCTGATCTCGCCAAGCAGATGGAACTTGGCATGGACCCCGGAAACTCGCTGCATGTGTGGAACTGGATCGTGTTCGTGATCGGCAAGATGGTCGGCGCGGTTATCGTTTCGGCAGTCATTCGGCGGCGGGAAAACCTCGGTCTCGTGGATCCGGCGGCCGCCTGACTGCACTATCCGGGAATACCCATATTGCTGATGTCATAGAAACATGCATATTTGCGCAAATATGCAAATAAGGAGTCGATCATGGCGGACGGCAAGAAGGACTATGGCGTGATAACGGGTGCGATCAGCGAGGGAATATCCGGGCTTCGCGGCACCGGGGCCAAGGAGACGCTGACGCAGTTCAACGCGATGGCGAAGGCCGCTCTCGCGGATGGGGCGCTCGACACGAAGACCAAGGAACTGATCGCGCTCGCCATCGGCGTTGCCAAGCAGTGCGATGGATGTATCGGCTTTCACACCAAGGCGCTCAAGAGGCTGGGCGCGACGGATGAGGAAGTGGCCGAGACGCTCGGCATGACCGTTTACATGGGCGGTGGCCCAAGCCTGATGTATGCGGGCGACGCCTGGACGGCTTGGCAGAGCCTCAATGATTCCTAGACGGCCACCGGCGCCTTGATGTGAGCGTGCGGTTCGTAGCCTTCGACCGTGAAGTCTGAATACTCCCAGCCGAACAGGTCGGTCTTGTCGGGATTCAGGATCATGCGGGGCAGGGCACGCGGCTCACGGGTCAGCTGGAGCCGGGTCTGCTCCATATGGTTCAAGTAGAGGTGCGCATCGCCGAATGTGTGGACGAACTCGCCGGCTTCCAGCCCGGTCGCGCGCGCCATCATCAGGGTGAGTAGCGCATAGGATGCGATGTTGAACGGTACGCCGAGGAAGACATCGGCCGAACGCTGGTAGAGCTGGCAGTTTAGCTTGCCGTCCATGACATTGAACTGGAACAGGCAGTGACAAGGGGGCAGGGCCATGTCGTTCACATCGGCCGGGTTCCAGGCGGACACAATCAAGCGGCGGGAATTGGGATTGGTGCGGATTTCGTCCAGAACCCACTGGATCTGGTCAATCACCCGGCCGTCCGGCGCGGCCCAACTGCGCCACTGCTTGCCATAGACGGGGCCAAGGTCGCCATTCTCATCGGCCCACTCATCCCAGATCGAAACGCCGTTCTCCTTCAGATACGCGATGTTCGTATCGCCTTTCAGGAACCAGAGCAGTTCGATGATGATTGAGCGCAAATGCAGTTTCTTGGTGGTCACCATTGGAAAGCCGTCGGCAAGGTCGAACCGCATCTGACGGCCAAACACAGCGCGTGTGCCCGTGCCGGTCCGATCTCCGCGTTCATGGCCATTGTCCAAAATGTCCTGCAGGAGATTGAGATATTGCTGCATGTCGGCCTCGGTCGGGAATCGATTTTCAGAGTTCAGGATACCACGGAAACAGGCTGTGGGGGCAAGGCCCGACAGCGGGTTTTAACCAGATGGTCCAGGCTCAATCAGGGTAAATGCTGTCTTTCCCCACCGCACCAATTTTGAGGCCATATCTGAAGACGCAGGAAATCAGTCTGAGCGAAACTCAGGATTCGCAGACAGGTGCTGACGATCGATGGGGCAAGTGATGGATATGTATCCTGCAAACAGGCAATCGCACTCACTCGCGCGCGATGATCGCGGCAATCTGACTGTGCTCACTGCGTTCATTCTGGCCTCCATGGTGGCGCTGGTTGGTTTGGCTGTCGATCTCGAGTTTATCTTCAGGCAACAGGCGCGCGTTCAATATGCGATGGACTCGGCGGTGCTGGCTGGGGCGTTGTCGCGCCAGGCGGGCGCGACAGATGAGGAAGTGACCGCAGACATTCGCGAATACATGAGCCCGCTGATTGCGAGCGCTGGCGGCGGTATGACATGTACACCCGTCACTGTGGTCTTCACCGATGACAGCGAAGACATTCTCGGGAAAATGAATTGCACCCAGCCGACCTTCATTTCCAACATCATGGGAAATGACGACATGAGCTTCAACGTCGCTTCGACCTCGACCTTCTCGGTCGGAAAGATCGATGTCTCGTTTGTGTTCGACGTATCGGGCTCCATGAACAGCAACAATCGGCTGACCCTGTTGAAAGAAGCTGCGGTCATCGCGTTTGATGAATTGCTGCCAGATGATCAGGTGCGGGACGGCACGGTCAGGCTGGGCATTGTGACCTACAATAATGCGGTCAATGCGGGGGCGTATTTTGATGAGGTGACGCGTGCGGTCACTATCCCGGCCGACACCTCCAACAGCAATGGGTTGAGCAATTACAATTCCTACAATAGCGCGCGGATGTATGACGACGCGACCGGCAAGCGTTTCATGTACTACGAAAACGGCACGTGCACCGAAAGCGATCCGGATGAGTGTGACCAGCATGGTGACTATGACTGGGACGTTGCCCGATGGTTCTGGGAAGACTCGTCAGCCACTGACACGTGTGTGTACGAGCGGACAGGCACCTATGCTGACAGCGACGCAGCGCCGGGCAGCTTTGCCTGGATCGGAGCAGGCAATCCACGCTGGAACTTCTATGATAGCGATCGCGACAAGTATCGCGGCGAAAACGAAATCGAAAATGGCGGCGCGAATGGCTCTACCGGCGCGCTCGATTTCTACTATGCGACGTGCCGCGCCACCGGGCCGGTCCCCTTGACCGAAGACAAGGCAGCGCTGACGGCCCATGTGAACAGCATGACGGCGAATGGCGGCACCGCCGGACATCTGGGAGTGGCGTGGGGGTGGTACCTGCTGTCGCCGAACTGGCAAAATGTCTGGCCAGAGACGGCCAAGCCCTGGGACTATGACGAGGTCAATGTGACCAAGGCCGTGATCCTGATGACAGATGGCGATTTCAATGCAAACCATCCCAGCGCCAGCAAAAACTCCTTCAGGCAGGCCATGGATTTATGCGACGCCATGAAGGCCGAGCCGTCCAATGTCCAGATTTACACGGTCGGTTTTCAGGTGCCATCCTATGTGCAGACCACGTCTGATGGGCAAACCATTATGGAATATTGCGCCACCAGCCCGTCTTATGCTTTTGATGCGTCGAGTGGGGACGAGTTGAAGGAAGTCTATCGCGAGATCGCCCAGTCGATTTCAGATCTGCGCATCAAGAGCTAGGTTTCAGGGACTGCCATTCCGTCATCTACGCGTACGGTTTGCGCCCGGTCCCCAAATGCTTCGAACAGGAAGGCTTCGGTGCCGGTCAGCCAGGCTTGCCCTCCCAGCGCTGCCAGCTCATCAAACAGTGCGGCGCGCCTGTCCGCATCAAGGTGGGCGGCTGCCTCGTCCAACAGCAGCAGGGGAGAGGGGCCATCGCCGCCAGCGCGGAGCGCCGCAGCCGATGCGAGGATCAAGCCGATGAGCAGGGCCTTCTGCTGGCCGGTTGAGGCGTCCTTGGCGGGCGCACCGGTTGGCCGGTGAATGACCGTGAGGTCTGAGCGATGCGGACCATCAATGGTGCGTCCGGCGGCGATATCGCGGCGACGGGTCGTTCGGAAGGTTTCGGTCAGCGCTTCGAAGATCGTCTTGAAGTCATCGCCGCGAATGGCGGCTTGTTCGGCCTTGCCTTCCAGTGCGAGGTCAGCCTTCGGGAAATAGCCTTCGGGTCTTGCATCAATCGCCACCTGCAGGGATTCCAGCACATGGGCGCGGTTAATGGCCATTTCTGCTCCGGACTCCGCCATGCGGGCCTCGATGGCATCGGCCCAGGCCGGATCCACATGACCGCGTTCCAGCAGGGCATTGCGTTCGCGCATCGCTTTCTCATAACGGCCCGCAGCGGTGCCATGGGTCGGCATATGGGCCATGACCTGACGGTCAAAGAAGCGCCGCCGGTCGGACGTGCTGCCACGAAATACACCGTCCATTGTGGGCGTGAGCCAGACGATGCGCACAAGATCTGCGAGGTCGGATGCGGTTGCTGGCGCGCCATCAATACGTACCGTACGTTTCGTACTGGGGCCGGTATCGACACCTACGCCGATCCGCTGATCGTTTGCGAGTGCGGCGGAAACAGTCCAACCGCCCAGCGCGTCTTTTCGTATCATTTCCGGCAGGGTGGCCGAACGCAGACCTCGGCCCGGCCCCAATTGGCTGACGGCTTCCAGCAAATTCGTCTTGCCTGCGCCATTCGACCCATAGAGACAGACATGCCGGCCATCGAGTGGCAGGCTGAGCGACTCGTAATTTCGAAAGTCAGTCAGGGTCAGGCGGGTCAGGGCGGTCATTCAGGCTGTATGGAGGGGCCAGAGGTCAGGAGTCGAGACCATGGCCGCCTTCGGGCCGGGTCTCTGCGATGCGTTCCATGCCGGCGATCATTGGGCGGCCCTTGGTGATGGCATCCTGTACGATTGGCATCGACAGGCTCGCCGTGTGGCATTCCTGACTATCCCAGGCTTCGGTTATCCAGATGGCGTTCGCGTCGGTTGGATCGCTGGCCACGATATAGCTGAGGCAGCCGGGCATACCCGAGACGCCATCGATAAGGATGCGCATCAGCGCGTCGCGGTTGCCATCCGTTGCAGTGAACTTTCCGATGAGGCCGTACATGCTTGTCTCCTTCCGGGTCTGGATACCACAGGCCGCCAAGCCGGTCGCTGCGGTTGCGCTGGCAAGAAGGGTCCGGCGATCCAGCGGCTCCACAGACAAACTACACCCGCAGCGGCATCAACACATAACGCGCGCTATCATCTGATGGGTCCAGCACGAGCGCTGGCGACGCAGGATCACTGAACATGAACTCGGCTTCGACAGCCTCGATCTGGCCGGCAATGTCGAGCAGGTATTTCGCGTTGAATCCGATTTCCATCGCTTCGGAGCCATACTCGGCTTCGAGTTCTTCATTGCCCACACCCGTTTCAGCGTGATTGACAGCCAGCACCAGCTTGCCATCAGACAGGGACATTTTTACCGAGCGTGAGCGCTCGGCCGACACGGTCGAAACGCGGTCGACAGCGGCTTCGAAGGCCTTGTTGTCGATGGTCAGCTTCCGGTCATTCCCTTTCGGGATGACGCGGCCATAATCCGGGAAGGAGCCGTCGATCAGTTTAGAAGTCAGGACGGCGCGACCTGCACGCACGACGATCTTCGTGTCGGAGACTTCGATTTCGATGTCGTCATCCACCCCGTCGACGAGGCGGCGCGCTTCCGCGACCGCCTTGCGGGGCACGATGATGCCTTCGAGATTTTCCGCGCCGGCGGGAGCCGGAAGTTCTGCCAGGGCAAGACGATGGCCGTCTGTGGCAACGGTGCGGAGCACGGCCGTACCGTCTTCGGTCTTGGCTCCGTGAAGATAAACGCCGTTCAGATAGTAGCGGGTTTCTTCAGTGGAGATCGCGAAGCGGGTCTTGTCGATCAAACGGGCGAATTCCTTAGCGCCAAGTGAGAATTTGGTCGGCGTGTCGTCAGAGCTCATGGTCTGGAAGTCGGATGCTGGCAGGGTCGGCAGTTCAAAGTGCGAGCGGCCTGCGGTGATCGCGAGGCGCTGGCCTTCGGGTTGGACTTCCAGTTCGACTTCGGAGCCTGCAGGCAGTTTGCGGACGACGTCAAACAGCGTACCGGCCGGGGCCGTGACCGCGCCTTCGCGCGTGACGGTTGCATCCGCGCTGTCCACGGCCTCGATGTCGAGATCGGTCGCAGTGAGTTTCAGCTCGCCATTGCTTGCTTGAAGCAAGACATTGGAGAGGATCGGAATTGTGTTCCGGCGCTCCACCACATTCTGCACGTGAGAGAGTGCGTTCAGCAGGTCGCCGCGTTCAATCGTCAGTTTCATCGTCCGTTCCGTTCATCGGGGGGCCTTGGAAAAGGCCCGGAATTCTTCACCAGTCCTGCCGCTTCCGCCCGGAACCGGCGGTCCGGAATGGAATCGGCCCGCTCTGTGGGGAGAGCGGGCCGAGCACACTTACTCAAACAAAGGCAAAAGCCAAGCGCCGATCGTAGATTCGCCGCTCTCAGCTGGGTTTGCCTAATTCATGCCTGCCGCCTGTAGCTCCAGGATGGTCTCGTTCACGGCTTTGATGTGCGCGCCCAATTCATTGTTCTCAGGCAAGGCCTTGGACACTTTGCGGTGCGCGTACAGGATCGTGGTATGGTCACGCTTGCCGAAACTGTAACCGATCTGCGGGAAGGATTTCCCGGTCAGTTCGCGGCAGAGATACATGGCAATCTGGCGTGGATACACCACGGCGCGTGCCTTGCTCGGGCTCTCCATGTCAGCCTTGGAAACCTCGAACACTTTCATGGCAGCCTTCTTGACCAGTTCGATGGAGGGCTGGCGGACATCGCCTTCGGTCCGGCGGATGATCTTGTGAACCATTTCCATTGTGGGCGTGCGAATGCCGAAGGCCGCTTCGGTGTAGAGGTTCCAGATCGCACCCGTCATCTCGCGGGCCTGACCACGGATGCCGGCATTGAACTCGGCAATCATTTCGTCGGTGACCGCAAAGTTCGGGTGACCGGCCTCGATGTGGTCAGCGAGGTGGCGCATGATTTGGTGCCGCATGCCTGCATCCGGTGCGCCAACCTCAACAGTGGTCGCGCCTTTCAGCTCACTGATCATGCGCGGGCTGAACCCGGTGACATCGCCGGGGGCCTTGTCACCCGCCAGCACGACATGGCCGCCATTGGCCGTGACTTCGCGAATGTTCTGAAACAGTTCCGTCTCGGTGCCGGGCTTGCCGCTGATCCGGTGAAGATCGTCGATCATCAGGATCGTCGCCGCGCGCAGCCGCTTCTTGAGGGCGCTCGTATCCTTCACCTTCACGCCATCGGTGTAGGATGAGAGGAACTCCTCGGCCGTCAGATAGACAATGTGACAATCCTCGCCGCGCTGCTCTGCAGCGGTCTTCAATGCGTGCAGGATGTGTGTCTTGCCAGTGCCTTGCAGGCCGTAGAACAAGGTTGTCAGCGTTCCGACCGGCAACCCGCCTGCAATGCGTTTGGCCATCTGGACAGCCAGCTCGTTCGCCTCACCCGTGACGAGCGTCTCAAAGCTCATAACAGGCGCGCCGGAGCCGGAACCGACAGGTTTCGCCTGCTCGGGCGCGGCCTCGGCGATCTCCGCCTTGGCCCATGGGTCCTCGACAATGTCGAGCAGCTCAGCGGGCGCGGTACGCCAGCAGACGAGCTTGATCGCTCGGCCTGCCGGGTCATGCTCGCGCCAGATGCGCTGGATCGCATGGCGGTGTGCGCCATACACGCGGTCAAAAGACAGCGGGTCGCGCGCCGCGATCACCATTTCGCCATTGAACTCAGCGACCAAGCGCAGGCCATCGATCCAGCGATCATAGTCGGCGGTGTTGAGGATTGTCGCAAGATGGGCTTTGACAGTCAGCCAAATCTCCTTGCCCGGAGCATTCTTGCCTTTATTCATCTTCTCGAAGTCTACGCCAGTTTTTGAATCAAAGAGTTTGTTCCCGTCCATGCCGAGCCCCATTTTCTAGTTATAATTTCACCCTGACCAACTGGCACGCAGTTTCCCTTCCGAACCGAAATTCGGTCACACTCAATACTCCGTGTCGGGAGAACTTTTCTGTTGGTAAATTGAAATTACTCACTGGGGGTTTTGCTGACAAGTGCTACTTTTATGCGACAACAGGATTTGATGAGTTGACTCTTCGTACTGTACCTCAAACCGCAATCAAATCAGGTGCTTGAGCACTGATCTTTTTTTGTGAGTGAGTCGCCCCACACATTTGTTCGCACCTGTTCTGTCAACAGGGGGCGCGGGTATAAGGCTGTGGATATCTGCAGAAAATCGACGTGTTTCTCAGGATCGCTGACGAGTCCCTACATTACCGCAACCCGGACCCCGTCAGTCAGCCCAAATTCGCAATCCTACCATGAAACATCCAGTAGAAATGATGCTGAAACTCGAAAGGTCCAATTTGTTGTATTAGGAGATTGACATGAAAAAACCCGCCTGAACCATCAGGCGGGTTTCAAATTTCCAATCGGGAAAAGTCCGATCAGCCCATCGCTTTGACGCGAGCTGACAGACGCGAAACTTTCCGCGATGATGTATTCTTGTGCATGACGCCTTTGGTCACCGCGCGCATCAGTTCAGGCTGAGCAGAGCGCAGCGCTTCCTGGGCAGCAGACTTGTCGCCAGCTTCGATTGCTTCTTCGACCTTGCGAACAAAAGTACGCACGCGCGAGCGGCGGGCTTTGTTCACTTCGGTGCGGTTCGCAATCTTGCGGACCATTTTCTTGGCGGAACGGGTATTAGCCATATTAAACTCCTGTGGCCCAAAGGGCTCCCTTCGGGCTGAAGGCGGGGGAATACATAAACGGTGCGAAGGCGTCAACCGCGCAATTGAGGCTGGTTGCAGGAAATAGCAGGTGGGCCGGGGCTTTCAGCATCATTTGTCTTTGAAATGAGCGGAGCGTTTCTCGACATAGGCGGCCATGCCCTCTTTCTGATCATCCGTCGAGAACAGGGACTGAAACATGCGGCGTTCAAACTGGATGCCTTGCGAAAGCGGAGTCTCATAGGCCACTTTGATGGCTTCCTTGGTCAGCATGGCGGCCGCCAGAGGCATGGATGCGATCGTGCGGGCGAGTTCCCGCGCAGCATCCATAAGGTCGTCGGCAGGGACGACCCGGCTGACAAGGCCACAACGCTCGGCTTCTTCAGCCTCCATCATGCGACCAGTCAGGCAGAGTTCCATCGTCTTGGATTTACCTATCACGCGGGCCAGACGCTGTGTGCCGCCGGCGCCCGGCATGACGCCGAGGCGCACTTCCGGCTGTCCGAACCTGGCGGTATCCGCTGCCAGTATGATGTCGCACATCAGGGCCAGTTCGCATCCGCCGCCAATGGCATAGCCGGAAACGGCGGCCACAATGGGTTTGCGGGCGCGAGCTGCGCGTTCCCAGTTCCGGCTGATGAAATCTTCATAATAGGACTCAGGATAGGTTTTTTCCTGAATTTCCTTGATATCTGCGCCACCCGAAAAGGCTTTCTTGCCGCCCGTCAGGATGATGCAGCCAATGTCCGGATCGGCTTCAAATCGATCCAGCGCATCTGTCAGCTCATTCATCATCTCTTCGCAGAGGGCGTTCAGGCTCTCGGCGCGATTGAGCGTGATCACGGCGAAGCCGGCTTCCTGGTCAATCTCGGTGAGAAGCGTTTTGTAAGACATTTACTAAATCCTGCTCGTCGCGGTGTGGCGCTGGCAATTTGATCTGCAGCGGCCTTTAACTTTCGGGACACTCTACATCCGGCTGCCCGGGGCCGGCAAAATCTGGAGGGCGATGCGCTTTTTCTGTTGCGGATCAATTCGCGAAGGCGGGCCTATACCGCGAACATGACGCATTTGTCATCCATTGCGAGTCATATGCCGGGAAAGGCCGACAATATACGCGATTGGTTGTTTTCAAGGCAGCACCCTATATCCCATCCATGACGGACGACACACAAACACCCCGTGACCCGGAGCGCAACCGCTTGTCGGGCCGGATTGCGCGCAGCGCACGGGTTGGTGCCAACCTGTCTGGCGCGGGTCTAACCTTCGCCACGCAAAGCCTGTTCGGGGGGGATCAGGGGGATGAAAAGATTGCCCGTGCGCTGGCCGCTGCGCTCGGTAAGTCCAAAGGTCCGCTGATGAAGGTGGCCCAGATGGTGTCGACCATTCCGGATTTCCTGCCGCCCGAATATGCCGCCGAACTCAGCCAGCTGCAGGCTGAAGCCCCTGCCATGGGATGGCCTTTCGTGAAACGCCGGATGCGCGCTGAACTGGGCGCCGACTGGCAGGAAAAGTTCGGCGCGTTCGAAAAGGAGGCCTCGCATGCCGCCTCGCTTGGCCAGGTCCATGGCGCGACCCTGCATGACGGGCGCCGGGTCGCCTGCAAGCTGCAATATCCAGACATGGCCAGCGCGGTGGAATCCGATATTGGCCAGCTCAAGACCATGCTGGGCCTGTTCAAGCGGATGGATGGCTCTATCGACCCGAGCGCGATGGTGGTCGAAATCACCGACCGCCTCCGTGAAGAGCTCGATTATGCGCGCGAGGCCAAGCATATGGCACTCTATGCGAACATGCTGGCGGATCGCGATTTCGTCACCGTGCCGGATCCGGTGCCCGAACTGTCCACCGACCGGTTGCTGACCATGAGCTGGGTATCCGGCAAGCGGCTGGATGCGTTTGAGGATGCCCCGCAGGAGGTGCGCAACCGGATTGCGGAAATGTTGTTCTGGACATGGTGGGGGCCGTTCAACGCCCATGCGGTGATCCACGGTGACCCGCATCTCGGAAACTATCAGGTGACGGGGGAGGGCACTGGCCTCAACCTGCTGGACTTCGGCTGTATCCGCATTTTCCCGCCGGAGTTCGTCAGCGGCGTGGTCGATCTCTATCGCGCGATCCTGGCGGACGATTTCGACGCGGCCTATGCCGCCTATGAGAAATGGGGCTTCAGCGGCTTGTCCCGCGAGCTGGTCGAAGTGCTGAATATCTGGGCGCGCTTTATATATGGACCACTGTTGGACGACCGCGTGCGTTCAGTCGCGGACGGTGTGACGCCCGGCGAGTATGGCCGCAAGGAAGCCTTTGCCGTTCGCAAGCTGCTCAAGGAAAAGGGCCCCGTTAAGATCCCACGCGAATTCGTCTTCATGGACCGGGCCGCTATCGGACTGGGCGCAGCCTACCTCCGCCTTGGAGCAGAATTGAATTTCTATCGCCTCTTCAATGAAAGCCTCGAAGGCTTCGATATTGAGAAGGTCGCCGCGCGGCAGGCTGAGGCCAAGGCTGCTGTTGGGCTCGACTGACCCAAAGGAAGTTTGTCTCGCCTCTGGCACTCTCAGGCAGGAGGCGCTAATCCGATTCCCATGAGCGACGATCTTACCAGAAACCAGACTTTCGACACGCCTGAGGGCTATTCCATCCTGCCATGGCATCGCGGCTTTGGCCGCCAGATTGGGCCCCTCTTCGAGAAGCGGGACGAGACCGGCCTGACGCGTGCCTTCAGGGTCGAGGAATACCATACCAATGGCATGATGAATGCGCATGGCGGCATGATGATGACCTTTGCCGACATGGCTTGGGGTGCTGCGGTCGAAAAGGATGAGGACACGTGGTGGGTCACGGTCCGTCTGATGTGCGATTTCCTCTCCGGCGCGTCGATGGGCAGCTTCGTCGAAGGCAAGGCCGAAGTTGTCGGTCGTCAGGGCGACATCTTCACGGTCGAAGGCCGCATCTGGACGGGCGACAAATTGCTGATGCGGGGCACGGGCATCTTCAAGGTGATCGAGCGCCGCGACGGCCAGCAGAAGCCCTTCAAGCGTGCCAGCCAGGACGCCTGACCGCCTGGCCAATGGTTGACTCCGGCCGGGTGGCTGCGTATCCGGCGACGCAATGAACATCGCACTGCACCACCATCACCATCATTCGTGACGCGCCGACGAGGCGCGAACCGGTCCGGCTGCGCCTCCTGAAAGTGTTCATTCTTCCGAACCAGACCAGATGAGGCAGGCCGCGCCCGGTCCGCGCTGCGCCGACGTGTTGCCTTTCCAATCTGTGCGTCTCCGTCTATGCGGAGCGCGTCGGCAACCAGGACCTGAGACGATCATGAGCGACAAGGACACACCGCCCCTCACCGGCAAGGATCTTGCCCGCAAGCCGCGCGGCTTTCCGGACAAGCGCGAGAGCCTGATCCATGCTCAGGCCGGGCTGGTCGAGACGATCACCGGCGTCTACCGCCAATGGGGCTTCGAGGCGTTGGAAACCAGCGCCTTTGAATATGCCGACGCGCTTGGCAAGTTCTTACCAGATGATGACCGACCGAATGCCGGCGTGTTTGCCATTCAGGATGATGACGAGCAGTGGATGTCGCTGCGCTATGATCTGACCGCGCCGCTGGCCCGGTTCGTGGCCGAGGCGGGCCAGTCGCTGGGCAAGCCGTTCCGTCGCTATGCCGCCGGTCCGGTCTGGCGGAATGAAAAGCCGGGTCCCGGCCGGTTCCGTGAATTCTGGCAGTGCGATGCCGACACGATTGGCGCGCCGGGCTATCATGCCGATGCCGAGATGATCGCCATGGGCGCCGAAGCGCTGCGCGCGGTTGGCATGGCACCGGGCGAGTTCGTGATCCGCGTGAACACGCGCCGCTTGCTCAATGGCGTGCTTGATGGAGTCGGCGCGACAAGCGCGGACACGCGCCTCGCGATCCTGCGCGCGCTGGACAAGCTGGACCGTCTTGGCGCCGAGGGCGTCGCGGACCTGCTCGGCGCAGGCCGTATGGATGAGAGCGGGGATTATACAAAAGGGGCGGGACTCGGCGCTTCAGAAGTAACCCGCGTACTCGCCTTCGCGCAGGCGGGGGCCGACACGCGCGCTGAAACGCTGGCCAATCTCGTCAAGGCGACGGGGGATACCGAAGAGGGCAAGGCTGGCCTCGTTGAACTCGAAGCCATCGCCAGGGCGCTTGAAGCGCTCGGCGCGCCGGAAGGCGATGTCGTGATCGATCCATCCGTTGTCCGCGGCCTCGAATATTATACCGGCCCCGTCTATGAGGCCGAGCTTCTCCGCGAAGTGACCGGCGAAGACGGCAAGACCTATCGCATCGGCTCCATCGGGGGCGGCGGGCGCTATGATGACCTCGTCGCGCGCTTTACCGGTGAGACGGTTCCGGCGACCGGCTTCTCCATCGGCATCTCGCGCCTCGCAGCGGCGATGCAGATCATGGGCGAAACAGAGACGCTGGACGGCCCGGTTGTTGTGCTGAATTTCGACAAGGAAGACCCGACCATCGCCCTGCAGCTCGCAACCGAACTGCGCCGGGCCGGCATCCGGGCCGAGGCCTATATGGGTGCATCCGGCATGCGGCCGCAGATGAAATATGCTGACCGCCGGTCATCGCCTGCTGTCGTCATGGTGGGAGAGGATGAGCTGGCCAAAGGCACGGTCACGATCAAGGACCTTGAAATGGGCGCGCTCAAGGCGAAAGCCATCAAGTCCAACGAAGAATACCGGGAAGCCCGTCCAGGTCAGTTCGAAGTGCCCCGCGCCGAAATGGTCGAAGCTATTCGCAAGATCACCGAGGCCCAGAAATGACGCACGAGACTCTCGCCGCTGCAGCACGCGGCGTTTTCGAGGCAACGGGCGCCGAACCGGTAGACCCGGCCTATATCCTGCCGTCTGATATCCCGCTGGAGCTCTCCGGCGAAGCGGTGCGGGCACGTCTCTGTGTGTTCTCCGATCATCGCGGCAATGAAATGGTCATGCGGCCAGACCTCACCCTGCCGGTGGCGGGGCAGGAGGCGGACAGGCGCGCTGCGGGTGGCGACGGAGCCAAGGCCTACACTTATGCCGCGCGGGCCTTCCGACTGCCGGCCTCTGCTGGCGACCCGATGGAATTCACCCAGGTCGGCTTTGAATGGTTCGGCAAGGAAAGCGGCGCAGATGCGGACGCTGAAGCTTTTGCGCTGGTACGCGAAGCCGTTGCCGCTTGCGATGTGTCGCCCACGGCGACTGAAATGGGCGACCTCTCGATTTTTCCAACCTTTGTGGACGCGCTTGGTCTTGCGCGTATCACGACAGACCTTTTGAAGCGGGCCTTCCGCCAGGAGGGCGGGGTCAGCGAGCTGCTCGATGCTGCGCCTCAACCGCCGGCGTCAGACCTTCAGCCCGTTCTGGATGCAGGCGGCGCGAAGGCGGCGGAAGACGCATTTTTGAAAGTTCTGAGTGATCGCGGCATTCCGATGATCGGTACCCGCAGCGTTGCCGAAATCGTCGCGGGTCTGCGCGGAAAGGCGGCGGTGCATGCCGCAGGTGGTGTGCCGGAGGCGGCGCGGGCAGCGCTGTCTGACCTTGCCGGTGTGAACTGCCCAGCAGGGGAGGCGGCTGACGTGCTTGCCACCATCAGTGACAAACACGGGCTCGCGGCCATGTCCTCCGTAATCGAACGGGTTGCCCGCCGAATGGAGGCGATCCTATCTGCAGTGCCGGGCGTCGCCAGCGAGGCGCGCTTCCGGTCCGGCTTCGGTCGGCGGTTTACGTATTATGATGGCTTTGTCTTCGAATCGTTCGGTGAGAATTTGACCTCCCGCCAGCCGCTCGCCTCGGGCGGGCGCTATGATGGCCTGATCGAAGGCCTGTCCCGGTCTAGGGCCTCGGCGTCAGGTATTGGCGGCGTGGTCCGGCCAGATCGCATCCTGCGTGCAAAAGGAGAGGCGGCATGAGCGTTCTGTCACTTGCGATCCCCTCCAAGGGACGGCTGAAGGAGAAATCCGAGGAGTGGCTGAAAGCCCGTGGATTTGAAGTGCGCCAGATTGGTGGCGAGCGCGGCTACCAGGCGGAAATCTCGGGATTGGGCGAAGTCGATATGCGGCTTCTCTCTGCGCGCGAGATCGCACAGGGGCTGATCGATGGCAGTATCCATGCGGGCGTGACGGGTGAAGATTTGTTGCAGGACCTCGCGCCGACGGGGCCAGAGGATTTCCATGTGTTGGAACGACTCGGCTTTGGTGGTGCAGATGTGATCGTCGCCGTGCCGCAGGCCTGGATTGATGTGGACACGATGTCTGATCTGGAAGCTGCCGGGGCTGCATTCCGCAAGGCGCATCATCGCCGTCTCAGGGTAGCCACCAAATATATGCGGCTGACACGGCGCTTCTTCGCCGCCAAGTCCGTGGGTGAATATCGGCTCGTCGAAAGCGCGGGGGCAACCGAAGCAGCGCCTGCCACTGGCGCAGCGGACGTGATTGTCGACATCACTTCGACCGGCGCGACGCTCAAGGCGAACGGGCTGAAAATTGTTTCAGATGGAATAATGTTGAAAAGCGAGGCCGTTTTGGCGGTGTCTGCAAATTCGTCATGGAGTCAGGCTGCTCTGAAGTCCCTGTCACTATTGGGCGGTGCAGCAAATGTTGAAGAATTGCTCATATTGAAAAATTTGAATTCACAATCTTGACACACGCAATAAAGCGCGGCCATATGACACGGCAAGTTTCTGGGAGGAAACGCTGCAAACGGTGGAAGGCGCGGAAGCTGGTGGAAGCTCTCCGCGCCTTTTTTCATTTCCGAAAAAATTCAGGTCCACCAGGACGGTCCGGAGCAACGGCTCAGGTGAGGTAGGGGGCGTTTTGGACATCACCCCGGTCCGTCTTGGCTTCCTGATTATCAATAAAGGATTATCGATAAACGTCAATCATAATTATCGTTTTTCGATTAAACTTTTTTCATGATGCGGATCAGTACAGCTTAATCGTCAGCTTGTAGCGGGCGTGCACCAGCCCGTGAGTTGACTTCGCCCATCGGCGCGGCCAAGCGTGGACCAAACAGGATTTTGCGCACGCAAGGAGTTATCATGAGCGATCCGCGCCAGCACATCATGCCGGTCTACCGGCCGCCAGAGCAGGTTTTCGAGAAGGGGGAGGGCGTCTGCCTCTTCACCGAGGACGGCACGCGATATCTCGATTTCATCGCCGGCATCGCCGTGAACGCGCTGGGCCACGCTCATCCCGCCATGGTCGAGGCCCTGCAGGAGCAGGCCGGCAAGCTGTGGCACACCTCCAACATGTTCCGCGTGCGCGGCGCCGAAGAACTGTCCGACAAGATCTGCCGCGATACATTCGCTGACCGCGTCTTCTTCACCAATTCCGGCACCGAAGCCGTCGAATGCGCCATCAAGTCCGCCCGCAAATACCACTGGGCGAATGGTAATGAATCGCGCATCGACATCATTACGTTCACCGGTGCATTCCACGGTCGCTCGCTCGGCGCGATCAATGCCGGTGGCAATCCGAAATATCTCGAAGGCTTTGGTCCGAAATTGCCGGGCTTTGTGCACCTTGAATGGGGCGACCATGACGCTTTGAAGACGGCAGCGGCCCAGCCGACCACAGCTGCCATTTTCGTTGAGCCTGTCCAGGGTGAGGGTGGCGTACGTGCCATGCCCGACGCCTGTCTGATCGGGCTGCGTGAGCTTTGCGACGAGCACGGCATCCTGCTGATCTATGATGAAGTCCAGTGCGGCATGGGCCGGACAGGAAAACTGTTCGCTCACGAATGGGTTGAAGGCGCCGCGCCGGATATCCTGTGCTCGGCCAAGGGCATTGGCGGCGGCTTCCCGTTCGGCGCCTGCCTGACGACCGAAGCGGTCGGCGAACATATGCAGCCCGGCAGCCATGGATCGACCTATGGCGGCAACCCGCTCGCCATGGCGGTCGGCAATGTCGTCTGGGACATCATTTCCAGCGAAGACTTCCTGGCTGAAGTGCGCCGGGTCTCCGGCACACTTGCGCAGGGCCTGAAAAGCCTCGCTGATAGCCATCCGGACAAGGTCGAAGCGGTGACCGGCAAAGGGCTGCTCACCGGTCTCAAGATGAAATCCGACCCGAAAAGCCTGCAAGGCGTCTGCCGTGACAAGAACCTTCTGGTCGGTGTGGCCGGGAACATGGTCCTGCGTCTCGCGCCGCCACTTGTCATCACGGACGATAATGTGCGTGAAGCCACCGGCATCATCGACGCTGCGCTGTCAGAATGGGAGCCAGCCTGATCCGGCGAGGCCAATGGCCATGACCCATCTTCGTGTTGCCTGTGTCCAGATGCGGTCGGGTGTGGAGATCGCCCCGAATATCGCGGCGGCCTCTGCCCTGATCCGCGACGCGGCGGGGCAGGGGGCGCAACTGGTGACAACCCCGGAAATGACGAACCTGTTGGACATACGTCCCGGCAAGGCGCGTCCAAAGATTGTTCCCGAGGCAGATGACCAGACGCTCGCCGCGATGCGTTCCCTGGCGGCTGAGCTTGGCATCTGGGTGCTGATCGGCTCGATCGCCGTGACTCTCGAAGGCGAGGACCGGCTGGCCAATCGGTCTGTCCTGATCGCGCCGGATGGCAGCGTCCGGGCCCGCTATGACAAGATCCACATGTTCGATGTCGAAGTGGGCGACGGGCAGAGCTATCGCGAAAGCCGCGCTTACCGGCCGGGCGAGCGCGCCGTGCTGGCGGAGACTGAGTTCGGCAAGCTGGGAATGACGATCTGCTATGATGTCCGCTTCCCGCATCTCTATCGCAAGCTTGCGCAGGCGGGCGCAGGCATCCTGACCATCCCAGCGGCGTTCACGCGCGTGACGGGCAAGGCGCACTGGCATGTCCTCGTCCGGGCGCGCGCCATCGAGACCGGCAGCTTCATCATCGCCCCCGCGCAGGGCGGCAAACATGAAGACGGCCGCGAGACCTTTGGCCACTCTCTGATCGTCTCGCCCTGGGGTGAGGTGCTGGCGGAAAAGGCGGATGCTGAGCCCGGCGTGATCCTGGCCGATCTGGATATGGAAGCTGTGGCGAAAGCGCGGCGCCGCATCCCATCACTCGGGAATGATCAGCAGGTCAATCTATCTAAGGGCTGAGGGTCAGCGGCCCAATCGCCGGCGGAATTCCTCATAGCCGAAATCGGACAGGCTCTCGATGATGCCGTCTTCCCAGCGCACCGCCAGGTTTGCCAGCGGCGTGCCGTTAAACGTGTTCGTCTTGACGAAGGAATAATGCATCTGGTCGGTGAAGACGATCGTGTCGCCCGGCTTGAGTGGGGCATCGAAAGAGTATTCTCCGATCACGTCGCCGGTCATGCACGTCTTGCCACCGAAGCGATAGGTGTGCGCCTTCTGGCCGGGCTGGCCGGCCCCGATCACGTCCGGCCGATAGGGCACTTCCAGCACGTCTGGCATATGGGTTGAGGCGGAGGCATCGAGGATGGCGAGATCGACCTCGTTCCAGTGCAGCGCCAGCACGGTCGCGTACAACTCTCCCGTATTCACGACGAGGCCTGCGCCCGGCTCCAGCACGACTTCCACGCCAAAGCGCGCCTTGAACGCCTTGATGGCAGCAATCAGCGCATCGACGTCATAGCCTTCCTTGTTGAGGAAGTGCCCGCCGCCGAAATTCACCGTATTCACCTGCTCGATGTACTGACCGAAATTCTCGGCGACGAATTCTATCAGCCCGACTGAGCCTTCATGCAGGCTCTCGCACAGCGCATGGACGTGAAAGATGTCGATGCCGGACCAGTCGACCTGGTCGAGCTTTGACGGCACTTCGCCAAATCGGCTGCCTGGTGCGCACGGATTGTAGAGGTCGCCGCCCAGGGTTGCATTTGAATAGCCGGGATTGACGCGCAGGCCGATCTTGGCGTCGCCATCGCGGGCAATGTCGCCAAAGCGTTCCAGCTGTTCGAGAGAATTGAAATAGATATGCTCGGCCACCTCGGTCAGGCGGCGCACTTCGGCTTCGGTATAGGCCGGGGAATAGACATGTACTTCCTTGCCAAAGCTTTCATGCCCCATGATGGCTTCCTGTTCGCCGCTGGCCGTGGTGCCGTCCAGATAGTCGGTCATCAGCGGAAAGGCCGCCGGCAGGGAGAAGGCCTTGGTCGCCAGCAATATCTTGCATCTGGCCGCCTCGCGCACGCGCTGGGCGGTTTCCAGATTTGCGCGCAGGCGCGCCGCGTCCAGCACGAAGACGGGCGTCGGGATGTGATCGGGCAGGGCGGGTGGGGTCATGGTGTCTGGTCCTTG
>NZ_DGNK01000025.1:0-4222 GCF_002388935.1 Hyphomonas sp. UBA4494
CCCCGGCGCTTGACTGCTTCATTGTAGGCTGGCCAGTTCCTGGTCTTGTAGGTCGGGGGTATGGGTCTGCTCATGCAGCCTGACTAACAGACTGGATTCGCAAGGTGAAACCTTCACAGCATTTGCGCAACATGTATAACCGCCCCTTGCGCAAGAGGGTTTCTGGATCAGTTTCGCGCGGTGTCGGGTGCTGACATGTATCCGGCCTCTGTTGCGGCCATCATCACGCCGCGGGCCCGTATGGTGTTCGCAGGTCGGGTCCAGATCAAAGCCGCGTGCTCGATGGCACTCTGTTGCGCTCTGGTTCTCCCGATCCCGTCTCACGACCGAGCGCCAAACGTCTCCTTGCCCTCTTCCGCTCCGACGTCCTCGCGACCAGTGACGGCTTACGCCGCAGCGGTCGGAGACTGGTAGGCGCCGCCTCGGGCCATCAGCGCCCAGACGATCCGCGCCATTTTGTTCGCCAGCGCGACCCGCACCAGCATCGGCGGCTTGCGCGTCAGCATCTCGCCAAGCCATGTGCCCGGCCGGGCAGCGGCATCTTCGTCGATGTCGCGTAGCCCTTAATTGTGAGATGAGAAATCCAACGAAATCAACGGCCTTGCTTTGCCCTTAAATATGATATTTTGCCTTTAAATCCGATATTTTTGCCCTTAAACCTGAGACAGGGTTCGCAGCTTCGTGTGGCAAATATTGATGGATGATGATCGCGAAGACTTCGTTGCCGCTGGTGCTGAGGAGGCGCGCAGGGCGGCCGTTCTGCGTCCGCTTGTTCAGGCATATCTCAAAGGAACTGGCAGTCTGGAAAGTGGCATCAATGACGCCGTTTGGGAGCTTGGTGTCAGCAGGGCGACTGTCTGGCGCTGGATAAAGCGTCTGGCCGAAGAGGGTGGGCGCACCAGCGCGCTGGCTTCTCGGAAACGGGGCCGCCCGACTGGTACAACCTTGATATCCGGCAAGGTGGAAGCGGTGATCGAAGAACATCTTCGCCGTTATTTCTTACGGCGGGAACGCCCAAGCCTGTCGCGCATCGTGACAGAAATCCGAAGCGCGTGCTGGCAGCAGGGCTTGCAACCGCCGACACGTCGGACGGTTCAGCGCAGGCTGGATGCAATGGATGCCCGTGAAATTGCCAAGGCACGCGAAGGCGCAAAGGCGGCCCGCCAGAAATTTGCGCCGGTCGTAGGCGACAACAAGGCAAACCGGCCACTGGAGGTCGTGCAAATCGACCATACGCCTGCGGACATCATTCTCGTCGACAGTTTTGAACGCAAACCAATTGGGCGGCCTTGGGTCACGCTGGCGATCGACGTCGCAACGCGGATGGTGACCGGATATTACACCTCTCTCGAGGCACCTTCGCGTCTGTCGGTGGCGCTTTGCCTGACACAGGCTGTGGCCCCCAAGGCGGAACTTCTGGCGGAATTGGTGCGCAATGTTCCTTGGCCCGCGCAGGGTAAACCGCATAGCATCCACGTCGATAACGGGCGCGATTTCCGGTCGCATGCCTTTCGGTCGGCATGTGCAGAATGGGGGATCGATCTGGTCTATCGGCCGCCAGGCAGTCCTCATTTCGGAGGGCACATCGAACGATTGATCGGCACGATGATGGGGGCCGTGCACCTGTTGCCTGGAACAACGCAATCCTCGGTCGTGGCCAAGGGCGACTATGACGCCGAGGGCATGGCCACGATGACCTTAAGCGACTTCGATCGCTGGTTTGCTCTGGAAATCTGCCGCTACAACAACAGCATTCATTCAAGTCTTGGCTGCACGCCCGTTGCCAAATGGGAGGCGCTCTCAGAGCAAATGATGGGCGATATCCCCTTCGAGATTGAAGCCTTTCGGGTGAGCTTTCTGCCAAGTGAACTGCGCAAGGTCAGGCGTGACGGCATCCATCTGTTCCAGATACGGTACTGGTCCGATGCGCTTGCAGGCCACATCGGGCGCGGGGATGGAAAGGTGGTCGTCCGCTACGACCCTCGCGACCTCTCGGTGATCTGGGTCGAACTGGATAATGACCGATACGTCGAAGCTCGGTACCGAAACCTGGAAATTCCGCCTGTGTCGCTCTGGGAATATCGCGAAGCCATGAGGAATGCCCGTGCCCTTGGCAAGTCCGGGTCCAATGAGCTGGTCCTGGCTGAGCTGATCCGACAGCAACGCCAAATCGAGTCTGAAAGCCGGAGCCTGACGAGGGCCGAACGCCGATCCCGTGAAAGAAAAGGGACATTGGAGGGCGCCAACTCGGCCGTCTCAACAACCGAAGGGCTGCGCGCGATCGATACGGGTGATACATCGCGCCCATTGTTCAAGGTGGAGAGATGGTGAATTGAGGGCAGGAAAAACAGAGGAAGACGGTCGGATCACCCTCATTCAATCGGATATCTGGATTGGCTTTCCGCGGGCCGAACAAGTTCTGGACCGTTTGCAGTGTATGATCGAAGCGCCAAGGCAAACCCGTATGCCTGGCCTTCTTGTGCATGGCGCGTCCGGGATCGGAAAGACGATGATCGCCCGCAATCTTTCGCGCAGATATGCACCGGAATATGACCCAGCATCGGGAATTACGCGAACGCCGCTGTTACTGTTACAAGCACCACCAGCTCCCGACGAACGACGGTTCTATCTGCACATCCTGGCGACCGTCGGGGCACCGGCCACGGCACTGAGCGCGCGCGCTCAAAATGTGGCCTCCCTCGAAGTCCGTGTCGTCGCGCTCTTGCGCGACCTTGGCCTGCGGATGATCATGATCGACGAAGTCCACAACCTCTTGGCCGGGACCCACCGCGAACAGCGCCGCTTTCTCAATGTTCTGCGGTATCTCAGCAATGAACTCGAAGTGTCGCTGGTCTGCCTGGGGGTCAGCGAGGCCGTCGATGCCATCCGTGGTGATATCCAGCTTGCCAGGCGGCTGGACGAACATCACCTTCCAAACTGGCGCGACGACGCCGAGTTCTCGGACATGATCCAGACACTCATCGCGGCAATGCCCCTCGAGAAGAAATCCAATCTGAAGGTCAAGTCACTAAAGCAGATACTTGCGCTGACCGGCGGGGTGACCTCGCGCATCTTCGCCCTGATCAAGGATCTTTCCATCGACGCCATTGTCACAGGTGATGAATGCATCACCGATGACGCAATCGCAAAATGGACGCCGGTTTGGTCGCGCCATGCGAACCCCCATCGGCGGCTCGAGAAGTCCGGGGTGTGAAGCCGCACCCGCTGCCCAAGACTGTCGCGCCGCTGCCCGACGAGTTGTTGTCAGGTTGGTTGTCTAGGCTGGCGGCGGCCAACTACTGTGATGATGCGGAACTACTGGCTCATCTCAGAATCGATACCGCGCATGGCACCGCCTTGAACTTCAACGTCGACGCGGCTGCGGCGGCGAAGATTGCCAACGCCGCACGGATTGACCCAGATGTTGTGCGATCTTTGACCTTCCCAGCAATGACGACACGAGAAGCCTCGCTGACGGCCCAGATACCATTCCAGCATTGCCTGCAATGTTCCAGAGAGGGCCTTTCGCTCAAGCATTGGAGGCGAGCCTGGGCATTCGACTGCCAGGTTTGTGGGACGAGACTTGTGCCGACGCTCGGCAAGGCCAGTGGCGAACAGATGCCCGAAAAGCTGATAAATCGTGCGCGCAACGGCGCCGCGCGGCTTGAATACGCCGCGCGATTACGCAGCTCCAAGCAATTTCGGCGCGCAATGCGCGCGGTCACCTTTGCCATATCATTAAAGGCCTTCCGCGGAGATCCGTTATACGCTCTTCAGGGCCACAGGCTGGAAGTAAGGCTGTTTGGCCTTGCTGCAATTGATGCAGCCCAATCCCGTCCACTGGTCAAAGCGGCCATCTCAAGCTCCGGCATCGACGACTATGCAAGGGTTGCTCTATTGCGCGCCTTCGATAAGGAGCCACGTCTGCTTGCCGCGGTTGTTTACATCGCCCGGCAGCGCGCGAAAAGCATAGGCGCGATGGCAGTGGAATCTCATAATTAAGGGCAAAAAATATCCCCGAACGCGTCGTGTCTCAGATTTAAGGGCAACGCGACAGTTGCCTGACCATGCTGCGGCTGCCATCCATGCGTTGATCTGCCAAGCGGAGGCGATTGCCGATCAGGCTGAGGCCCTGGAGAAACGGATCCTCGAGTGGCACCGGACGCACGAGACGAGCCGGCGACTGGCGACCATTCCCGGTATCGGACCGATCACCGCCAGC
>NZ_DGNK01000020.1:0-63532 GCF_002388935.1 Hyphomonas sp. UBA4494
GCGCCGGACACCGGCAATATGGAAGTTCTGGAGCGCGTCGGCACGCCCGAACAGAAAGAGCGCTGGCTGAAGCCATTGCTCGAAGGCAAGATCCGCTCGGCCTTTGCCATGACCGAGCCGGCCCTGCCATCGTCGGATGCCAAGAACGTCTCCATGAGCGCCGTGCTCGAAGGCGACGAGTGGGTCATCAATGGCGAGAAGTTCTACATTTCCGGCGCAGGCGATCCGCGCTGCAAGATCATGATCACCATGGTGAAAACCAGCCCTGACGCCGCCCCGAACAAGCAGCAGAGCCAGATCCTGGTGCCGCTGCCGCATCCGGGCGTCACCATTCTCGGCCCCATGCACGTCTTCGGTGATCCGGATGCCCCGCATGGCCACATGCACATCCGTTTCGAGAATGTACGTGTGCCGAAGGAAAACATGTTGCTCGGCGAAGGCCGTGGCTTCGAGATTTCCCAGCTTCGTCTGGGGCCTGGCCGCATCCACCACTGCATGCGGTCGCTCGGTGCGGCTGAGAAGGCACTCGACCTGATGGTCGTTCGCGGCATGACGCGTCAGGCCTTTGGCCGTGACCTGATCAAGCTGGGCGGAAACCTTGAAAAAGTTTCCCGCGCACGCATCGAGATCGAGTCCATGCGCATGATGGTGCTGAAGGCTGCCAAGGCGATGGACGTGCTGGGCAACAAGGAAGCCCGCGTCTGGATTTCCATGGTCAAGGCCATGGTGCCGGAACGTGTCTGCGCCATTATTGACGATGCCATCCAGATGCACGGCGCCGCCGGTGTGTCCCAATGGACGCCACTGGCCCGCATGTATGCCAATCAGCGCACCCTGCGCCTCGCGGACGGTCCGGATGAAGTACACCACATGGTGGTCGGCCGCGCCGAAACACGCAAGTATACGGGCGAAGAGGAAGATCCGGCCATGGCCGCCGTCTGGCGGAAATAGCCTTTGAGGTTCAGAAGGATATTGGAGAAGGGCGGCTTTTTGGGCCGCCCTTTTTGTGTCACGGGTCGAATTCTCGCAATTTCCAGAAAACTCGTTTAATGTGATCTTCTTGGTAGGGAGGACGCCATGATACGCATTTCCAAAATCATTCTGATCCTGTTTGTCGGGCTACAGGGCCTGTTTTACGCGCTCAACAACATCGTCAACTTCGAAGCGGCGACCAGTTTCGTCCAGGGCGTGCTGCCGATGGCAGGCAACGAGGCCTATCCCAACGCCTTCGGGCCCGCAATCTCGTCGCCCGTCCTGATCACGACTGCGCTGTGTTTCATCATTCTCGGGGAACTTCTGGTTGCCGCGTTCTCGCTCAAGGGCGCATACGACATGTTTCGGGTGCGGGGGGGATCAGCTGAAGGTTTTAATGACGCAAAGACCTGGGCGATCATGGGGTGTGTCATGGCGCTCCTGGTCTGGTTTGGTCTGTTCATGGTGATCGGAGGCGCCTACTTCCAGATGTGGCAGACTCCGCTGGGCGCTGCTGCGCAAGGCGGCGCATTCCAGTACGCAATATCGAGCGGCATTGTCCTGTTGTTCGTGAACGCGCCGGACTGACGTCGCCTAGAACGGAACGTTCGGATCGTCTTCGCCGGCGTCGCCGATCTCCAGCCCGGCAAAGTCGAACACGCGCGGGTCGTGCAAATGGCTCGGCCGCACTGTGGCCAGCGCATGCGCCATCACCTGCCGCACGCCGGGCTTCTTGCGTTCCCATTCGTCCAGCATCTGTTTCATCGCCACGCGCTGCAGCCCGTCTTGGCTGCCACATAGATTGCAAGGAATAATCGGAAATTCCATTGCGGTGGCAAACTTGGCCAGATCATCCTCAGCGGCGGTGATCAGTGGGCGCAGCACGAAGACATCGCCCTCATCATTCAGCAGTTTCGGCGGCATTGCGGCCATGCGTCCGCCATGCACGAAATTCATCATGAAGGTTTCCAGCGCGTCATCGCGGTGATGACCCAGCACGATCGCCTCACAGCCTTCTTCCCGGGCAATGCGATAGAGAATGCCCCGGCGCAGGCGCGAGCACATCGAGCAATAGGTCCGCCCCGCCTCGACCTTTTCGGTCACGATGGAATAGGTATCCTCGGTCTCGATCCTGTATTTCACTCCGACCCGCTCCAGCCAGTCCGGCAAGACGTGCTTCGGAAAGCCCGGCTGGCCCTGGTCAAGGTTGCAGGCCACCAGGTCCACCGGCAGTGCGCCTTGCCATTGCAGGTCCAGCAATACTGCCAGCAAGCCGTAGGAATCCTTGCCACCGGAAAGGCAGACCAGCCATTTCGGGCGCGGGGTCTCGCCCGCATCCACCGCGCGCCGGTCGACCATCTTGTAGTCGTCAATCGCCTTCAGCGCGCCGCGCACCAGCCGCTTGCGCAGCTTCTTGAAGCTGACGCCAGACGGCGCATCCGCAAACAGGGGCGGCGCCGCAGAAAAGGAGGAGGTGTCATCTGCCATACGCGCCCTATCTCACGGGCCGGGTTTCCCGCGCAAGCATTTCACGCCGTTCGGCCTAGTTGCGGCGCGTCACATAGAAAATCATGCCATATTCGAAAGGGGGCACATCCGTCCCTGATACACCCTTCGGCGGAATGAAGCGCCAATGCTTCACGCCGTTTTCAAACGACTCGCCATACTTTTCGTTCGGCTTGCTCGAAAGGATTTCGATATCTTCCACGCGTCCATCTGCTTTTAATGTAATCTTCGCACGGACGCTGGCCCCATCAGCCAAGCGGGTTTCCTTGCCCGCGCGCGGTGAACGAACCTCCCGCTTGCGCTCAATGGTCAGGACGATCTCTTCGCCATCCTTGCCAGTGACGGTGAACGTGTCGTCCTCGCTGTCATCCATCTCGGACTGAGTGATCTGATAGCGATTGCGGGCGTTTTCGTACACGCCCTCAGAAGCATTCGGCAAGTTCGGGTAGAGTTCGAGAAAGGCTTTGTAAGACGCGGCGGCCGCCTCGTAATCTTGCATGTCTTCCTGAGCTTCGCCCCTGAGCATCAAGGCGGAGGCGTAGTGTTCGCTTGTTGCCTGCCCAATCGCCTCAAGTGCGCGCATTGTCTTATTGGTGTAGGCTATGGTCTTTTCACGCTTGCTGCGCGCGCCTTCCAAACGGTGAAACTTCGGCGGCAGCGTCGCCTGTGCCAATGCCATATAGACCCCGACGGCAAAGCCGGACTGGTCCTGACCGATGTCTTCGAGCTCTCGCGCCACATCCTGCAGCTTGTCGAGGCCATTACCCGGTTTCCCAGCCGACTGAAGCGAGGTTGCGGCCCGCAGCGCGCATTGCAGCGACTGCGCCGCCGCGCTGATCGCGCGATACTGGCCTTCGCACTGTTCATACGCTCTGGCCGCGTCTTCATGCGCGTTCTGCGCTGTCAGGATCTCAGCCCGCGAATAGGCCGCTGCGCCCTCGCCTGCCGCATCATTTTCCGCACGTGCCGTGTTATACAGACGGTCGGCAAGGTCCAGCGCCGCGTCGAGATCGTTCCCGGTCAGCGCTGCCTGTAGCTCCGCGCGCAGCGATTCCTGTGACTGGGCGGAGGCGGGCAGCGCAAAAAACGAAACGGCGCCTATCAGCGCCGCCGCCATCAGTGTCTTCTTCATGGGAATCCTCGAAAGCCCTCTGGACCATAAACCTAACGGCGTATGGTGCCGGTTTCAATCCGCGCGATCGGATCAGTCCGCCGCGCCGACCTGTTGCTGGTAGCGGGCCGTAAGTTCGACCAGGGCCAGCGCCAGGGCGTGCCCGGCCAGTCCGACCGTCCACCATATGGTGGGCGTCAGCATGGCATAGCGATTACCTCCAACGGTCAGGCTGATCCCGGCGAACACGATCATGCCGAACAGATAGCTGCCCAGATGGATGAAGAAACCGAGCCGCATGGCGGCGGTCGCCTTGGCGTTCTTCTCCCGGATCATCGTCTCGGCTTCGGTCTTTGCGTCCACCGTCAGCGCCATGACATCGACATTGAATGCCGCCGCCAGCGCCTTCAGGGAGTCGCCAGACGCCTTGTCCCCCGTCTCGATCCGCTGAACGGTGCGCACGCCAATTCCGGCGAGTTCGGCCAGATGTTCCTGCGACCAGTGGCGTTCTTCTCTCCAGCGTTTGATCTTCGCGGCATCTGCATCATATTGCATGGCGCTCCCCTTTCTCCGGGTTGTTTGTAACCTCGATGAAAGTGCGGAAAAACCCCTTGGCCGACCACGTCTTGACGCCGTCACGGCGCCGCCAGAAGCCCGCCAGAAGCCCGCCAGAGCCCCGTCACAGGGGCGTCAAAGGGCTGTCGAACGCCTATTCTTCCAAGGCAACCGGGTCGCAAGTGGCATCGGAGACGTGTGACGAGACGGGGTGCCAGCCATCATCTGTTCTTCGCAGCGTGTTGGAAGACATGTAACTGTGTCGGCAAGGTGTGCCGTCCTCGGCCATGCGCGTGCTCAGGCCGCGTCCGTAGACCAATGCAGAGTCTGGGGTGAGGAAAATGACGTCATCAACTTCAAACACGAAATCCGCCGGCCCGTCCCAGCTGTTTTCGCGCATCCAGTTCACTTCATCGGCCCGGGTGCGGACACCGCCGCCAATCAAGACGAAATCATCGGCCAGGAATGCCGCCAGTCCATCGGCATCGTTTGCCGCATAGAGGCCGGGCCAGGTGTCTGATTTAAGGGCCCGCAATACGGCCTCTTCCTGTTCGAGATCGGCCTGCGTTGCGCTCGGCACGCTGGTGCAAGCGCCCAACGCGACAAGCAAGCCCGCGAGTGCAAGTCGGGAAACTTCGAACATGGTTCAGTCCTTTCAGGTCCAGCCCCGGCGTCACCCTAGCAAAAGGGGCGCATGGGCCAAGCTGAAAGTCGGCCTAGCGCGCCAGGAAGGGAATGCGGAAGAAGCGCTTGATGCTCCACCAGAAGCGCAGGCGCTTGTTGTTGGGCGCATCATTGCTGCCGCGAGGCACGAGGATGTTGTTCATGCGCGGCTGGTAGCGGCGGATCAGGTCTTCCTCCACGCGCGCCCGGTCCGATTCCTTCTTCAGGACCAGAACGTGCCGCTCGGTCGCGCCGCGCTTCCACCAGGCTTCCCACCAGCGTTCATGGCCGATCAGGCGGCTTTTGAAGTTCGCGGCCTTGCCGATGTAAAGCGGGAACAGGAAGAAGACGAAGCGACGCTGTACGAAGACATAGATGCCGCCATCATTCGGCAGGCCCTTCGGCGTCAGCGTGATCTTGAAGCGATAGGGCCGGCCAGACTCGCCCCACCAAGTATGCCACCCGAACAATATCCACATATGCGGAGCCCTCCCATTTCGCGCGAAGCTCTCTTGCTACGGTTAATCAGCCGTTAAAATGTGGCGGTTTCGGGGGCCTGAGGGGGAGAATTCCTTCCCGATTTGCCCAATTGGTTAAGCTCCGGGCCCCAGAGCAAGGGGGAGCGCCGGGCAGGGCGGTCCGGGGCGAATCAGGCGCTCGCGGCCAGTGCCCGCTTGACCGGGGCAAAGCTCATCCGGTGGTGGGCGCAAGGCCCGTGCGTCATCAGCGCCTCGGCATGGGCGGCCGTGCCATAGCCCTTGTGCCGGGCAAAGCCATAGGCCGGAAACGCCAGATCCATCTCCTTCATCAGCGCGTCGCGCACCGTCTTGGCGAGGATCGAGGCAGCCGAGATCGCGGGCTCCGTCAGGTCGCCCTTCACAATCGCCGTCGCCGCGCACGGAAAGCCCGCGGGCAGGGCGTTGCCATCCACCAATATGTGCCCCGGCGCCAGGCCAAGCCCCGCCACGGCCCGCTCCATCGCCAGGAACGTCGCCTGGCGAATGTTCAGCCGGTCAATCTCTTCCGGGGTCGCATGCGCCACGCTCCATGCCGCGGCCCGGTCGCGGATCATCGGCGCCAGCGCGTCGCGCCTTGCCTCGGTCAGCTTCTTGGAATCGGTCAGGCCGTCGATGGGCCGCGCCGGGTCGAGGATCACCGCGCCTGCCGTCACCGGCCCCGCCCAGGGCCCGCGCCCGGCCTCGTCCACGCCCGCAATAAGGATCTGTGCTGTCGCCATCGCCCAACCAAAACGCGAGTCGCTCTTGCGCTCCAGCGCGCTCCGGGTTTCTACTGCACACATGACACAGCCATACCGCATCCAGATGCATGAGACCGGCGGGCCAGACGTGCTCAAGGTCGAGGATTTCATCCCCCGCAAGCCCGGCCCCGGCGAAGTGACCGTGCGCCAGAGCGCGGCGGGCCTCAACTTCATCGACACGTATCACCGCACCGGCCTCTATCCCGTGCGCTTTCCCTTCACGCCCGGCCAGGAGGGCGCCGGCGCGGTTCAGGAAGTCGGCGAGGGCGTCACCCATCTGAAGCCCGGCGACAAGGTCGCCTATCTGGGCAGCGGCACCTATGCCAGCCATTTCACCGGCCCGGCCGACCGCATGTTGCTTCTGCCGGATGACATCCGCCCGCAGGATGCCGCCGCCGTCCTGTTGAAAGGCCTCACCGCCTGGGCGCTGTTGTTCGAGGTCCGCCCGCTTCAGGCCGGGGAGACGATTCTCGTCTGGGCGCCCGTCGGCGGTGTCGGCAGCCTGCTCGTGCCATGGGCCGCCAGCCTTGGCGCGCGTGTCATTGCCGTCACCTCAACCGAAGCCAAGGCCGAAAAGGCAAAGGCGCTCGGCGCGTCCGACGTGATCATTGGCTATGAGGGCGTCGCGGGCAAGGTGAAAGAATTGACCGGCGGGCGCGGCGTCGATGTCGCCTATGACAGTGTTGGCCGCATCAGCGCCGAGGAAAGCCTGAACAGCCTCCGGCCTGCGGGCTGGTTCGTCACGTATGGCAACGCCTCCGGCCCGGTTGAGCCGATCCCGCCCGGCCGTCTGGCGCAAGGCGGCTCGCTGGTCATGACCCGGCCCACCCTGTTCCATTTCATTCCGGATGCGGACAGCCTCGCGCGCGGCGCCGGCCTCCTCTTCAGCGCCCTGAAATCCGGCACGATCCATGCCGACATCGGCCAGCGCTTTCCGCTATCAGAAGCCGCAAAAGCCCACGAAGCCATCGAGAGCGGGACGACAACAGGCGCGACGGTGCTCGTCCCGTAGGGCGGGTCAAGACCCGCCACTCTAGGTCATGGAGTCTTCGTGCAGGTGAGATGCTGTACGCATAAGCTCGATGTACCTGTGTGATATCGGCTGGCCATCTCTATAACTATTTCGTTCTGCAGGTGGTTCGTCGGCGAATAGGTTGTTTCGAAAGTGATCCGAGAACACGCTCCCCCGTTGATCACATTCTCGAATGGCTTCTCCAATAGTTAGAGAGGACCAATGACTAATTTGATTGATATAGTTGATGATTCTAATTGTAGACCGCTTGCCGTCGTTGCGGCTGTGATAAGGCCAACTAATAGGAGATAGCTTTTGACCTATATCCGACGCTGGGAAGTTATTCTTGAGGTAGAGTTCGTGATCCGATCGGGGGGTCAAAAAAACAATTAGAGCGCAAGCTGTAGCATATGCTGCATCAATTTTTGCTGAGCGTTCCCAAGTGTCACTAAAGGTTTTTAAAAGGAATAGCACCTGCCTGAGTGCCCTTGGGGTTTCGATAGTGTGCAATAGCATTTCTTTAATCAGTTCGAGCGGATCGTTTCTTGCACCTACAGAAAACTTGGATGCATCTATGCTCAAGTCGCTCAATAGCATATCAACGTAGTCGGAATTATCCGGTGTGGCGAGGTAGTACGTGTAGCTGAAAAATCGATTGAGATAGCCACTGGCTCCGAAAGAGTTTCCGTACACAGCTTTTACAGAGTGTGCCAATTCATCACTATCGGTTGCGATCACAAAGACCACGCCTGATGCATCAAAGAGGTGGTTGACCCGTTCAAGTAGTTCAATGGCGAAAGTAGGTCTGCATCGGTCGAGTTCATCAATAAGGATATAAACGGGTAAGTCGTGTTTTTTGGATGATTTCTCGATATTGGTGGTGAGCGATTCGACACTCTGGCAAAATTTTCGAACTCCTGTTTGTTGCAAAGTCGCGAATAACATGCGTCGTTTGAAATAGCTTCCCGCTTGCAGTCCCTCGAACACTTCATCGACTGCGCTTTCAGTGCCCAATTGTATGGATTCTGAAAAATTCTCGATGCTTTCATCGGATAATGAATCGAGACCCGGTGCGTCTTCCATTGCATCAAGTCCTTGATCCAATGCTCCTCCCACGACGCGTCTTACATTGTATTTGAATGCGGTGCTGAGAAATGAAATGGAGGCGGCTCCTCCGGCGTTCTGCAGACCAGTTAGTGCCGCTCTGACCTTCGACCGTTTTGGGAAGTTGGCTTCAATTTGACTTTTTATTTCGGAAACTATGGTCACTAGCGGGTCGATGTTTGGATCGGCGTTCCATGCATCGATCTCGACGACCAACTTTCGAGATGTACGAAGTTGTTGTGCAAACCGCTTTAGGAAATAGGTTTTTCCGCTACCCCAATCCCCTTTCAGATTCACCACGAAAGATGAACGATTGAGGGCTTTAGTTGGCTCTATATGAGCTCGGTCAAGATAGCGTTGGAGAAAAAGGGCCTCGTTCCTTCGACGCAGTAAGTCGTCTCTCCAGATTTCGTCGAGCTTTTCGGTCATCACTTCGCAATCTTTGAGTTTCTCTCGTAGCAAACTAGGTGGGGGCGATTTCCATGTCGATCCTCCCAGACAAACAAAATAAACCTTATCCCACCCCTCTGAATCCTGCCGTATGCTTATACGCATGTTCGACCGGGACTCCGTCATCAAACGCGCACTGGAAACGGGCTGGCCTTTTGTGGCCGGGCTGATGGCAGAGCTGCGCGGCGCGCTCACCGCGTCAGGCGAGGGCGCCGTGCCGCGCGCGGTCTATTATGCATCGCTCCGTACGCTGCGCGCCCTGGAATCTCTGGTGCGGCGCATGCTCTATCTCATGTCGCTGCAGCTGGAGGTCAGCTGGACCCCGCCAGCGCCGCGCGCCTCGGCTATGGACTCATCTGGACCAGTTATGGACACTTTACGGACCAGCCAGACCGGCCTCGCACGGCAGGCCCCGGCGCGCAAGCTCGCCATGCTCGACACGCTGACGCTCTATTTTCCGCCGTTGGAGCCGCTTGAAACGCCCCCGGCAAGATACGGGCCTCGCCCCTCGATCTGGAGGCTGGGCATGCCCCGTGCGCCAGAGCCCGAAGGCCCGCCCGAAACGCTGGACCCCGCGCCGCTGCTGGCGCGGCTGGAGCGGCTCACCACAAGTTGCGCAGACCCCGCCGCCGAAGCGCGGCGCATGGCGCTGTGGCAGGCGCGTCGCCGGGCCGAGCTTCAGGCCGGCAAGCGCGGGCGCATGCATCCGCTGCGCATGGGCCGCCCGCCGGGCTATGTGAAAGACCGGCTGAGGCGCGACACGCTGCAGCGAAAACTCTGGGATTTCTGGCAGTTCTGCCATTGGGCCGATACGGCCACGGACCCGCCCGCGCGACCCGCCGGAGCAGGGCTGGCCCCGGCCTGACCGGGGCGGCCATTCGTTAAAATCTGGACATCGGGGGAGGCTGCAATCTCCGCCCACCCGCGCCTTGGGAGGGGCTAAGGGCGAGCGGAGCCATGGGCGGCTGGGTGCAGTTGATGGGTACCGCCCATGCAGGTTCGGTGTGCTGCAGATATTACAGGTTCCGCAGACCCGGGGGGCGCAGCGCGAATCCGGGAGAGGGGTGTGTGTTCGCGCTACGGGTGAATTATGCGCCACAGGTCTGAAGGGCGCGTTTCCGCAAAGGGCGCAATTGCGCAGGCGCGGGCAAGCCTGCGGTAACCTTGATTCATCATTTAGGATTAAGGCGCGGGCTGTAACTCCAGCAACAGGGCCGGGTCGATATAGAAATCGCCGTCCCGGCTGCGCGCTTCGGGATTGCGCCACTTCACCGCCCAATGCAGGTGCGGCCCGGTCGTTCGGCCGGTATTGCCGGTCTTGGCCAACAAGTCGCCCGTGTCGACCTCATCGCCCGCCGCCACATCGACCGCTGACAGATGCATGAACACCGAGACCAGGCCATGGCCATGGTCCAGGAACACGGTGCCGCCTTCATAATAGAGATCCGGATCGGCCAGGATCACCACGCCCGGCGCGGGCGCGCGGACCTCGGTGCCCACCGGCGCGGCCATGTCATAGCCGCGATGCACCGATGTGCTCTCGCACGGCTCGCCGGTCACTTTCGAGACGCCGGTATATTTCCGCGTCGGCCCGAAAGGCGACGAGGTTGGCGCATCGGCCGGCTTCACAAAACCTTCCAGCGCGCCGGGGCCGGGATTGAAGCTGGCAAACGAGTCCTGCTTCTTCACCCAGCTGCGCGAGGCATGTGCCTTCTGTTCAGCCGAGCGGGCATCGACCTTGTCGCAGTCAAAGCCCGAAATTTCGCGGTATTCATCCTGGCGCTCGGCAATCTGGAGATCTCCGAATGCGCCGCTGTCATGCGACCAGCCGACAACACTCGGCGCGCGCGTGCTGAGCCCGAACTGCGCCGTGCCCATTTCGCTGACAGTCAGCTTTGTTCCCGCGACCGTGAACGTACTGCCCGGTTCGGCTGAACAAATCACCAGCCCGCCCTGTACCAGAACGCCGTCACATGTCGGCGCGATGACCTGAACAGGTGTCTCTGTCTCAATTTCAGGCTCAGCCACCGGGGCTGGCGCAGCAGGAACAGGTGCCATGTCAGGCGCAGGCGTTGGCGCAGGAGACTCTGCCGCTGCACACGCCACCACGAATGTTGCCAGTCCCGTCAGCAGCGCGCGGCGCATCAGTGACCAGCCTTGACCATGCGCTGGCTCGCCGCCTCGGCATCCCAGTAGGCTTCCTGCAGGTCCACGCTCCAATAGCGCAGGGCCTGGAGCGGGATCTTCCGGCCGGTCACCGCGCAGGTGACATAGTCTCCCGGCGCGATCATTTCGATGTCGGCGTCGAGATAGCGAAGGCGGGCTTCGCCGGCGGGGCGGCTGGATCGGTCAAGCATATGCGCGACCATGCCTGAAACAGCACCAAAAGAAAAGATGTAGCGCGCAGGAAGTTTCCCCTTTGTTCCGCAGAACAAATATGGTACATCCGACTCAGCAACGGCAAACGGGGGCCTTGCCAAATGCGGCCCCATGGTAGACCTAAGGAGACGACTCATGGCCAAAGCGGCGCTACAACTCGTGGACAAGGAATCAGGCGTGGACAAGCAGAAAGCTCTTGAAACAGCTTTGGGCAATATTGAGCGGTCCTTCGGCAAGGGCTCGGTCATGCGCCTTGGCGACAAGAAGGTGATGGATGTCGAAGCGGTGCCCACCGGTTCGCTCGGCCTCGACATTGCGCTCGGCATTGGCGGCCTGCCCAAGGGCCGTATCATCGAAATCTATGGTCCGGAAAGCTCGGGCAAGACGACGCTGGCCCTGCACAGCGTGGCAGAAGCCCAGAAGAATGGCGGCGTCTGTGCCTTCATCGACGCCGAACACGCGCTGGATCCGCTCTATGCGGGCAAGCTCGGTGTGGACCTTGATGACCTTCTGATCTCCCAGCCGGACACGGGTGAACAAGCGCTCGAAATCGCTGACACGCTGGTCCGTTCCGGCGCGGTTGATCTACTGGTCATTGACTCGGTGGCGGCCCTCACGCCACGCGCTGAACTCGAAGGCGAGATGGGCGACTCCCTGCCAGGTCTGCAGGCCCGCCTGATGAGTCAGGCGCTGCGCAAGCTGACCGGCTCGATCTCCAAATCCAAATGTATGGTGATCTTCATCAACCAGATCCGCATGAAGATCGGCGTCATGTTCGGCAGCCCGGAGACCACGACCGGCGGGAACGCCCTGAAATTCTACGCCTCGGTCCGGCTCGACATCCGCCGCATTGGCGCGATCAAGGACCGGGACGAAGTGATCGGCAACCAGACACGCGTTAAAGTGGTCAAGAACAAGGTTGCGCCGCCCTTCCGCCAGGTCGAATTTGACATTCTTTATGGCGAAGGCATTTCCAAGACGGGTGAACTCATTGATCTTGGCGTGAAGGCTGAAGTCGTTGAAAAGGCTGGCTCCTGGTACTCCTACAAGGGAGAGCGCATGGGGCAGGGCCGCGAGAAGACCCGTAACTTCCTGAAGGAAAACCCGGCCATCGCCGACGAGATCGAGGATGCGATCCGGCGCAATGCAGGCCTTCTGGCGGATGAATTGCTGAATGCCGGCATGGAATCCGAACAGGATGACGATCTGCCAGACGCCGCAGAAGGCTGATCCACAGGATTTCTGGCCCTGAAATACGCATTTCAGGGCCAGAAATACCCTCTCTCTCTCCAGAGAACTGTCCCTTTGTGGCGCACCCCGCTTGGCGTGCCGCAAAGGGACCTTTATATCGCCGGTGTAAAAAGTGCGTCGATTGACTCGGCCGCAACACTGATCGCAAGGACACAGAGCTGCCCATGACCGGCGTAAACGAGATTCGCGAGACCTTTCTTTCCTTCTTCGAGAAGCGAGGGCACCTGCGTCAGGCATCTGCGCCGCTCATCCCGCAGAACGATCCCACCCTGCTCTTCGTCAATGCCGGCATGGTTCCGTTCAAGAACATCTTTACCGGTGCCGAGACGCCCCCCGGTCCGCGCGCGACGACATCTCAGAAATGCGTTCGCGCCGGCGGCAAGCACAATGACCTCGACAATGTCGGCTACACGGCGCGCCACCATACCTTTTTCGAAATGCTCGGGAATTTCTCCTTCGGCGACTATTTCAAGGAAGACGCAATCGAATTCGGTTGGGAACTGTGCACCAAGGAATTCGCGCTCGATCCGAAAAAGCTGCTCGTCACGGTCTACGCAGAGGACGACGAAGCCGCAGCGCTCTGGAAAAAGATTGCAGGCCTTGAGGATTCCCGGATCATCCGGATCGGCACATCCGACAATTTCTGGTCCATGGGTGACACCGGTCCGTGCGGCCCATGTTCCGAAATCTTCTATGATCATGGCGAAAGCGTTCCCGGAGGCCCTCCCGGCAGCCCGGATGAGGATGGCGACCGGTTCATCGAAATCTGGAATCTGGTCTTCATGCAGTTCGACCAACAGGCCGACGGCTCGCGCAAAAATCTCCCCAAGCCCTCCATTGATACCGGCATGGGTTTGGAGCGGATTTCGGCCGTCCTGCAGGGCGTCCACAATAATTACGACATTGATCTCTTCAAATCGCTGATCGCGGCCGAGGAAGACCTCTATGGTGCGAAGGCTGCAGGCGACCAGCTTGCCTCCTTCCGCGTCATCGCCGACCATTTGCGCACATCGGCCTTCCTGATTGCTGATGGCGTCCTGCCGTCGAATGAGGGCCGGGGATACGTCCTGCGCCGCATCATGCGCCGCGCGATGCGCCACGGACACCTGCTCGGCGCGCGCGAACCGCTGATGTACAAACTTGCCCCGGCGCTGATCTCGGAAATGGGGAAGGCCTATCCGGAGCTTGGCCGCGCCAAGGCCGCCATTGAGTCTGCCCTCGAACAGGAAGAGGCTCGCTTCCAGCGCACTTTGGGCAATGGCTTGTCGCTGCTAGACAAGGAAACGGCGGACATGAAGGCCGGCGATGCGCTGCCGGGCGACGTCGCCTTCAAACTGTCCGACACGTATGGTTTCCCCCTCGACCTCACGCAGGACATCCTGCGCGGGCGGGAGATGAGCGTCGATGTTGATGGTTTTGAAACCGCGCTCGAGCAACAGCGCCAGGATAGCCGCGCAGCAGGGTTCTCCTCCGGAGATCAGGCAACGGATGATATCTGGTTCCGCGTCCGCGACGATGCTGGCGCCACAAGTTTCACCGGCTATGATGGCACCGAAGGCGAGGGCAAGCTGGTCGCAATCGCTGCTGGCGGCGCACGGGTTGATGCACTGTCTGCCGGCCCGGCTGAACTCGTTTTCGACACAACGCCTTTCTATGCAGAATCCGGTGGGCAGGCCGGCGACCACGGTGAGATAGTGTTCGGCAGCGGCGCGCGCTTCATCGTGCGCGATGTCCAGAAGCGAGCAGGTGACCTGCACGTTCACATCGGGGAGGTTGTCTCGGGCGAAGCCAGGCTCGGCGCCACGGCCAGCCTGCATGTCGATGCCGCCCGTCGCCGCGCCATCATGGCCAACCATTCGGCAACCCACATCATGCATGCTGCCTTGCGCAATGTGCTTGGCGAACATGTCACGCAGAAGGGCTCATTGGTCGAGGCTGATCGCTTTCGTTTTGACTTTTCGCACAATGGTCCGATGACGCCAGCAGAACTCGAAGCGGTCGAGGATGAAGTCAACGCCCAGATTCGCGAAAACCACCCGACGGGCATTCAGGTAACTTCACCTGACAAGGCCATCGAAGCGGGGGCACTTGCATTGTTCGGTGAGAAGTATGGCGACGAAGTCCGTGTGCTGTCCATGGGCACTGGCGATGCACAGCGCTATTCAGTTGAACTGTGCGGCGGTACCCATGTCGAGCGTGCCGGGGATATCGGCGTATTCGTGATCATGTCAGAGAGTGGTGTGTCGGCAGGCGTGCGCCGAATCGAAGCGGCAACAGGCGCCGAGGCGCTGGCCTATCTCAAGGGACGCGCCCAGATTGCGGTAGACCTTGCCGAGAGCTTGAAAGTTCCGCTCAAGGATGTCCCGCGCCGAGTGGCTGCGCTCGGCGAGGAGCGCAGGTCGCTGGAAAAGGAACTGGCCGACGTCAAGCGCAAGCTCGCTATGGGCGGCGGCGGTGGCGCGCCGGCCGGGCCGGAAGAGATCAATGGCGTGAAACTGATGGCGCGCATTGCTGAAGGTGTGGGCGGCAAGGAGTTGCGCACGCTGGTGGATGAGGCCAAGGCCCAGATCGGATCCGGCATCGTGGCCTTTGTCGGCGTCGCCGATGGCAAGGCCGGTGTTGCCGTTGGGGTGACCAAGGACCTGACCGACACCTATTCGGCGGTCGATCTCGTCAAGGCGGCCAGCGAGGCGCTTGGTGGCAAGGGCGGTGGCGGACGGCCTGACATGGCTCAGGCGGGCGGCCCTGATACCGACAAGGCCGACGATGCGCTCGCCGCTGTTCGCGCGGCGATTGCGGGCTGATCCCCTCACGCGAACCGATTGACTCCCGCCACGGGGCGCCTATGTAGAGGCCCCGTGGTGATTTGGTCGGTCGGCTTGCAGCCACGTTAAACAACTTGCTAAAAGGCTGCGCGGGAAATCCGAACACGCTCACAGCAAGATTCCGACTGGCCGAAACTGGTAGCGGAGTAGAGCCTATGCCCATTCGAATTCCTGACGGTTTGCCCGCGCGCGACCTGCTCGTGCGTGAAGGCGTGCAGGTGCTCGATGAATCCATCGCAACGCGTCAGGATATTCGCCCGATGCGGATTGCGCTGCTCAATCTGATGCCGAACAAGATCGAGACGGAATCCCAGATCGCCCGCCTTGTCGGCGCGACGCCGCTGCAGGTGGAGTTGACTCTGGTGCGCATCGGCAGCCATGTGGCGCGCAACACGCCGGAGGATCACCTCATCTCCTTCTACCATACCTGGGATGAGGTTAAGGATCGCAAGTTTGACGGCTTCATCATTACCGGTGCGCCGATTGAGACCCTGCCGTTCGAGGACGTCACCTATTGGGACGAACTCACGCAAATTCTCGACTGGACCGAGACTCATGTTCATTCCAGCTTCTTCATCTGTTGGGGGGCCATGGCGGCCGTGCATCATTTTCATGGCGTGCCGAAGCATACTCTCGAAGAGAAGGCATTTGGTGTCTATCGTCACCATAACCGAAAACCGGAATCTCCGTTCCTCACGGGCTTCTCGGATGATTTCTCGATCTCGGTGTCCCGCTGGACCGAAGTGCGCCGCGAAAATATTCCGTCCGGCAGTGGTCTGAATGTCCTGATGGAGAGTGACGAGACTGGGCTCTGCCTGTTGCATGAGGCGCGCGGCAACCGACTTTATATCTTCAACCACATTGAATACGACTCGACCTCTCTGGAGAATGAGTATCGCCGAGATGTGGCGTCAGGTAAGCAGATTGCTGTGCCGGCCAATTACTTCCCGGATGATGACCCCAGCCGCACGCCGAAAAATCGGTGGCGATCTCACGCCTTTCTTCTGTTTGGAAACTGGATCAACCAGATGTACCAGACCACGCCCTATAATCTGGAAGATATCGGGACAGACCGTGCCGGTGATAGCAAGACCAGATAGCCGGTTTTGGTGGGTAGACGGTAAGCGTTGGGTGGTCAGGCGGCAGCGGGCAATAATGGCTCGTCATTGCCCGGTTCCCACTGGGCATATTTCGCCATCACACTCTTGAACAGGGCGCTCTGCTTGTGACCGTCCAGCCAGACCTGTAGCGCAGGCAAATCCTGCGCCAGAAACCAGTCCACGTCGGTATGCGCATACTGGCGAATGAAGGGAAATATCGCCATATCGGCCAGGCTGCGCGTTGGCCGCACAAGCTGGCCGCCATGTGCTTCCAGCCTTGAGTTAAGGTCCCCAAGTATCTCGAGCCCCGCCTCCCGCGCCGCGCCGGGCATGAGATTTTCGTCTGAATAACGGTTGGGGTATTTGTATCGGTCCAGCGCCTGCTTGAACGGGCCGTCATTACGGGAGATCAACGTGTCCGTCGTTTCCGGGTCTGCGGCCAGCCACCCCTCGGGGTCATTCTGCGCCAACGCCCATCGCATCACGTCAAGGCTCTCGTCCACAACCTCACCAGAGGCGGTTACCAGAACCGGCACCGTGCCTTTGGGACTGGCGGCCAGCATGTCGGCGGGTTTGTCGCGGAGCACCACTTCGCGAACATGGACCGGCAGACCTGCCATCGACAGACCCATTCGTCCACGCATTGCATACGGACAGCGTCGGAACGTATAGAGGATGTGCCCAGGCGCGCTCACGCGTCTTCGCTCCGCCGCGCCTCCGGGCCCATATGTTCCTGGCCTCGCTGGCGGGCAAGGTCGATCTGCTTCTGGCGTTCGGCGAAACGGGCGCGCTGTTCGTCGCTCATTTCGTCAATACAGTGCGGGCAGGAAACGCCGGGTACATAGGCTGCCTCCGCCTTGTCTTCATTCGTGATCGGCCGTTTGCAGGCATGGCACATATCATAGCTGCCGGGGGTGAGATCATGTCGCACCGACACGCGTTCGTCGAAGACGAAACATTCGCCGCGCCATTTGCTGTCGGTCTCTGGTACGGTTTCGAGATATTTCAGAATGCCGCCTTTCAGGTGGAACACGTCGTCAATGCCTTCGGCCTTTACAAAGCTGGTCGCCTTTTCACAGCGGATGCCGCCGGTGCAGAACATGGCAACTTTGGGCGTGCGTCCTTCGGCTTCCAGCCGCTCACGGAACTTGCGGAACCAGTTTGGAAATTCGCGGAAAGTTTTTGTCTCCGGATCGATCGCGCCTTCGAACGTGCCGATAGAATATTCATAATCATTGCGCGTATCGATCAGCACAGTGTCCGGGTCGCTGATGAGGTCGTTCCACTCGGTTGGCTCGACATAGGTGCCGACCAGCGCATTCGGGTCTGTGCCCTGTATGCCCATGGTCACGATTTCCTTTTTCAGGCGCACTTTGAGGCGCAGGAAAGGCATCTCGTCGGTTTCGGAGAACTTGGCTTCAAGGTCGGCCGCGCCCGGCAGGGCACGCAAAGTGGCCAGCGCCGCCTCGACGCCCTCGGCTGTCCCGGCGATCGTGCCATTCACGCCCTCAGAGGCGAGCAGCACCGTGCCTTTTACGTTCGCGCCGCACAGTGTTTCCGCCAGCGCAGCCCGGCGGGCTTCGAAGTCCGGAAAGGAAAAGAATTTGTAGAAGGCAGCCACAGTGTAGGTCATGCGCGACCTTATGCCAGAATGTTGCAGCGATTTGAATATCCGGCAGCAGGCAGACGCCTAAGCCGGCTCGGATAATATGCGCGGCAATTTGAAAGTTACCGTTTCACGCGCTGTTTCGACCTTTTCGACCGATACATCAAAGCGCTCGGAACAGGCATTGATCACGCCCTGCACCAGATCTTCCGGCGCGCTCGCTCCAGCCGTCAGGCCAAGTATGCTCACACCTTCAAACCAGGCCCAGTCGATATTCTCGGCGCTCGCGACCAGTTCTGCCCGTGCGGCGCCCGCACGTTTGGCCACTTCGACCAGGCGAACCGAATTCGAGCTTGTGGTCGCCCCGATCACGAGAACGAGATCTGTGCCGGGCGCGAACGACTTCACAGCTTCCTGACGATTGGTCGTGGCGTAGCAGATATCTTCCTTGTGAGGGCTTGAAATGCCCGGAAAGCGCGCCTGCAGCGCCGCCACGATGTCTGCTGTATCGTCAACAGAGAGGGTTGTCTGGGTCACGAAAGCGACATTGTCCGGATTCTTCGGCGCGAAGCTCGCCACGTCTTCAACGGTCTCGATCAGGGTGATTGTATCACCCGGCAGCTGGCCCATCGTGCCAATCACTTCCGGGTGTCCGGCATGGCCGATCAGCACAATTTCACGGCCTTCCCGGTGATGGCGCTCAGCCTCGACATGGACTTTGGAGACGAGTGGGCAGGTAGCGTCGACAAATATCATGTTGCGGCGCTGGGCTTCGGCCGGCACGGATTTCGGCACGCCATGGGCGGAGAATATCACCGGGCGATCTTCTGGGCATTCGTCCAGTTCTTCGACAAAGATAGCGCCCAGATCCTCGAGTCGGCTCACCACATGGGCGTTGTGGACGATTTCGTGGCGCACATAGACCGGCGCGCCCCACTTTTCGAGCGCTTCCTCGACGATCTGGATGGCCCGATCAACGCCAGCGCAGAAGCCGCGCGGCGCCGCGAGTCGGATCACAAGAGGCTGCCTGTCGTTCATTTCATCCTACTTCCTGCCTGCGGGCGTTGCGCCGAGACGTCTGGGCCTTTAACACATCTGCAGCAACAGATGGACAGGCCTTTGCATCAGGCCAAGAAGGACACGCCGACGCATGATCAAATATGCCCCACTTCTCGCCGCGGTCATTCTCACTGGCTGTGGTGCCGGAAAGATCGCGGACAGTTTCGACACGCGCCAGAATGCCGGCCCGTGCCCACCCGTCGGTGCCCTCTATGATTCGTCGCGCTATGTCGAATTTGATGGTGGTGGCGAGCTGTACTCCAATATCGAATTCACGGGTGAAATCATCGACGTACGGCTGTTCTGCCGTTATGTTGAGGACAATCCACTGGAAGCTGAAGTCGAGATCGATTTTGCGTTCGGCAAAGGCCCCGCAGCGGATTCCAATGCTCACACTTACCCTTACTACGTCGCGGTCACGCGCCGGAACGGCAAGGTGCTGGCAAAGAAATACTTCAACACCGAGGGCAATTTTCGGGGCCAGAACCTGACCGGAAAAACCGAAATCATAGGCACAATCGAAATTCCGCGTGTGGATGAGTCGATTTCGGGCACGAACTTCGAAGTCGTCGTGGGGTTCGAACTGACCCAGGAGCAATTGGAATTCAACCGCGCGGGCAAGCGTTTCCGCATGGATGCCGGACAGTAACCAATGGCCAGCCTGATCAATGATCTGTCGGTGGCCGCCAGCGCCGCCTTTGAAGCCATGGGGCTGGAGTCGAAATGGGGCGCCGTGCGCCGCTCTGACAAGCCGGAATTCGCGGACTTCCAGTGTAACGGCGCAATGGGGGCGGCCAAGTCGGCCGGCAAGAACCCGCGCGAGATTGCCGGTGAGATCGCGGCGACATTGAAAGATCATCCCATGGTCCTGTCGGCAGAAGTCGCCGGGCCGGGCTTCATCAATATCCGCGTCTCCGACGAGGCGATGTCGGCGCGTGCTGCGGGCATCCTGTCGGACGACATGGCGGGCGGCGAACTGGCGGCTGACCCCAAGGTCACTGTGATCGACTTCGGTGGCCCGAACGTGGCCAAGCCGATGCATGTCGGACATCTGCGCTCGGCCGTGATCGGCGACACATTGGTGCGACTACTCCGTTTTCTCGGCGACAAGGTAACAGGCGACACCCATCTCGGCGACTGGGGGCTCCAGATGGGCCACCTCGTGACAGAACTCTATGACGAGCAGCCCGATCTGATCTATTTCGACACCGTCTATGAGGGCCCGTATCCGGAACAGCCACCCGTCACGATCGAAGACCTTGCACGCCTCTACCCGGCGGCCAGCAACAAGGCCAAGGCGGATGCGGCGCGCAATGAGCGCAGCCAGAACGCCGTGGCCGAACTCCAGGCCGGACGGCCAGGGTATCGCGCCCTGCTGCGACATTTCATTGATGTGTCGGTTGCTGCGCTCAAGATCGACTATGAATTCCTGAACGTTCATTTCGACCTGTGGAAGGGCGAGAGTGATGTCGATCACTTGATCCCGGGTCTCGTCGAGAAGTTCAAGGACGCCGGCCTTTCCGAAGAAGACGATGGCGCCGTGATCGTTCGCATCGAGCGTGAGAGCGACAAGAAGGATATGCCGCCGATCATGCTGGTCAACAGCCGCGGCGGCANNCACGGGCTATCATACCACCGACCTCGCGACGATTGAGGACCGGATGGAGCATATGGATCCGGTTCCGGAACTGATGCTCTATGTCGTGGACCAACGTCAGGCGCTGCATTTCGAACAGGTCTTCCGCGCCGCCGAATTGCTCGGCCTGATCGATGAAGGCCATATGGAACACATCGGCTTCGGCACGGTGAACGGTCCTGACGGCAAGCCCTTCAAGACCCGAGAAGGCGGCGTGCTTCGGCTGGCGGACCTCAACGCCATGGCCTTCGAAGAAGCCCAGAAGAAGATTGCGGAAGCCGGAAAGCTGCCGGAAGACATGTCGGAAGACGAGCGCCGGGATGTCGCCGCCAAGGTGGCGCTGGCGGCACTGCGCTTCTCGGACCTGCACAACACCCGGACTAGTAACTACGTCTTTGATCTCGACCGCTTCACGAGCTTTGAGGGCAAGACCGGGCCGTACCTGCTCTATGCGGCAGTGCGGATCAAATCGGTCCTGCGCAAGGCAGAAGAGGCTGGCCACAAGGCTGGCGAGATCCGGATCGGCCATGACGCCGAACGCGCGCTTGTGTTGCAACTGGACGGCTTCGCGGCGACGCTGCTCCAGGCGCGTGAAAAGCGTATGCCGCACATCCTCTGCGAGCATGTCTACAATCTCGCGCAGGGGTTCAGCGCCTTCTATGCTGCGCTGCCGATTGCGTCCGAAGAAGACCCTGACCTTCGCGCCAGCCGGCTTGCCCTGTCGGCCGCCGTGCTCAAGCAACTCGAAACTGGCCTCGACCTTCTCGGCATTCGCATTCCGGAGCGCATGTAGCTACGTATTGCCTTGGCCCAACTCCTCGCTGATCCTCTTCGGAGAGATCAGTCAGTAGAGGAGTTCCGATATGGCCAAGACCATGCCAGTCCCGGTGGAGACCAGTTCAGACAGCGCGTACCAATGGGAATTTGCATCCCAATGGTCGAAAGCCTGGAAAGTCATCAAATGGTCTGGAGCGGCGCTGCTGACGCTCGCCTTCCTGACCGTGATCGGACAGGGATTTCTGTTCTACCGCCTGTTCGACGATGTGCACCCGGTGCTGGGGTACGCGTTCATCCTGCTGCTGGCGGGATTGTTGCTTTTGCTGGTAGGGCGGCCACTCGCGTCATTCCTGTCCATGCCCGTCGCAGCGAAGCCGCCCCATACGCCGTTCGATCTGGATGATCCGGACATCACACTCCTGTCTCAGCGGCTGAAATACGACCTCAAATATCTTGCCATGCTGAAGCGCAATCCGCTCCTGGTCGAGGACGTGGCGTCTATCGAGGAAGGCATGGTGGCCGGGCGCGCTTTGCTGGCCCGGTTCGCGGCGGCGGACATGACAGAGGCCGCCACGGTCGCAGCAGACCTTGAAGCTTTCCAGAAGCGCCATATCGAAATCCATCTCAAGAAACTCGACGCCAAGGTCGACAAGCTGATCCATGCCGAAGCGGTCGGCGTCGGCGTGGCCACGGCTTTCTCCATGAACGGCACCGTTGATGCATTCGTGGTGCTGTGGCGCAATGCGAACCTGATCGCGAAGATTTCCCAGATCTACTTTGGCCGCCCACATCTGGGCGGCACATTGCTGATCCTGCGAGATGTGGCGGCTATCGTCGTGGTGAGCCGCGCGCTGGAGGATGTGACCGACATGACGGGGGATGTGATCGGCGGCCTGTTGGGGCGTATGGGCGGATTGATCGCCGGGCCGGTCATGGACGGAGCGGTAAACGCCATGCTGACCCTGAAGATGGGGTATCTCGCCAAGCGCCGCTGCCGGGCCTTTGAAGGCTGGTCCGCGCGACAGGCTCGCTCGATCTCTGCCGAAGCACTTGCGCGCGTGAAAAAGGAATCCGGCTCGGTCGCGACGGATTTGCTCAAGCGTTGCGGCGGGCTAACCTCCCGCGCCGCTTGGGCGGCAGAGCAGACCATGTCGGGCTCGAAAAATGCGTGGTCGATGGTGCAGGGTTGGTTCGGGCGAAAGGCCACGGAGGCCTGAGAGCAGGCATCAGGTTTCTGGCATAGCAAACCCATTGCGTGAAGCTGATTACTTTGGCTATCATGTCAGCAGACTGAGGGGATTGCACAAGGGGGGGGACATGATCCTGTTGGCAGGCTGGGCGATAGCGATTTTAACTGTTGCATTCGGTTACATCATTGCAGGACCAATCTGGGTGAAGCGGCACTCCCTGCGCTTCCGAGTGGGGCATACACTTCGCCGGTGCAGCGGCATGTATGGCGAAATGGCGCTTGTCACATTCGGGGCCGTGCTGGTCTTCATGATCGATCAGTCCAGCCCGGACGTGTCTGTCGACGAGATCGTGATGGCCAATCCTGTGGCCTCGCTCACGCTTCTCGCCCTGGTCGCTGCAGTCGTTTACGTCCACGGTATGCGCACCGCGATGGCAGCCGAAACGGGCGAGAAGCGACGGCTGGCTTTTACCTATTCCATATACGGGATTTTTAGCACGATCTTCTTTGCAGGTGGGGCGGCGCTCATCACGCTGCTTGTCTGTCAGGCCCTTGCCGATGCGCGCCATTTCGCAGAGCTCTCGGAGGCCGCGATTGGCCAGCTTCCCACAGGCGGCGGCGCGACAGGGGAATCGATTCAGCGCGGTCTGGAACTTTCCTATCTCGATACCCAATTGCTGCTGTCGAAAGCGGAGGACAGCATGTCTCCGGTCTTCGTCTTCATGGCGGGCATTTTCGCCATCAATCTCGCCGTGCGCCTGACGCCGCTGCGCAGCCTGTTCATCAACAATGCAGTCTTGCTGACCATGGTCTCGACCATCATTGGCGTGATTGCGGTGATGGCGGTCGGCGCATGGACCTATATCGGCTATTACTCGTCTTTCATTGACGACTACATTGCCAGCCTTGCGCAGTTCCGGGAACTGGTCATGCAGGAAGGGTCCGATGTGCTGGAGCGCTACTCGGAAATCTATGTCCAGATGATCAGCCAGAAGACCCTCCTGGGGTTCGTCACGCGGATCAGCAATGAATGGGGCGGTGTCGCCGCCGTGCTGGGTGTCACGCAATGGATTGTCGAGCAATTCAATCGTCCGGAACAGGAAGAGAGCCCGGCCCACGCCGAGAAAGCCACGGAGGCATAATGCGCAAACTCTATATACCGATCCTTGTGATTGGCTTAGCCACTTTGTACCTGGGTCTAGCGGGGTGTGTGACATTGACTGACAAATCCATTCCAGTGCAGCGGACGGCTGCGGCGGCAGAGCTTCAGCCTGCGAGCGGTACGTTGAATGTCATGACCTGGAATATCGGATATTCCGGTCTGGGGGAGGAATCGGATTTTCAGGCGGATGGCGGTACCATGTTGCGTCCGCCCAGCAAGGCCGTGGTGGAAAAGAATCTCTCCGGCATTTCAGCAGTCCTGAAAGATCACCAGCCCGACATCATCCTGATGCAAGAACTGGCGGCGGACGGCTTCCTGACGCGCGGCGTGAATGTCCTGGGTACTGTGAAGCACTCGCTGGCAGATTATTCCATGTTCTTCTCCTCGGACATCCGGACCCGCTTCTTTCCGGGCCCCATCTCTTTAAAACATGGACTGGGCACGTTCTTGCGCGTCGCGAACAAAGGCACGAAAATTGTCCGCATTCCGGAAGAGCCCGAAGCCCTGATGGGATTCATACGCCGCCGCTATCATGTCCAGGTGACGGAGTTGAAACTTGGTGAGACAGACTGGGCGGTCATCAATGTTCATCTCTCGGCCTTCGATGAAGGAGCCAACACCAGGATGCAGCAATTGCGCGCGGTTCTGGATCTGGCGCGCTCCTATTATGACTCCGGCAAGGCCGTGGCTGTAGGAGGTGACTGGAACATGCGTCTCACACCAACCGATTTTTCCTACACGGCCGATGATTCTGCCCAGTTCTGGATTCATGACTTCCCCCGGGAAGAACTGGGCGACGGCTGGCAAATCGCGGTGGACCCTTCCATGCCGAGCGTTCGTACCAATGAACAGACCTACAAGGCAGGCGTAAACTACACCACGATTATTGATGGGCTGATTGTGTCGCCCAATGTCGAAATTGTTTCCGCAAAAGGGCTGGATTTGAGTTTCCAATACACGGACCACCAGCCTGTCATGGTCACTTTACGCGCCGTGGCGACGGGGGATGCTCCTGTTGAAGCTGTAAATTGATGCCCATACTTTTGCCAGGTGGGAGCTTTCGGCAGGGATTCGCGACAGGCACGCTTGCTGGCCATCAGAATCCGCGCTAGTTCGACTCGTATAGACGAACTCCTCCCGGGAGAGAGCGGGTACCCAACCCCGCCGCCGAAGGCGCAACCGCCCCGGAAACGCTCAGGCAAAAGGACCGGGAGAGAGACAACACGCTGGAAAGAGACGGGCTGATGGTGCCGTCTCGCCGAAGGAGCAAGCCCGCATGCCGGGCGGAATCTCTCAGGCGCCCAGGACAGCGGGGGCGACGATGCGCAGCTTGAGGCTGCCCCGTCTCCTTATGAAAGGGCGTCATGGACGACACGACGACAGAGAATTTGAAGCGCACGCCGCTCCATGCCTTGCACGAAGAGCTGGGCGCGAAGCTTTTGCCGTTCGCCGGCTATGAAATGCCGGTCCAGTATCCAATGGGCGTCAAGGACGAGCATCTCTGGACGCGTACGCAGGCGGGCCTGTTTGATGTCTCCCATATGGGTCCATGCTTCCTGTCGCTGGCCGATGGCATTGGCGGCGGTGATGACGCGCATGCCGAGATCGCCGCGCTGGTCGAGACGCTGGTGCCGTCAGATATTGCAAGTCTCAAGGAGGGCCAGGCGCGCCTGACCGTGCTGCTCAATGAAGAGGGCGGCATTCTGGATGACCTCATCATCACCCGCCCAATCGGGGAAAATGCGCAAGGTTCGCTCTACATTGTCGTGAACGGCGCCGTGAAAGAAGCCGACTGGGCGCTCTTTGAGCGGAGCTTTGAGGGCAAGGCCGTATTGACGCGCGCCGATGACCGTATCCTGTTCGCCCTGCAGGGCCCGAAGGCCGCCGACGTGATGAGCGACTTCTTCCCCGGCTGCGAAGATCTTACATTCATGCGTCATATGCCGTTCGAGCTGAATGGCTCGCGCTGCATCGTGTCGCGCTGTGGCTATACCGGCGAGGACGGGTTTGAAGTGCTTGTCTCGCCGGAGGCTGGCCTGCCGCTCGTCAATGAAATGCTGACCGACGACCGGGTGAAACCGATCGGTCTTGGCGCGCGGGATTCCCTGCGTCTCGAGGCTGGGCTTTGCCTCTATGGCCACGACATGGATACGACCCGCGACCCGGTCGAGGCAGACCTTGCCTGGGTGATCCAGAAGAAACGCCGTGAACGCGCTGACTTTCCGGGGGCGGAACGTATTATGAAGGCTCTCGCCGCCGGCCCGGCTGAAGTCCGTGTTGGTATCCAGCCGCTGGAGCGCGCGCCAGCCCGCGAGGGAACCGTGATCGAAGTTGGTGGCGAAGCAGTTGGCATTGTCACATCCGGTGGCTTTGGACCTAGTGTCGATGCGCCCATCGCAATGGGTTATTTGCGAGCAGACCTGGCTGAGCCTGGCACGAAAATCGACCTGATGGTGAGAGGCAAGGCGCGTCCCGCAGAAGTGTGCGCGCTGCCTTTCGTGGCACACAATTACAAACGCTGAGAGGGAATTGGGCATGACAACTTACTATACTGAAGACCATGAATGGATCACCGTGGATGGCGATGTCGCCACGGTTGGGATCACCAAATACGCCGCCGAGCAGCTCGGCGATGTTGTGTTTGTCGAAGTGCCGGAAGCAGGAGCCAGCTTCGCCAAGGGCGACGACATGGCGGTGGTCGAAAGCGTCAAGGCGGCTTCGGATGTATATGCCCCCGTCGGCGGTGAAGTCGTGGAGGGCAATGCCGCCCTCGCTGACGCACCTGAGACGGTCAACGAAGACCCTGAAGGCAAAGGCTGGTTTTGCAAGTTGAAACTGACCGATGCCGGCGAACTTGGATCGCTGATGAATGCGGATGCCTACAAGGCATTTTGTGACGGCCTGTAGGCGTTGATGGAGTAGCACATATGAGATACCTCCCCCTGACCCCGGAAGACCGTGCAGAAATGCTGGCGACCATCGGCGCCAAAACAGTCGATGAATTCTTCACGGACGTACCTGAAGCTGCGCGCCTCGGCAGCACGATTGAAGGCTTGCCGGACCATCAGGGGGAACTCGCCGTCGAGCGCCACATGTCGAATCTCGCGGCCAAGAACCGGTCGGCCTCGTCCGGTCCGTTCTTTGTCGGGGCGGGCGCCTACAAGCATCATGTTCCGGCTACGGTAGACATGGTGATCCAGCGCTCTGAATTCCTGACGACGTATACGCCCTACCAGCCAGAAATCGCGCAGGGCACGCTGCAAACCTTGTTCGAATTTCAGACCCAGGTCGCCGCGATGACGGCAATGGATGTGGCAAACGCCTCCATGTATGACGGGTCCACGGCCTGCGCCGAGGCGGCCATCATGGCGACCCGTGTGACACGCCGGAAGAAGGTGATTCTGTCGGGTGGGCTGCACCCGCACTATGCCGCCGCCACCAAAATGGTGTGCGAGGCGCAAGGGTTCGAAGTGGTCCAGTTGCCCGCAACTATGGATGGAGAGAATGCGCTGGCCGATGCGGTAGACGATCAGACCGCCTGCGTCATCGGCCAGAGCCCGAACATTTTTGGGACGGTGACCGATCTTTCGAAATCTGCCGACGCCGCGCATGAAAAAGGCGCGCTGCTTGTGTCGGTCTTCACCGAAGCTGTCTCGCTGGGCCTTGTCACGCCGCCAGGAGAGATGGGCGCGGACATTGCCGTGGGCGAGGGCCAGTCCATCGGGAACGGACTCAATTTCGGTGGGCCCTATGTCGGCCTGTTCGCCTGTACCCAGAAACTGGTGCGCCAGATGCCGGGGCGCCTGTGCGGCGAGACCGTTGACGCCAACGGTGATCGCGGGTTCGTGCTGACGCTGTCGACCCGCGAACAGCACATCCGCCGTGACAAGGCGACTTCCAATATCTGTACCAATTCCGGCCTGTGCGCACTGGCCTTCACGGCGCATATGACGCTGCTGGGCGGCAAGGGGCTGGAGCAGCTGGCCCTGCTGAACCATGAGGCGGCCTGCGATCTTGCGGAGGCATTGGAGGCGGTGCCCGGCATCGAAATCCTGACACCGCGTTTCTTCAATGAGTTTGCCTTCCGCACGCCGATGGACGCCGAAGCCGTGCTGGCCATGCTGGATGAGGCCGGTGTGGTCGGCGGCGTCCGCGCCAGCCGCCTCTTCCCCGATGGGCATATGGGTGACGTGATTATTTGCGCCGCCACCGAATGCACGACACCGGAAGACATAGCCGCCTATGCCGCGGCGCTGACTGAGGTGCTTTGATGACGCTTGAATGCAGATTTAAACCCGGCGTAGGGCCGCTCCCAATCCGGTTCGGGATGTCTCGGGGCGAGGTTGAGCAGTGCTTCGGTTTTAAGGCGCGGCAGTTCTTCCGGACGCAGAGCTCAGCTTTTCCGGCTCATGAATATTGCCACGACGACGGCACAGTGTTTGTTTATTTTACCGGAAGTGGCACTGTCGAGGCGGTCGAATTCGATGATCGCGCGCGAATTACTTGGGATAATTACCTCCTCACGGGACGCACCAGCGAGGACGCTCGTCGTCTTTTCGAGAGCAAGGGTTTCTCAAGCATCGGCAGTTTAGACGTTATAGTAAGTCCGGAAGTCGGCATAAGCTTCTGGTTTCCCTACCTTGCTGATGAACCTGAGCGAACAGCTGAGGCGGTGCTCGTGGCCCGCAGTGAATATTTTGACGAGGTGAAACCGATATGACCATGAACATGCAAGGCCGCCCGACGGCGCCGACTTCGGCTTCGGTAGCTGCCATCGAGACCATGTCTGGCTCGCGGGGCCTGTTGCAGGCTGAAGGCCTGATCTTCGAGATCGGGACGTCTGAGACAACCGGCGTTGACCTGCCCGCGCCGCAGAACCGGAGCGGACGCCTTGGCGGCGTTGCGCGCAGCCAGCCGACCGGCCTGCCGGGTCTGTCGGAGCCACAGACCGTGCGCCATTACATGCGCCTCAGCCAGAAGAACTATGCCATCGACCTTGGCCTGTTCCCGCTCGGCAGCTGCACGATGAAACACAATCCGCGTCTCAACGAGAAGCTCGCGCGCTTGCCCGGCTTTGCGGATATCCACCCGCTGCAGCCGCAGGCAACCGTGCAGGGCGCACTGGAACTGATCGACGAATTGGCCACTTGGCTGAAGACACTAACCGGCATGCCTGCGGTTGCGATGAGCCCCAAAGCCGGGGCGCATGGCGAGTTCTGCGGCATGATGGCAATCCGTCAGGCGCTGGTCGCGCGCGGCGAGGCCGAGACCCGCAAGCGCGTTCTTGTGCCGGCCTCCGCCCACGGAACGAATCCGGCAACCGCCGTTCAGTGCGGCTTCATCGTGGACGAGATCAAGGCCAATGCGCGCGGCCGCGTCGACATGGATTCGTTGAAGGCGAAGCTCGAAAAATCCGACGACATTGCCGGCATTATGCTGACCAATCCAAATACCTGCGGCCTGTTCGAGACCGATATCAAGGAGATCGCCGACCTGATCCATGCGGCTGGCGGATACTTCTATTGCGACGGCGCGAACTTCAATGCCATCGTTGGCCGGGTTCGCCCCGGCGACCTTGGTGTCGATGCGATGCACATCAATCTGCACAAGACCTTCTCCACCCCGCATGGCGGCGGCGGACCGGGCTCTGGGCCGACCGTCCTGTCCGATGCGCTGGCGCCTTATGCCCCGGTGCCCTTTGTTGTGAAGGATGAAGATGGCGTCTTCCGTCTCGTTGAGGATATGGAAGGTGACGCTAAAGAGAGCTTCGGCCGTATGGTCGCCTTTCACGGCCAGATGGGCATGTTCGTCCGGGCCCTGACCTATATGCTCAGCCATGGCGCGGACGGCCTGAAACAGGCGTCTGAGGATGCCGTCCTCAATGCCAACTATATTCAGGCTCGCCTCAAATCCGTGATGACCCCGGCCTTTGAAGGCTATTGCATGCACGAAGCGTTGTTCTCCGATGCCTTCACGGCAGACGGGATCGAAACCATCGACGTTGCCAAATCTCTCATTGATGAAGGCTATCATCCGATGACGATGTACTTCCCCTTGGTCGTACATGGGGCGATGCTGATCGAGCCGACCGAGTCTGAATCGAAAGCCGAGTTGGATCGCTTTTGTGACTCGCTGGAATCGATTGCCCGGCGTGCCGCGCAGGGGGACGAGACAATGAAGGGCGCGCCCTATCTCGCCCCGATGCGCCGGCTGGATGAGACACAGGCAGCGCGCAAGCCTGTGCTCAAATGGACGCCGCCAGAAACGAGTTCCGTGCGGCAGAATAAGGATCAGGAAGCGTTCTGCACTGTTGGGCGTGACTTTCGGAAGAGCGCGCCCACTGGCCGTTCAAAATAGGTGTAGCTGAGCAGCGAGGCGGCAATCGATCCCGTCACGCAGGCAAGCGCAAACGCGACATTGTCGAGCAGGCCAGGATGGCCGAGCTGGAAAACAGGCGCGAGAACGGGAATGTCTCCGAGGCGTCCGAACAGGACCCGTAGGGCCACGATGACGATCGTGTGCACAAGGTAGAGCGAATAAGAGGCGTCGCCGAGCCGGACCATCGCGGCGAGTATTTTGCGCAAGGCTGGAAACAGGGCGCGCACGCTGCGAGGTCTAGTCTGACCAGCCAGCCAACCTGTCCAAAATGTAGCAAGCATGCCCAAGCCGCCCACCAGAACTGCAACAATAGTGGCATTGACCCGCACGGATAGAGGGGCTGTTTCTCCCAGTCCGTAGAGCTGGAAAACCGCGATAGTCAGCAAAGCGCCGACGCCCGCCGGGACAAGCCATGCCAAACGATCTTCAAGTTCCAGCGTGACGAGACCGTAGATGAGCGCGGCACTCGGCAAGCCGAACATCATGACGCGGCCCCATTGAAGTGTGTAATCGGTTTGGGGCCCCTGCAGGCACAGGGACGCCACCATCCATAGCGTGGAGACCAGCATCACGATCCCACCTCGCCACGCAACTCCGGACGCGACGAGCATTGCTGTGGCGGCGCCGAACAGAAATTCCATGGTCATGGGCGAGAAAAATAACGAAAAGAAATCGGTAACGATCGGGCCGGACAGTCCAGACATCCATCCTGCGATGACTGCAGCTCCCCAGCCAAGCAACGCATAGGGCCACAAGGATCTGCGAAGCAGCAAGACGAGGCTGAACGCGAGATAGAAATAGACTTCATGGATCAGCGTCCACCCCACCACAAGTACCGGCTCCTTTTCCTGTGGAATCAGCAGGAAGGACTTGATGATATAGATCCAGTCTGGCTCCGGACGCGACGTGACTTGCAACGTTTCGACCATATTGCCCAACTGGAAATAGCCGAGCAGACCGACTGTGGTGATACCGGCAAACAGCCACCAGACCGGATAGACCCGGGTCAGCCGACGGAACACGAAGTCCAGAGCTGTCTGGATGCCGGGCTTCAATTCGTAGGTCACGGCGACCATGATGAAGCCGGAGATCACGAAGAACAGGTCGACCCCGGCGAAACCATTCGTCACAATGCCGCCAAGCCAAGCCAACTCGCCGCCACCATTATGGGCGATGCCGCGAGTTTCGTGGGCTCTGGTGTGATAGAGAACGACCAGGAGGGCCGCCACTCCACGCAGGACCTGAACAGACTGCAGTTTCATTCCGGGCCTCACGCAACATTTCATCCCGCCCTGCGCGCGGAACGAGCGGGCAATCTGTAGCAATCAGGTAACGCAGACACCAGACTTTGACCACATCATGACGATATCGCTGGCGGCGCCCGCTTCTTTTCCCATATTCAGCTTAATGGCCGATGACGAAACCCACATGAAAACGGAACAGACCGCAGCTTCCCCAAAGCCTGCGGCGGGGCTGCGCAATGGTGTGAACGTAGCGTTCCGCCAGATTTTGGCGCTTACCGGTCTGATCATGATCGTGGTGGCCATTCCAATCGCTTTCGTCACGCCGATCATTCCTGTTGGCTTGCCGATTGCCATTCTTGGTGTCGTGCTGCTGGGGCGGAACGCGATGTGGGGCAGGCGGTGGATGGAGAGCGTTTTGGCAAGGCATCCCCGGGTCGAACGGTTCGCGCCAAACTGGCTGATGCGCTTGGTGTTCGGCCGAGACAAGAAAGATCCGTCTCAACCGGAACAGTAGAAACAAATTGCGGCAAATCCGGCCGGGCAGGCAAGAATTTCACGCGTGTTTCCGGCTCAGGCCTTGAAGCCGGAAGAAATGTCAGCAGTATGCGCCAAACCTTTCTGCGGACACGGGGCGAAATGAAATGCGAATACTTTATGGGCTGGCAGCTGTTTGCGCTGCGGCACTCCTGCTTTCAGCGTGCGGTGGAGGCGACGATACCGACAAGGCTGCGTCGTCGGAAGACGCGTTCGACCGCAATCCATATCCTTCCACATATGCGCCCTATCCGAATGCGCCTGTCCTGATCACCAATGCCACAATCCTCGATGGCGAAGGTAACCTGATCGAAGATGGCAGCCTGCTGTTGCAGGATGGCAAGATCGTCGCACTAGGCGCCGATATCGAAGCCCCGGTGGGTGCCGAGACGATTGATGCGACAGGTCGCTGGGTGACTCCGGGCATTATCGATAATCACAGCCATCTCGGCGTCTATCCCTCGCCCGGTGTGACCGCGCACGGCGATGGCAACGAAATTTCTGCGCCGGTCACGGCCGAAGTGTGGTCGGAGCACGGTGTCTGGCCGCAAGATCCAGGCTTCACGCGGGCGATAGCCGGAGGCATCACCTCGCTCCAGGTGCTGCCGGGCAGCGCAAACTTGTTCGGCGGGCGGGGTGTGATCCTCAAGAACGTGCCGAGCCGGACCGTTCAGGGCATGAAATTTCCGGACGCGCCCTATACGCTGAAAATGGCCTGCGGCGAAAATCCCAAGCGCGTTTATGGCTATGGCGGCGGGCGTTTTCCTGGTGGCGCCCCTTATTCTCGGATGGGAAACGTGGCGGGATACCGGCAAGCTTGGATCAAAGCTGCAGAATACAAGCGCAAATGGGAGAAGTACGAGGACGAAGGCGGTGAACCACCTGCGCGTGATCTCGAACTGGACACGCTCGCGGGTGTGCTGAATGGCGACATCCTCGTGCACATGCATTGCTACCGCGCCGATGAGATGGCGCAAATCATGGATATGTCGAAGGAGTTTGGCTACAAGGTCACCGCCTTTCACCACGCCGTTGAGAGCTACAAGATTGCCGACAAGCTGGCCGAATATGGTGCGTGTTCTTCCATGTGGGCCGATTGGTGGGGCTTCAAGATGGAAGCCTATGATGGCGTCCGTGAGAACATCCCGATGGTCCACAAGGCCGGCGCGTGTGCCATCGTCCATTCGGATAGTGATGTCGGCATTCAACGTCTCAACCAGGAAGCCGCCAAGGCATGGTCTGATGGTTTGAGGGCAGGTATCGATATTCCGAAAGAGGTCGCTTGGACGTGGCTTTCGCTGAACCCGGCCAAGTCATTGGGCATTGACGATCGTACGGGCAGCCTGAAGCCCGGCAAGATGGCGGATGTCGTCGTCTGGTCCGATGACCCGTTCAGCGTCTACGCCAAGGCAGACCAGGTCTTTATTGACGGCGCGCTGATGTTTGACCGCGACCATCCTGAGACCAATCCTGTGATGGATTTTGAAATAGGCCAACCTGGTGAAGGAGATCGCAAATGATCCGTACACTACTTACAAGCGTTGCCGCCTTGGGTCTCGCAGCGGCGCCCGCGTACGCCGATACGTTCGTCATTCGCGGTGAAACGGTCTGGACCGGCACCGCTCAAGGTATGATCGAAAACGGCGTTGTTGTCATCGAGGACGACCGGATTGTCACGGTCGGCGGGGCAGATACTGAAGTGCCAGGTGGCGCCACCGAGATTTCCGCTGAATGGGTCACGCCTGGTCTGATCGCCTCCTTTGCCCGAACAGGCCTGGTTGAAGTTGGCGCGGAAGATTCTACGAATGACACGGCGGCGGCGATGTCTCCGTTTTCAGCCGCGCTGAATGCAGCCGATGGGTTCAATCCCGACGCCACTGCGATTGATGTCACCCGGATCGAAGGTTTTACGCGCCTGGTTGTTGTACCCAACACCGGCAATGCGCTATTTGCCGGGCAGGGTTTCGTAGCTGATACGAGCGGTGATCTCGATACGGAGCTGGATGAGAAGGCATTTACCTTCATCAAGCTCGGTGAAGCAGGCGCGGGCCTTGCTGGCGGCTCGCGGCAGTCTGCCATGACGCTGCTGCGGGCGGCGCTGGATGATGCGCGCAGCTATCCAGCGCGCTACATCACGCAGAATGATGGTGCGGTTCTGAACCGGATTGATGCACAAGCGCTGTCGCCCGCCGCACGGGGCCAGCAGTTGATCTTGATTGAAGCGAGTCGTGCCAGTGACTTGAATGCCGTGATGGATCTGGCCGAGGAGGAGCCGTCACTGAAGATCGTGATTGTCGGCGCGGACGAAGCGTGGCGTGTGGCGCCACGGCTGGCCGAGATGGATATCCCGGTGATCATCAATGCGTTTTCCAATCTTCCGGGCTCGTTTGAGAAACTGGCAGCGACATCTGAAAATGCAGCGCGACTGGCCGCAGCAGGCGTTACATTTGCCATTGCCAATGTTGGGGATAGCAGCCATCAGGCGCGGCTTGCGACACAGCTTGCCGGCAATGCAGTCGCCAACGGACTGAGCTTCGATGATGCTTTGGCGGCGTTGACCACCGCCCCGGCGGACATGTTCGGCCTGACGGGGTATGGTCGCCTCGCGCCCGGCGCACCCGCTGATGTGGTTGGTTGGGACGGGGATCCTTTGGAGGTCGCGTCTGCACCCATCGCTGTCATCATTGCCGGCGAGCAGCAGTCACTCGAGTCCCGCCAAACGCGACTGCGTGACCGTTATCTCAGCCTGGATGAGAGTGAACGGCCGCGCGCTTTTACACGGCCATAACACTAAGACTTGGCGCGAGCGTTCAGACTTTCGATCAGTTCCGGCGTGATGGTTCCTGTCACGTTGAGAGACTGAGCGGTTTGATAGTCGCGAATGGCGGTCGCTGTATCCGGCCCAAGGGCTCCATCGGCGGAGCCAATGTTGTAGCCAAGTACGGTCAGGGCCTGCTGTGTCGCGCGTACTTGAGCCGCATTCCCGATGTTCCATGATTGCGCGCCGAACCGGCCATTGGCTGCTGCGTTGGCGCGGGAGGCGGTCCAGTCTTCAGACTGTACACGGGCATGGTTCACCGCTTCTGGTGAGACGCGCTTGGAAATTTCCATGACTTTTGCCGGTGCGCCTGCGTCGCCATTCTTGGCAGCGACCATGAACCAGTAAAGGGCTTCGGTCAGATTTGGGCTGATGCCGAGGCCTTGCTCGTACAGTACGCCGAGATTGTATTGGCTATCGACAATGCCGAACTCCGCGCCTTTTCGAAACCATCCAACGGCACCGGCATAGGTTTGCTCGCCGCCCTCGCCCTCAGCCATGAAGACGGCAAGGTCATGCATTGCTTTCACGTTGCCACCGTTTGCAGCCCGTTCCGTCCATTCCCGGGCCAGTGTCAGATCCTTCGGTACACCCGTACCTTTTTCGTGCAATTTTGAAAGCGTGTACTGAGCAATTGGCAAGCCCTTCTCTGCGGCCTGCCGCATCAGGACTGCGCCGCCTTTCAAGTTGCCATCGGCAAGCTGCTGTTGCGCTAGTTGGAATTGCGCGATGCCGTTCCCGGATGCTGCGGCATTTGCCAGCGTGTCGACTTTCGGGATCGGCGGGTAGCTCGTGGTCGGCTCAATACGCGCGGTCGCGATCATTGGCGTTGGTTCAATCAGTTCAGCCATCGGGTCGGATGGCTCTTCAGATGGTGCAACCTCGCCGCTCTTGTCTGCGGCCGCAGTCTCCAAGTCAGTTGGCGGCGCGACATCATCTTCGAACAGAAGGGCATCATCGGATGACTCGGCGGCTTCTGCGGGTGGCAATTCTGTTTCAATTAGACTCGCAGCCGCCCCATCGACGGGCGCGGCCAGTTCGATTACCGAAGTCGGGGCCTGCTTACCGCGCAGATAAAGGTACCCGCCCACAGTGGCGCCCGTGATGATAACGGCTGAGGCCGCAGCATAGAGTGGGAGCTTTCCGTTTCCGAAGCGCAAGCCTTTGTCAGCCTGATCACTTGGAGGTGCAAGCGATGGGGAAGAATCCTTGCGACCCGACGACGCCGCAATCGCAGCGCGGCGAGCCATGTCGATATAGTTCGCAGCCGGCGAGGCGGCCTCAGGCTCGTCTTCTAGCGCCTCTGTAAACTCAGGGTCGGCGAATGTTTCTCCGGCCGGATCGACTTCCGTGTCGAATTCATCGTCTTCGAAAATATCCGATTCACGTGGCTCGGCAGAATTGTCCCCGTAGTCCTCAAGCTCGGCAAGTGCATCAAATCCGACTGGGGAAGGAGCTTCATCAGCATCGGCGAATGCGTCGTAGAAATCGTCTTCTGCATTGTCCGGATCTGCGTCAACTTCGAATTCGTCCTCGACGAGATCGTAGTCTTCTTCATAAGCATTTGACTTGGCGTTCGTCCCAGCTTCTATCTCGACTTCTTCGACTTCCTCTGTTTCGGTCCAGTCTGTGAGGAATGCGTCGCTGGTATCGTCATCTGCAATGTCCTCGGGCAGGCCGGGCTCAAACACTGCATCATATTCATCCGAGAGAAGATCAGACGATGCGTCTTCCTCTTCCTGGAATTCTTCGAGCAGGCGATCAGTCTCGTTCAGCGCATTCATGGTTGCCAAATCAGTTGGCTCGACTGCACCGGACTTGGAAGGCGCAGCGGTGTCTTCGAGCATTTTCAATCGCGTCGCGAGCGACGCCATCGCCTTCTGGATTGGCGAGAGGGATGCGCTGGTCTGGGTTTGCGCCTGCTCGAGTTTATCGGTGACACTTGATATCGCTTCGGAGAGCTTCAGATCTGCGCGCTTGCGGTTCTCATCAATCTCGGTAGCGAGGGTCTGCAGGGCCTTGTCCTGGCGCGCTTGCAGGCGGTTGGCGACGGTCGCAACCTGATCCCCAATCTGGGAAATTGCCTCGGCGCTACGCTGCTCACTTGCATTGACCCGCTTGTCGAGGTTTGCGCCAAATTCTTCCATCCGTGTGCCGACCAGGTCACCAATCCGTCCGATCTCGGACGAGACCTTGTTCATGTCCTGAGTCTGACGATCTTCGCCTGCGACCAGTTTTTCGCGAACTTCGTTCAGACCGGTCTGAAGTTCGGCAACGGCTTCCTCACTGGCGCCCGAGGCCGCACGAGATATTTCTTCGGCCAGTTCTGCGCGGGCCGTGTCGACGGTACTGCGGACAGTCGTCATGATTTCGTCGAAGCGCGATTCAAACTCTGCCCGAAGGCGGTCCGCCAAATCAGGCTCGACCGTTTTCGACAGGGTCTCGATCTTGGCGTCAAGATTGTTGAATGTGGACTCAAGGCTGAGCAGGGCCGCATCCGTGGTGGTTTCTGCTCGGTTCAACCGGTCCTGTGTTTGAGCCAGTGTGGTTTCGACAGTCGCCAGGGATTTCGTAATCTTCGTCTCGACACTTTCCAGACGCGCATCGCTCTTGTCGACCTCAGACAGACGCAAGTTCACATGCGTTTCCAGATTGGATAGACGATCGGCAAGCTCGCGGGCTGTGCCCTCGGCGCGCAACTCTGCTTGGTCCACGGCGCGCTCGACGCGAGAGGCCGCATCGGACAGGGTCTGTTCGACCTTCACTTCCATGTTTTCAACGCGGTCGGTCAGCTCGGTGAAGCCTGTCTCGACCCGGCCCTGAATGGCTTGGGCCTCATTCTGAGCCAGTTCGCTTTCTTCGAAGACATGGCTGGCAAGTTTGCCTAGCGCCTGTTCGAGTGATTTCAGCGCTTCGAGATTTTCGCGGGTCGTGTCGTCGGCTTCAAGCTTCTGCACTTTTGCCTGCAAAGCGGAATGTGTGTCCTTCAGTTCTTCGATCAGGCTATCCACATGGCCCGCTACGGCAGCAGAATTTTGCTCGGCCTCTTCCAGGCGAGCCACCAGGCCGAGGATCGTGTGGTCCATACCCGTTATGGCAAGTGTGGAGCGCGCTTCTGTTGCCTCAATGCGGCGCGTCAACGTGTCGAGCGTGTCGTTCGCCGCGTTTGCCGTTGGTCGGCGATTCTGGAAAGGATACGCAACTTCGTTTGGCCGGGGGGCATCGACCGACATAAGTAGCCGGTTCAGATATTCCCCCAAGGTGATGCCTTCAGCATGCGCTGCCTCGCGAGCGGCGTCGCGCGCGCGCTGGTCAATTCCTTTGACGCTCCAGGGCCCCGTCTGGCTCATCCCCACTCTCCTAAGCACTCATTTTGCCCGCGATTGTTAATGCTTCGGGCAAAATCATTCAGATTCAGCATCGGTGATGACAGGAGCCGGATTAAGGGCAGGTTAAAGGTAAAGAAAACCTCCAAATCCGGTAACTCTACCAAGGGAATCTGCGGGGAAACGAAGAATGCCAAAAAAGTTTACGTTGACGTTCGCGTAAGCCTTGATCTAGATTTGCGGAATGATGAACAACAAGCTCTCCAAGATTTCCGCTGCGGATTCCCGCACCTACACAATTTCCGAGCTTGCTCGCGAGTTTGGCGTTACGCCGCGGGCGCTGCGTTTCTACGAGGACAAGGACATGCTCCATCCCGCTCGGGATGGCATGACCCGGGTCTATTCCAATCGGGATCGCGCGCGGCTCACCATCATCGTGAGGCTAAAGCGTCTCGGCCTGCCGCTTGCCGATATCCGTGAAATCCTAGACCTTTACGTGCTCGATGACGGACAGCGCGCTCAGATGCGAATGTCGCTCGACAAGTTCCGCAAGCAAGTGAAGGAGCTGGAAATTCAGAGAGGCGACATCGACACCGCCCTGACGGAGTTGCGCAAGGGGATCTCATGGCTGGAAACGCAAATTGCGAATACCGGCCCGTCTGATGAGAACAAGCGACAGCTTGCGGCATATGACGAAATTGCCCGCAGGCAGCTCGACGAAGTCTGATCTGCATCGACCAAATTGTGCCCCACCCAGCAGATGCTACGGTGGGGCAAATTAATTTGTACAAGCGCGCCGCAGATATCTGCGATTTTCGTGCTTTATTGACAGGAAATACAAAATGCCACGTTACGACGCGCCGATCCGCGACATGCAATTCATCCTGCAGGACCTGTTGCAGATCCAGAACTATTCAAACCTGCCGGGTTTCGAAGAGGCCACGCCGGACCTGGTGAATGCCATCCTCGAGGAAGGAGGCAAATTCGCCAAGGAAGTCCTGTTTCCGCTCAACGCTGTGGGCGACCAGCAAGGGTGTGTGCGCGGCGATGACGCCAGTGTAAAAACCCCGGATGGCTTTCCAGAAGCTTATAAACAACTCGTTGAAAACGGTTGGCCTTTGTTGTCGGCCGATCCGTCCATGGGCGGTCAGGGGCTTCCGCACGTTGTAAACATTGCTTGGACTGAAATGGTATCATCGTCGAACATGGCGTTCGGGATGTATCCGGGGCTGACGCACGGTGCCTATCAGGCGCTGATGGCGGGTGGCTCCGATGAACTCAAGGCCAAGTACGGGCCGAAGATGGCGTCCGCCGAATGGGCCGGTACGATGAACCTCACCGAGCCGCATTGCGGCACCGATCTGGGCCTGATGAAAACAAAAGCCGTGCCGCAGGGCGATGGCTCCTACAAGATCACAGGCCAGAAGATCTGGATTTCCGGCGGCGAGCAGGATCTGACGGAGAACATCATCCACCTCGTGCTCGCCCGCATCGAAGGCGCGCCAGAAGGCATCAAAGGCGTTTCCCTGTTCGTTGTACCGAAATACATGGTGGGCGAAGATGGCTCGCTGGGCGAGCGCAATGCCTGTTCCTGCGGTGGCCTCGAAGAAAAAATGGGCATTCACGGGAATGCGACCTGCGTCATGAATTATGACGGCGCGACAGGTTTTCTTGTTGGCGAAGAGCATAAAGGCATGCGCACCATGTTCGTCATGATGAATGAGGCGCGCCTCGGCGTGGGCCTGCAGGGTCTGTCCCAAGCCGTCGTCGCCTATCAGAATGCAGTCGATTTTGCGAAGGACCGTCTTCAGGGGCGTTCCCTGACCGGGCCAAAGGCACCTGAAAAGCCTGCCGATCCGATCATCGTTCATCCGGACGTGCGCCGCATGTTGATGGACCAGAAGGCATTCCTCGAAGGCGCGCGCGCGCTTACTTACTGGACGGCCTTCCAGGGTGACCTTCAGCACAAATCTCCAGATGAAAAAGTGCGGGAAAAGGCGGGCGACTATATGGCCCTTCTGACGCCGGTCATCAAAGCATACCTGACCCATATGGGCTTTGAGAAAGCCAATCAGGCGCTGCAACTTCACGGCGGCTCTGGCTTTACGCGTGAATGGGGTCTGGAGCAGATCGTCCGCGATTGCCGTATCACTCTTATTTACGAAGGCACCAATGGCGTACAGGCGCTCGACCTCGTTGGCCGCAAGCTGGCGTCCAATGGTGGCCGGGCTGTCTTCAGCTTCTTTGGTGAAGTTGACGAATTCATCAACTCAGCCGATGGCGATGCCGATATGGCCCCGTTTATCGAGGGCCTGACGACACTGAAGGCCCAGTTGCAAGAGGCCACAACCTGGCTGATGCAAAATGGCATGACCGATTTCAACAATGCGGGCGCGTCCAGCCACGATTACCTGCACCTGTTTGGCCTCACAGGCTTGGCATTCATGTGGGCGAAAATGGCCAAGATCGCGCTGGAGAAGAAGGCGGCGGGCGATCCCTTCTATGAAGAGAAGCTCACAACCGGCTATTATTTTTTGGACCGGATGGTGCCGGATGGTGCTGCACACTTGGCCAAGGTGAAGACCGGCGCGAAGTCGATGATGGCGTTGTCAGCGGAAGCGTTCTAGAGCGCCAGTTCGATTTTGATGGCGCGTGGCCCAAATAAGTGGGTTTCACGCGCTATCACACAAAAAAATTATGCGATTCCGCTCGTTCTGACGTTGGGAGAGGGCTGGGAATTCCTCGGAGCGACGCTTACATGTTTACGTGAACGTAAGCGGCAAGCAAATGCCGCCCATAGCGGAGGAAGACGAATGCAGGCCAGCCCACTAGATGTCCCGAAGGCCAATTGGCGCCAGGACGAAGAGCTCGAGATTTTCTCTGACGCTGTTGGCCAGTTCTTCGAAAAGGAATGCGTGCCGCATGTGCCCCAGTGGCGCAAGAACGGTATTGTTCCGATGGAAATCTGGAAAAAGGCTGGCGAAATGGGCCTGCTCGGCGCATCCGTGCCCGAAGAATATGGCGGCGCGGGTGGTGATTTCCGTCATGAAGCCATCATCATCGAACAACAGCAGTGGAAGGGTGTCGACGGATTCGGCATAACCCTGCACAATGCGATTATTGCACCCTATATCGTCGCCTATGGCACCGAAGAACAAAAGCGGCGTTGGCTGCCCGGCATTTGTTCGGGCGAACTCGTAACCGCCATTGCGATGACGGAGCCCGGTGCAGGCTCTGACCTGCAGGGCATGAAAACGACCGCCAAGCGCGATGGCGACGAATATGTCATCAACGGCTCGAAGACCTTCATCTCGAATGGCCAGACCGCAAACCTGATCCTCGTTTGCGTGAAGACGGACCCGACCCAGGGCGCCAAGGGCATTTCGATTGCCGTTGTCGAGACAGACAAGCTGGAAGGCTTCCGCCGCGGCCGGAACCTTGAAAAGGTTGGCCAGCATGCTGCGGATACATCGGAGCTGTTCTTCGATGAAGTGCGTGTGCCAGCTTCCAACCTTCTTGGCGAAGTCGAGGGCAAGGGCTTCATCCAGCTGATGCAGAAACTGCCGCAGGAGCGCCACATAATCGGCCTTCAGGGCGTCGGCATGATTGAGCGTGCAATTCACGAGACCGTCGAATATGTGAAGGGCCGCAAGGCGTTCGGCGGTACGATTTTCGATTTCCAAAATACGCAGTTCAAACTGGCGGAATGCAAGACCGAAGCGACCGTCGCCAAAGTGTTTGCCGATCATTGTACGGAGCGCCTGCTCAAGGAAGAGCTCGATGCCTCGACCGCATCAATGTCGAAATACTGGATCTCTGACTTGCAGTGCAAGATCATTGATGAGTGCCTGCAGTTGCATGGCGGGTTCGGCTATATGGACGAATATCCCATCGCTCAGATGTATGCAGACGCACGCGTTCAGCGTATCTATGGCGGCGCCAACGAAGTCATGAAAATGCTAATCGCGAGGACGCTCTAGTTTCCAATGCCTGACAGTCATCTCATTCGTGATGTCTTCCCTACGCCGAGCCCGTCCTCGACATCGCTTGGCTTTGCACTCTTGGCGCTCGACATGAAAGCGCTGACAACCCGGGTGCGCTTTGAAGGCCGCCCGGAGTTCTGCAATCCGGCAGGCGTTATCCAGGGCGGCTATCTTGTCGCCATGATGGATGATACGATTGGCATGCTCGCCGGAATGAAGGCGGGCAAGACGAAGCTGCCTTCGACGGTTGATTTGCACACCCATTTTCTACGCCCAGTCCGGAAGGGCGTCATCGAAGTTACAGCGCGTCTGAGAAATGTCGGCCGTGCCATGTTGTTCGCGGAAGCCGAACTGTTTGATTCCCGCGGCAAGGAAGCTGCCCGTTCCACCGCGAGCCTGACCCTCAATCCGGTATTGAAACCGGTAACCTGATTTTACGTTTAGAAGGAGCCTCTCCAATGACTGAAGCCTATATCTACGACGCGGTGCGCACGCCCCGCGGTAAAGGCAAGAAAAGCGGATCACTGCATGAGATCACTGCGCTGAGCCTTGCGACCCAGGTTTTGCAAGCCATCCGTGACCGGAACGAACTCGATACATCGAATGTCGATGACGTGGTTCTTGGTTGTGTCAGCCCGGTTGGCGAGCAGGGCGCAGATATTGCGCGCGTTGCTGTACTGAACGCCGACTACGCCGAAACCACTGCAGGCGTTCAGGTTGATCGCTTCTGCGCCTCCGGCCTCGAGGCCTGTAACATGGCCGCGTCCAAAGTCATGACCGGCGAGGCAGATATGGCCATCGGCGGCGGTGTTGAAAGCATGAGCCGCGTGCCAATGGGCGCGTCCGGTGGTGCGTGGTCGTCTGATCCGCAAGTTGCCTTGAAAACATATTTTGCGCCACAGGGCATCGGCGCTGACACGATCGCCACCAAGTATGGTTTCTCGCGTGATGACGTTGATGCGTTTGCCGTCGAAAGCCAGAAGCGTGCAGCAGCTGCCTGGAAAGAGGGCCGTTTTGCCAAGTCCATTGTTCCGGTAAAAGATCAGATGGGCGGCATCCAGCTGGCACATGACGAGCACATGCGCCCGGACGCTGACATGCAGTCGCTCGCCGCACTGAACCCGTCTTTCGCTGGCATGGGCGCGATGGGCTTCGATGAAGTCATCAAGCAGCGCTATCCGGAACTGGAAGCGATCAATCATGTGCACCATGCCGGTAACTCGTCCGGTATCGTGGATGGTGCTTCAGCGGTCCTGTTCGGCTCGAAGGAAATGGGCGAGAAGTTCGGCCTCAAGCCGCGCGCACGCATCCGCGCGATGGCGTCCATCGGTTCCGAGCCGGGCATCATGCTGACCGGCCCGACCTATGTGTCCCAGAAGGTCCTTAAGAAGGCCGGCATGGAAGCCAGTGACATCGACCTGTACGAACTGAATGAAGCCTTCGCATCGGTCGTCCTGCTGATGATGCAGAACCTCAACATCCCGCATGAAAAGATGAACGTGAATGGCGGCGCCATCGCTATGGGCCACCCGCTCGGCGCGACCGGCGGCATGATCCTTGGCACGATGGTCGACGAATTGGAGCGCTCCGGCAAGGAAACCGCCCTTGTCACCCTCTGCGTCGGCGCCGGCATGGGCACCGCCACGATCATCGAACGCGTTTAATCAAGATACAGACGAACGGAATACACGATATGGAACTCGAAACATTCGGTTGGGACGTCGATGGTGACGGCATTGCGCACGCAGTCTTTGATGTGCCAGGCCGCAGCATGAACACGCTGACGGCAAAAGCTGTCGCTGATATCATCGCAATCTCCAAGGAAGTCGCGTCCAATGACGCCATCAAGGGCCTGGTGATCTCGTCGGGCAAGCCGAGCGGCTTTTGCGCCGGGGCGGATCTTGGTGAAATGAACCAGAGCGCTGGCGCCGGAAAGTCGTCTGCGGACATGTCCGAAGCAGAGCTGAAAAAGGCGCAATTCGATCGCGGCTTTTCGCTCAACAAGACGCTGCGCGAACTGGAAACCTGCGGCAAGCCGGTGGCCGTTGCGCTGAATGGCCTCGCCCTCGGCGGCGGTCTCGAAGTGGCGCTGGCCTGTCATTATCGCGTTGCGGCGAATGACAATCCGAAGCTGCAATTCGGCCTGCCGGAAGCCAAGATCGGCCTCCTGCCAGGCGCTGGCGGCACCCAGCGCCTGCCACGCCTGATCGGCGTTCAGGCCGCTCTGCCACTGATCCTGCAAGGTGAAAGCTTCAATGCCGAGAAGGCGCTCGCCATGGGTGTCGTTCAGGAACTCGCCCCATCGTCCGAAACGGTCGACAAGGCGAAGGCCTGGGTCAAGGCCAATCCGAAGGCGCAGGCACCTTGGGACGAAAAGGGCTTCAAGGTTCCGGGCGGCGTCGTGCATCGTAGCCCCGGTGCGGGCCAGGTCGCGACCATGTCCAATGCCATGCTGATGGCCAAGACCTATGGCAACTATCCGGCCCAGAAGAACATCCTGTCCTGCATCTATGAAGGCATTCAGGTGCCGATCGATGCAGGTCTCCGGATCGAGACCCGCTACTTCATCAACACCCAGCAGCGCCCGGAAGCGAAAGCCATGATCCGGTCCCTGTTCCTGTCGATGCAGGAACTGTCCAAGGGCGGCAACCGCCCGGCCGGTCATCCGAAGACCGAATTCAAGAAGATCGCTGTCGTCGGTGCGGGCCTGATGGGCGCGGGCATTGCCTATGTGCAGGCCAAGGCTGGTATCCCGACTGTTCTCGTCGATGTCTCGAAAGAGAATGCCGAGAAGGGTAAGGACTATTCCCGCCGTCTCGTCGAAAAGGCCGTCTCGCGTGGCAAGTCCACACAGGAGAAGGGTGACGCACTGCTCGACCTGATCACGACGACCGACAATTATGATGATGTCAAAGGCGCTGACCTGGTCATCGAGGCCGTGTTCGAGAATGTCGAACTGAAAGCCAAGATCACCAAGATGGCTGAAGCTGTTCTCGACAAGGATGCTGTCTTCGGATCAAACACATCCACATTGCCGATTACAGGCTTGGCTGAAGCATCGGAGCGCCCTGAGAACTTTATCGGCATCCACTTCTTCTCGCCGGTCGAGCGCATGGGGCTTGTCGAAATCATCAGCGGTGAAAAGACCAGCGAAGCGACCCTCGCCAAGGCGGTCGATTATGTGCTCGCCATCCGCAAGACGCCGATTGCCGTCAATGATAGTCGCGGCTTCTATACCTCCCGTTGCTTCGGCACTTATACACGCGAGGGCATGGAAATGCTGGCAGAAGGCATCAAGCCAGCGATCATCGAGAATGTCGGCCGACAGTCCGGCATGCCGATGGGCCCGCTGGAAGTTTCCGATTCGGTTGGCCTCGACACAGCCCTGAAAGTGACGCGGGCAACCGCTGAGGCAGCTGGTATCGATCTGCAGACGGATGACCGGACGCAGTTCCTCGCCTGGCTCGTCGAGGACCAGGAGCGTGTGGGCCGCAAGGCTGGCAAGGGCTTCTACGACTACAACGAAAAGGGCAAGCCGGAACGCCTCTGGCCAGACCTGAACACGCAGCTGGAAGTGAAGGTGGACGAATGCCCACCAGACCTAAAGAAAGAGCTGACCAACCGCTTCCTGATCCGTCAGGCTGTGGAAGTTGCCCGTTGCTTTGAAGAGGGTGTTATCACCGATGCGCGCGATGCCGACATTGGCTCCATCCTCGCCTGGGGCTTTGCACCGTATACGGGCGGTTGCTGTTCCTATATCGACCTGATGTGGGGCATCAAGGAATTCGTCGCCGAGGCCGATAAGCTCGCCGACAAGTATGGTGACCGGTTCCGTCCGGGCGACCTGCTCCGCGACATGGCATCCAAGGGCGAAGGCTTCTACGACCGCTTTCCGCCAGCCGGTAAAGCCGAGAAAGCTGCGGCGTAAATACTCGAATGTGAATATTTTTTCGCTTTAATCGAACATTTGGAGGCCGGTCGTGATTATTTCAAGACCGGCCTTTTTTTGTTGTTGACCCTAGCAACCAATGCGGGAAATGTGGTTCTGTGATCAACTTGGGTCACGGGGAAATTTGGGGAGAATTCTATGCTGAAGTATGTAGCGGTTGTTGTGGCCGCTCTAACGTTGGGCGCTTGCGAAACAACGTCCAGCCGTCCGTATACGCCGTCGACTGCGAACATCATGGCGTTTCAATCCGCATTTGAGGACGATGAGCAAAAGGTCCAGTTGGCGGCGTTTACTACCGCAGAGGGCGTTGAAGGCGATATGACTTGCCGAGCGCTCGGCGCTTTGGAAGTAGCTCCTGGAAAAGCGCCGGTTGCCTTTATTGAGGGCGCGATGCGAGACGAACTCTTTGCCGCCGGAGTTTACGATCAGTCCAACGGAACAACAATCGATGGTGAAATCACGCAGTTGGATTTCAACTCATTTGGGACTGGGTCCTGGAAGATTGGGCTCAAGCTTTCGTCTGAAGCTGCGCCCGATGGCTATGAAGTATCTACGGACTATAGCTTCAAAACGAGCTACTCGGCGCTCAAAGCTTGCCAGAACGTGATTGATGCTTTTACGCCAGCCGTGCAAGAGCTGATAGGTAAGGCAGTAGCTGACCCCCAGTTCGCAGGGTTGGTCGCGGAATAGAGTTCCGGTTCGTCTACTTTGTATGAGCTTGAAACGTAGAGGGCCGGAGCATCGTTGCTCCGGCCCTTTTGTGTTTTCGCCAGCCATACTAGCCGTCTTACCGCTTGGCGCGGGACCACCAGCCGGCGCGTTTTGGCTCGGCCTTCTTGGAGGGCTTTGCGGCAGGCTCAGGAGTGGGGTCTGGCGCAGCCTGTTCGACCATGGCGGGCGCCACTTCAGGCTTAGGCTCCGGGGCTGGCGTTTCTGCAACAGGCTCTGGCTCTGAAGCAGGCTTGGATGCTGGAGTGGGTTCAGCTTCAACAGGATCGTTGGTCTCTGGTGCATCGCCGGTGTCGGCTGCCACAGGGGCTTCCTTCTTCTTGCTGCGGGATCGGCGGGGACGCTTCGTCTTCGCCGGCTTTTCCTCACTGTCACCAGAAGTCTCTTCCGTCTTCGGTTCGTCCGGAGCAGTTTCAGCTTCTGCCGCTACCGGCTCCTCTACTTTGGCCTCGGACGGCGGAACATCGTCCAGCATTTCCGGAGCGCTCGCAGCGAGGCCGTCCAGATAGGCGCCGCCATCTGTTGGCGCTCCATCGGCTGCCTCGTTGCGGGTGTCTGAAGACCGGCGCCGCCGACGACCTCCGCGACGGCCTCGGCGGCGGCGCTTGCGAGGGGCGCCATCCTCTGAATCGTCGTCACTGTCTGACGCGGCCTCGGCGGTGTCATCGCCGTCATCCTCGGCGTCCTCGCCGTCGAGCCGGGATTCATCGTCTTGCGACTCAGCTGCCTCTTGTTTGCGGCCACGACCGCCTCGGCGCCGACGGCGCTTGCGGCGGGTGCCTGTGGATTCGTCATCTTGATCAGCAAAGGCTTCGGACGTGTCGTCTTCGCTCTCGTCATCTTCATCCTCGTCATCACTGACGATTTGCTTGCTCGGCTTGGCGAGCGAGCGTGGTGGCTTGCGCTTCTTCGGCTTTCCGTTCGGGTCGCGCTCTGCATCGATCACGAAATCGCCTGGCAGCATGTCTTCTGACGAGTGAATCGAGACAGCAAAGCCGGCCACCTGTTCGACTTCGACCAGCGCTTCGCGCTTGTTGTTTAGCAGGTAGAGCGCGACATCGGTCGGAGCCTTCACGGAAATGGCTTTCAGGCCGCCCATGGAGGCGCGGGCCTCGATGGCCCGGATCAGCTGAAGTGCCGCCGACGGGATAGAGCGGCGACGGCCAGTGCCGTTACACGCTTCGCACGGATCGGAGGTTGCCTGCAGCACGCCCTGACGGCGACGCTGGCGTGAGATTTCCATCAGGCCGAACTGCGAGATGCGACCATGCTGGACGCGGGCCCGGTCCACCTTGAGGTGATCCTTCAGCTTTTTCTCGACGGCGCGATTGTTCTTGTTCTCGTCCATGTCGATGAAATCGATCACGATGAGACCAGCCAGGTCGCGCAGGCGCATCTGGCGGCAGGCTTCCTCAGCTGCCTCGAGGTTCGTCCGCACAGCCGTCTGCTCAATGTTGCGCTCACGTGTCGACTTGCCGGAGTTCACATCGATCGCAACCAGGGCTTCGGTCTGGTTGATGACGAGATAGCCGCCGGATTTCAGTTGGACGGTGGGGGAGTAGATGGAATCGAGCTGCTGCTCGACCGCTTCGGCCACGAAAAGCGGGTCTTCCTCTTTCCATTGCTGAACCTTCTTGGACTGGCTCGGCATGATGAGCTTGGCGAGATCCTTCGCTTCGCGATAGGCCTCTTCACCATGAACAAGGACCTCCTCGATATCCTTGTCGAACATGTCGCGCATTGCCCGGTGGACGAGACCGCCCTCGGCATTGATCAGCATTGGAGCTTCTGATGTCAGTGTCTTCTCGACAATGTTTTCCCAAAGCTTGGAAAGGTATTCATAGTCACGCTTGATCTCGGCCTTGGTGCGCTTGGCGCCTGCGGTCCGCACGATCAGGCCCATGCCGTCCGGCACATCCAACTCGGAGACGATGGATTTCAAGCGCTTGCGGTCCGCGCCATTGACGATTTTGCGGGAAATGCCACCGCCGCGCGGCGTGTTCGGCATCAGGACAGAGTAGCGGCCAGCGAGGGAGAGATAGGTGGTCAGGGCGGCGCCCTTGTTCCCACGTTCTTCCTTCACGACCTGGACCAGCATCACCTGGCGGCGGCGGATGACTTCCTGGATCTTGTAGCGCTTGGAGATCGAGGCGCGGCTTGATTTCTTCCGGCGGGGTGCGGCGTCAGCCTTGGCTTCACCGCTTTCATTATCGGTGGAGTCTTCCGACTCGTCAGAGTCATCGTCGCTTGCATCGTTGTCGACGTCGTCTTCATCGTCGATGTCGACTGCATCGCCATCTTCATCATCGTCGTCTTCGATCTGGGCAGCGGCCTCTTCGGCTGCTTCCTTCAGCAGGGCTTCGCGGTCTTCCGCGGGCAGCTGGTAATAGTCGGGGTGGATTTCGCTGAAAGCCAGGAAACCGTGGCGATTGCCGCCATACTCAACGAATGCCGCCTGAAGCGACGGCTCTACACGCGTTACTTTTGCGAGGTAGATGTTTCCGCGGAGTTGTTCGTTGCCAGTTGTTTCAAAGTCAAAGTCGTCGACCTGACCATTGTTGACGATCGCAACACGGGTCTCTTCCGTGTGCGAGGCGTCGATTAGCATGAGTTTGCTCATGTAAAGGAACCTTATGAGCCGGCGCAGCAGCTTTGGATGCGTCAACGCACCTCAAGCCAGCCGCAGGGCCGGTCTGTAAATTTAGGGGGAGGATACGGTCACGCCGACCCGACTGCCCCATGGGCAGTACAGGAAAATCGGTTTTGACTACTGCACCCGCGTACATCTTCTCTGCTTTCCGGAGCGCGGCGCCCGCTTGCCTTTTCGGTGAAGCCGGGATCGCTGTCGCGACGTTGGGAAACTTGCTTGGTAGGCCTGATTGGCGGCTACCGGATGATACTGCCCAATTTTGACCGTCAAGAAAAGACCAAAAAGGGCGCTGAGGCTGTGTAATACGTAACCTGTGGTCAATGCTGGGTTAATAATCGGTCTGGTAGGGAAAACCTTCGAATCTGGAATACATGCGATCCTGATGACTATTTTACGCTTTGTTTGCCTTGTGATGGCCTGTCTGGGTGCGGGTTTTGCCGCATCCGCCGATGTCAGCCGGGTGCAGGTTGTTGGCAATGGAGAGCCGACTCGAATCACCGTGTGGGCAGATTCCGAGCAGGAAGGTCGCGCCTTCCTTGCCGAATCGGGAAACGCTCGCAGCCTCGTGCTGCCAGTTGATGGGCCAGTGACCCCTGCTGTGGGTGATGGGGGTGGTGGTGTTGCCACCTGGGCGCTCTCCGAGGGAACGCTCAGCTTTGCGCTTGAGCGCCCGTTGATGGTCGCGCGGACCTTGTCCCTGCCACCTGCGGGCAACGAGCCATCCTACCGGGTAATCGTTGACCTTCAGACCGTGTCGGCCGCGCGCTTCAGCAGCGTGGCGAAGAAAGATATGCGCAAGCTTGCCTCCTATCAGGCCAAAAAGCGCAAGGAAGAACTCGCAATTGAACTCGCATCAATGAGACCTGATGCTCCGTTGCCAGCGTCCCAGCGCGTCGCAAACCAATCCTACACGGTTGTTATCGATGCGGGGCATGGTGGTAAGGACCCGGGTGCCATGGCTATTACAGGCGGTGTGGAAAAGGACATCACCTTGCGGGCGGCACTCGCACTCAAGAATATCCTTCAGGCGGACCCCCGCTATACGGTGCGGCTGACACGCGACACGGATGTCTATGTCGACCATGAGGTGCGCGTCAGCATGGCGCGCGATTGGGGCGCTGACCTGTTCATTTCCTTACATGCGGACGCTGCGGCGAGTCGCGAAGTTGCCGGCGCATCCGTCTATACGATCAGCGCGAGTGGTGAGCGCCGGATCGACAAGGAAGCCAATCGCAACAATTGGCGCATTCCGCTCGAGGACGGCGCCCCGCAACGTGTCAGTGGCATCCTCGAAGATCTCGTAAAGCGCGAAACCAAGACGCACTCGTCTGAATTTGCGGAAATGCTTCTGCCGGAACTGGAGAAGTCCGGCCCTGTGCTGCGCAATACACACCGCGAGGCAGGCTTCTATGTTTTGCTGGCGCCGGATGTTCCGGCGGTGCTTCTGGAAATGGGCTTCGTGACGAACCGGGCCGACGCAAAGCGCCTGCAGTCCGACCGCGACCTGCGCAATGCCATGTCGGCGGTCAAGCGCGGCATCGACCGCTTTTTTGACAAGCAGGACATTCTGTTGGCGGGACAGGGCTAGAGCGGGGGAAATCCCTTGCAGCGGCGCACCGTTACTGAGAAGTTGCCTCCTATGATATTGTTGCGTTTTCTTGTGGCGTCGTCGCTTCTGGCGCTGTCAGCGTCGTGTTCAAGTGGTGGATTGAGCCATTTGGATTCTTCGCTCGTCCACAATGGTCGTCCGACTGAGGCCGAGGCGTACAGCGATTTTCTGATCGCGCGCTTTGCGGCGATGACCAATGATCCCCAAAAGGCGGCCGAGCATTACGCTCTGGCGATTGATTCTGCACCGGAGAAATCTGGTATTGCTGATCGCGCCTTGTTTGCGTCGCTTCTGTCTGGCGATTATCGCGAAGGCGTGCGGGTGGCGAAGCGGGCAAACACCCTCGGCAGCGAGGCCGCTCTCGTTAGATTGACCCTGGCTGTGGAAGCTCTTCGGGTCGGTCGGGAAGATGACGCGAAGCAAATGCTGGAGCAGTCTCGTTTCGGGCCGTTCAACCGCATGATTGCGCGCGGACTGTCGGCTTGGCGCGTAGTTGATACACAAGGGACGGATGCAGCCGTCCGGTATCTCGAAGATGGCCTGTCTGGCGATCCACGGCTGGACAGCGCAACGCTCTACATGATGGGGCTGATCGAGATGTCGGCCGGTAATGATGATGCCGCGCTGTCGGTTTTTGACACGCTGTGGGATTCGAGCGCCCGCCTTGCCGTTGGTGTGGAAGCACACGCCCAGTTGTTGGCCTCCCGTGGCCAACGTGACAGGGCGTTGGAAATTCTGAATACGTTTGACGAACAAGTTGGCCATAACGCCTCTATTGCGCGCCTGAGCCAGGCGATTGCATCGGGCGACAAGATCAAGGTTCGGAGGCTGACCCCGGATGAGGGGGCCGCGCTTGCCATCTATGTTCCGGCGGCCGCTTTGATGAGCCAGACAAGCGATGATGTCTCAGCCGTATACTTCGTGCTGGCGCTGGCACTTGATCCGGAGCTTCACGTTGCGCGATCCCTCTGGGCACAATCTCTCTCGAATGCGGAACGCTGGGACGAAGCCATTGGCGTGCTGGCGCGTGTGCCTGAAACGTCAGCTTTCTATGCTACTTCGCGGGGGCAGATCGCCTGGGCCCTGCAGCGCAGTGGACGCAGTCAGTCTGCCCTCGCCGTTGCCGCCGAGGCCCTGGACCATTCTCCGGACAGGGGCTTGCAGATCCAGATTGCAGACCTCTATCGCGCTGTTGGGAGACAGGAACAGGCAGAGGCCTTGCTGACAGAGATCATCCGCGATGATGCAAGCCACAAGCGTGAGGACTGGCGATTGTTCTATGCGCGCGGTGTATCACGTGGAGAGCTCGGCGACTGGCCCGAAGGTGAGCGCGACTTGCTGAAGGCTTTGGCTCTGCAGCCGGACGACGCATCACTGCTGAATTATGTCGGCTATTCCTATGTTGATCGGGGTGAGCACCTCGACTTCGCCATGGATATGATCCGACGGGCTGCGGAGATGGAGCCAAATGAAGGCTACATCATCGACAGCCTTGGCTGGGCGCACTACCGGCTGGGGGATTACGAGACTGCTACGCAGCATCTGGAACGCGCAGTCGAGCTTGAGCCTGGCGATCCTGTTCTGAACGATCATTTGGGTGACGCCTATTGGCAGACCGGCCGCAAGCTTGAGGCGCGATTCCAGTGGCGGCGTTCGTTGACACTCGATCCTGCGGATGGCGAGCGCGACCGAATTGAGGCCAAGCTGGTCGCCGGTCCGAACGTGCCATTGGTCAAACAGGCTGAAACTGGTGCAGGCGCGCAACTTCCCAAGCCTGTTCGTCCCTAGTCGCTGTGGCAGTCTGACATGCCGACATCTCTCGCGCCCGCCAAGGTAAACCTGTTCCTGCATGTCGGAACCGTACAAAAAAACGGCCGTCATCCGCTCGATTCGCTCGTCATGTTCGCAGGGCCGGAAGCGGCCGACCGGGTATCTGCTGAGTCCGCAGATACTCTGACCCTCAGTGTCGCGGGGCCACGATCCAGCGGCCTGGAAGTCGGTGGTGACAATCTCGTCCTGAGCGCAGCGCAAGCTCTGTGCGTGGCCGAGGGCAGATCGCACGGTGCTGCGCTGACGCTTGACAAGCATCTTCCCGTGGCAGCGGGAATTGGCGGCGGTTCGGCGGATGCCGGCGCGACGTTGCGCGTTCTTCAGAAATTGTGGTCATTGGAGCGCGATCTTGTCCGACAGGTCGCGGTGCCGCTGGGCGGCGATGTGCCTGTTGCGCTGGAAGGGCGGACGGCGTTGATGCAGGGCGAAGGCGAACAAGTTCGCCCGCAAAAGAACCTCCCTCGATTGCCAGCTGTTCTGGTGAATCCAGCGGTCGATTGCCCGACCGGGCCGGTTTTCCGGGCCTTTGACGCAGAAGGGGGCATAAGTGCTTTCAGCGCCCTCGAAGCCGTGCCTGAAATGCGTTCGCCGGAAGAGTTGATCGCATGGCTGGCGCACCAACGTAACGATCTTCAATCCCCAGCGGTGCGCCTTGTACCAGCTATCGGGGAGGTGCTTGACGTCCTCAATGTGGTGCCGGGAAGTCGTCTCGTAAGAATGAGTGGATCGGGCGCAACCTGTTTCGCGCTGTTTGCAACCGATGACGACGCACAGTCTGCGGCAAGGGATCTTGAGCGCGCCCATCCCAAGTGGTGGATTCGTGCCACAAGCTTGGGGGACGCGCGATGACGATTTTCTACCTCGTTGCCGGAGCGGCGTTGATTTCTTTCGTCCTGTGCACCCTGGCGCGTCATTTGCCGCTGCTCGATGCTCCGGATGGTGGCCGTAAACAGCAGGCAGCGCCTGTGCCTCGCACGGGCGGGATCGGTATCTTCGGCGCGATCCTGATTACACTGGGTGCGTTCGCGGTCATGGCGGAACCCTCGTCATTGGCTCAGATGCCCATGGGCAGGATTTTGTTTGCAGTTGCGCTAGCCGTCACGCCCTGGGCAATCGGCTTCCTCGATGACTGGCTCGGCCTGTCAGCCTTGTTGAAGCTCGCGCTGCTGTGCGGTTGGGCTGTCATTGCGGCCATACCATTCTTCATGTCGGGCGGGGCAGGTGGATGGCTCCTTGGTATTGCGGTCATTGTCTGGCTGATCGTGATTACGAATGCGGTCAATTTCATGGACGGCGCCAACGGCCTGGCGCTGGGATCGATTGCGATCATGCATGTGGCTTTGTTCCCGCTCTTTGCCGTGCTGATGCTGTGCTTTGGTAGCTGTGTACCCGACCCGATCGGGGAATTTGCCGTAATCGCCCAGTTCGCCATGTTCGGAGCTGTGCTCGGCTTTCTTGTGTGGAACTTGCGAGGGGGGCTGTATGCCGGAGACTGTGGATCTCTAGGCGCCGGGGGACTGTTTGGCTTGATGGCCGTCTACCACCTTGGCGACGGCATGGACGGCGTTCGCGCCGCGCTTCTGGCGCTCACGCTTGCCCTGCCGTTTCTGATTGACGTCTTGCTGACGCTAGCGTGGCGCACATTCAAGGGGCGCAATCTTCTTCAGGCGCACACCGATCACGCCTATCAGCGGCTGATTGCCCGCGGTTGGGGCCACCTCAGTGTCGCGACCTTCTGGTGGAGTATGACACTGATTTGCGCGGTGATGGGTGTGGTCACCATGTTTGGCGCAGCAGAGTCCACTGACCAGGCCGATGATTTCCCGGTTCTGCAATTGACGGCACTGGTTGCCCTTGCCGCTATCGGATCAGTCTTTTGGTGGCTCGAACGCTCGCGGACTCAGTAGGCCCGGCTTACGCAGAAATCGGCCAGATCTTCGAGTGCGCTGCGATAGGGGGACTCTTCGAGCGTTCTCAGCGCGCCCTTGGCCAGCGCAGCATAGGCCTCGGCCTCCTGAACGGTGGCGTCTGCAGCCCCAGTGGCCCGGATCAGATGAACAGCGTGAGCCAGATCGGCGTCCTGCTGCGTTTCGGAATTCATGGCTCGGTCCCAGAACAGACGGTCTTCATCTGAGCCGCGTCGCTTCGCGACGATGACGGGCAGTGTAATTTTGCATTCGCGGAAGTCATCGCCAACTGATTTGCCAATTACCGACGTGGTGCCACCATAGTCCAGCACGTCATCGATGATCTGGAAGGCGAGACCAAGATTCTTGCCGTATGTGGCAAGCGCATGAGCGTGATCATCACTACCGACCGACATGGCGCCGGTCTCGGCAGCGGCCTCGAACAGCGCGCCGGTCTTCGCTTCAATAATTGCCAGATAGTCTTCGGTTGGCAGATCCCGGGCCTGCATCGCGGCCAACTGGCGAACTTCGCCTTCGGCAATCACCGTGGATGCTGTGGCGAGCCGGTTCAGGATTTCGAGACTGTTGGTTTCAACCAGCAGGTTGAACGCGCGCGCAAACAGGAAGTCCCCCACCAGGATGGAGGCCTTGTTGCCCCAAATTGCCTTGGCAGCAGGTTTCCCGCGTCGCAGATCGCTTTCGTCCACCACGTCATCGTGCAACAGCGTGGCGGTGTGGATGAACTCCACGGCCGCTGCAAGAGCATGTGTTGCCTTGTTCGGCGTGCCCACGGCATGTGCAGAAATGAGGGTTATCAATGGTCGCAGGCGCTTGCCGCCCGCCGACACAATGTAACCGGACAGATCCGGAATGACCGATATCGGGCTTGCTGCGCGGGTCGCCAGCAAGGTCTCGACCTCACCGAGGTCCTTGGCCACGAGCGTTTGCATCCGATCCACAATGGAACCGACTGCCTCTTTGCCTCTTGGTTTTGGCGCAAGGGTCACGTTTTCACTGGCTCCCATCATTTCTCTGACGAAATGGGAAATAGTCGTAGGATGGGTTCGCATCAAGCGCGACGTGGCACCCCGACGCATCTCACAGCGAAGTGTTGTGGCGAATCCTCGCCGTGTGTGCGAAACATTCAGGCAATTGGGCCGTTGAGAATATTCCAACAAGGAAGGGTTCCCACATGAAGCCATATGCAATTCTGCTCGCCGCTGGCCTGCTCGCTGCATGTACGTCGAACGCGGCCTACGGGCCCGCATCCAAGTCCGGAGCGATGGGCTATTCCAGCCAGCAGATCGAAACGGGCCGATACCAGGTCTCCTACACCGACTCCAGTCCGTCGAAGGCGCGTGACCGGGCCTTGCTGCGTGCAGCTGAACTGACGCTTCTGGAGGGCTCTGACTGGTTTGAGATAACCAGCAGCTTTGCCGAACGTAGTGAAGACAGCCGTAGCGGTGGTTCCAGCGTCTCCATTGGCGGTTCGTCGGGCTCTCGCGGCCACAGCAGCGTCGGGGTCGGCGTAGGGATCGGCATTCCGCTAGGGGGTGGCAATAGCGGGTCGGTTACCGAAGTCCTCGAAATCGTCACCGGCAAAGGCGACAAACCTGATCGGCCGAGTGTCTATGATGCCCGCTCTGTGGACATCAATCTGCGCGGTTCGGCGACCGAATGAAGGAAGTCTTTCGCACCAATGACGTCGTCAAGCTGAGCTATATTGAGCACCTGCTGCGGGAGGCGGGCATCGAATATTTCATCGTTGATCAGCATATCTCCGCTGTCGAGGGCAATATCGGCGCGTTTCCGAGGCGCGTGATGGTGCCGGAGGAATTGTTGCCTGCTGCCGAGGCAGCCTTGGCCGAAGTCGAACGCGGCTAGTGGGGCAGATCACAGAAGATACCCTTTACCAAGGGCGGGTCACCCTGTTCCAACCTGAAAAGGGCTTCAGAGCCAGCACAGACTCGCTGATGCTGGCCGCGGCCCTTCCCGAAAAGTCCGGCGGCGCGGCCCTAGAAATAGGCTGTGGATGCGGTGGGGCGCTGATGACGGCCGCATTTCGATTGTCGCAGATGCAGGTGACAGGCGTGGATATTGATGCGGTCATGACTGACCTCGCACGGCAATCTGTCTCGTCAAACAATTTCAAAGACCGAGTGAGTGTCGAGACTGGCAATGCCGCCGAATGGGTACGCGACAAGGAAAATCGGTTCGATCTGGTTTTTGCAAACCCGCCATATTTCGAGCCAGGAAGGATCTCCGCACCGGGAGCGGAGAAAGCTGGAGCATATCTCGAATCCCTCAGCCTCGATGGTTGGATCAAGGCGATGGCGTTTGCGGCCAAGCCGCGTGCGCCCATTGTGATAATTCATCGCGCTGCCGAACTTGCCCGAATTCTCGCTGTGCTGGATCGCCTGACGGGAGAGATTACCGTTCTGCCCATCGCGCCGAAACATGGCGAAGATGCGCGCCGGGTTTTGGTGCGGGGACGCAAGGGATTGAGACGGGGAGAGGTGCGTTTGCTCGCGCCCGTCGTCACTCACACCGCCGACGGTGAGGCCAGCGAAGCGCTGGATGCGATCCGTCATGGCAGGGCGATCGACTGGTAATCCAGATTTTCTGGGAATTGCCACATTTGCAGGCTAGGGTCTGAATTGAGGTAAGGGCATAGAAAAAGGAGTTGGCCATGTTCGGCCTGTTGTTCTTCGGCTTTCTGTTCATTGGTCTGGTCCTGGCCTTGCTGGGGCATGGCGGGTTTTACCGCATGGTCACCGGGCGCGGGGCAGGGTCAAATGATCATGATGAATCTCGTGGGTCATTCTGATCGCATTCCCGTGCTTGCTTCGCCCTGCGCACGGCTGTAACCCGACACCCAATCGATATTCGGATCTGCCCCATGACCGCACCCAAAGCGCACGCCAAACCGAAATCCTTTCAGGACCTCATCCTGACACTTCAGGCCTATTGGGCCGATAAGGGCTGCGCGATCCTGCAGCCCTATGACATGGAAGTCGGCGCCGGCACCTTGCACCCGGCGACTGTGCTGCGGGCATTGGGGCCAAAGAACTGGCGTGCTGCCTATGTCCAGCCCTCGCGGCGGCCGAAGGATGCGCGTTATGGGGAAAATCCCAACCGGCTCGGCCATTATTACCAGTTCCAGGTCATCCTGAAGCCTAATCCCGACGATTTGCAGGACCTCTATCTGGAAAGTCTCTACGCCATTGGCATCGACCCGACTGTTCACGATATTCGCTTCGTCGAAGACGACTGGGAGAACCCGACTGTCGGCGCCTGGGGCCTTGGCTGGGAAGTCTGGTGCGATGGGATGGAAGTCAGCCAGTACACCTATTTCCAGCAGGTTGGCGGACTGGATGTATTTCCGGTTTCTGGTGAATTGACCTACGGGCTCGAACGCCTCGCCATGTATGTGTTCGGCGTCGACAATGTCTATGATCTGCCCTTCAACGATCCGGACAGCGCAGTGCCGCTCTCCTATGGCGACGTGTTCCTCGAAAACGAGAAACAACAATCAGCGTTCAATTTCGAGCATTCCGATGTCGAGATGCTGAAGCGCTGGTTTGCCGATTGCGAGAACCAGTCGAATGCCCTGCGCGATGCAGGCAAGCCTTTGCCAGCTTATGATTACGCCCTCAAAGCCTCGCACACGTTCAACCTGATCGACGCACGCGGCGCCATCAGCCCGACCGAGCGTCAGGCATATATCGCCCGCGTCCGAGACCTCGCCCGCGGCGCCGCTGCGCAATGGGCCGAGCAGGAAGACGTTTCCACCTAGATTTAACCTCTGACTGATTTGGTCATTCGGCTTCATGGGGATAGTCTCTTCCGGTGTGGGAGGACGCGTCATGTTACGTTGGATACTCGTTTGCCTTGTCGGTCTTTGTCTCGTGCTTGGCGCGGACGCGAAGACCAAACGTGCCCTGATCGTCGGTGTCGGCGACTATGAGCAATTGCCAGACCTGCAAAAGACGACCGGAGACGCCACGGGCTATTCCGAAGCGTTTGGGGGCGAGCTGGGCTTTGAAGTCACGCGCCTGATCGACCCTGGTACGATTGACTTTCTCGAGGCGCTGGACGGCTTTCTCCAATCCATTGAGCCCGGCGACGAAGTCGCTTTCATCTTTTCCGGACACGGCTGGTCGGATGGCGCCGACAATTTTCTGGCGATGACCGATGCGCCGCTGGAATCGTCTGAATTCGCGCTGCGCCGCCAGACTGTGTCGCTATCGACTGACGTGCTCGCAGAGATCAAGGCGCGCAAACCGGGCCTGTTGTTTGCCATCGTGGATGCTTGCCGGGACAATCCCTTCGATACAGGAACCCGCAGCGTGACGCGCGGACTGTCGCGGCTGGAGATCGTGCCGGGCACACTCGTGGTCTATGCGGCAGGCACCCGCCAGAAGGCGCTCGACCGGCTGGGGCCGGAGGATGAGTCCCCGTATTCGGTCTTCACGCGCAGCCTGTTGCCGCGCCTCAGCGATCCGGCCAATCCCTTGTTGCGCAGCGTGGACGAAACTCGCAGCGAGGTCGCGATGCTGGCCTCCTCCATAAATCATGAGCAGCGCCCCGCAATCTATTCGGACGTTTCGCTCGACTATTGTTTTTCCGGGGAGTGCCGCCTGAAGACGGTGCTGGACCAGGAGACGATGGATTGGGTCGAAATCTCCAGCGTGGGCTATACAACCGTCGATCCTTGCACCAAATACGCCCGCCATCTGGAGCAATATCCCGACGGGAAGTTCGCCGAGGTGGCGCGCCGGAACCTCGCTAATCCGCCCTGTGCCCGAACGCGGTTGCAGCTGAAATCTGTATCCTGGTTCGGAAACCTGGACGGCCACACGGACGAAGTCTATGGCGTAGACTACAGCCTGAGCGGACGCTACGTGGCAAGTGCATCAGCCGATCACACGGCGCGTCTCTGGATCGTCGGCATGACGCCAAGCCTTTATGGCCAGTCGACCGAGCTGAAAGGCCATACCGCGCCGGTCCTGACTGTGCGGTTCAGCCCAAGTGAAGAGCGCCTCATCACGGCGTCCGAAGACGGCACGGCGCGCATCTGGAGCTCGCTGGGCCAGGAGGCGCGGCTGGTGCTTGATGGACATCTGGGCGTTGTTTCCTACGCTGAATACAGCCCCTTCGGGGACCGGGTGGTTACGGCCTCATATGACGAAACCGCACGTATCTGGGACGCCCGAACGGGCGAGGAGGTGTTGCGCCTGACAGGGCACTCCGGCGCAGTCCGTTCCGCACGGTTCAATTTTGATGCAAGCCGGATCGTCACAGCGTCGAATGATGGTACGGTCCGCGTCTGGGATGCGGAGACGGGCGAGCAGCTCCGCATGGTCGAATCCGGAGAAGTTCCGGCTACTTACGCCACGTTCAGCCAAGATGGAGACCGCATTCTTGTCGCCTCAACGGACAAGGCGGCTCGTATATGGAGCGCGGACGGTGAAGTTCTCGAACTGACCGGCCATGATGCTCCGCTGTGGAATGCCGCTTTCAGTGCAGACGGCGAGTTCGTGGCGACCAGTGCGATGGATTTGTCCGGCAAGATCTGGGATGCCGAGACCGGAGCCTTACTTGCCGGGGTGCAGGATCTGAGCATGTCCGGCGCCAACTGGATTGAGTTTGCGCCGGATGGCAAGAAGCTGGTCGTGTCCATGAAGGGCGGCGCATTGCAACTCTGGCAGCTCACTTTTGGGGCTGACTAAGCGCCCCATCTGCACGTCCGGTGCTTGACCCTGCCGCCCGCGCTAGTATGCCGTGCAGGCTTGTAACTACTGGCTGGACCCCTTCATGGCAGACCTGATTCTCGAACTCTTTTCAGAGGAAATCCCCGCGCGCATGCAGGCGAAGGCTGAGAGTGATCTCGGTACTGCACTGGAAAAGGCGCTGGGCGAGGCGGGGCTGAGCTGGTCGAATCTGGAAACGGCCTCTGGCCCACGTCGCCTGACGGTGGTCATGGATGGCCTGACAGAGCGCTCTGCGGATGTGAAGGAAGAGCGCAAAGGTCCGAAGGTCGGCGCGCCGGACAAGGCGGTCGAGGGCTTCCTGCGTGGCGCGGGGCTGAGTGACATCAGTCAGGCCGAAGTGCGCTCCGATCCGAAGAAGGGCGACTTCTACGTTGCTGTGATCGAAACGCCGGGCCGCGATGCGACCGACATCATTGCCGAAGCTGTGCCTGCCATGGTTCGCGGTTTCCATTGGCCCAAGAGCATGCGCTGGGGCACGGGTGATCTGCGCTGGGTGCGCCCGTTGCAACGGATTGTCTGTGTGCTGGACGGAAAAGTGGTGCCATTTGAAGTGGATGGCATTTCCAGTGGCGACGAGACCGAAGGCCACCGCGTGCATGGCCGTGGGCCGTTCAAGATTACCTCTCGCAAGGACTATGAGAGTCAGCTCAGCGGCGCTGGCCATGTGAAGCTGACGCGCGATGCGCGGCGCGATGTAATCCTCGCCGGCATCGAGAAGGTTTGCGCCGAGGCTGGCCTCGAATGGATTGAAGACAAGGGCCTGCTCGAAGAGGTCGTTGGCCTTGCCGAATGGCCGGTCGTTGTGCTGGGCGATATGGACCCAGCCTTCCTGGCGCTGCCGCCGGAAGTGATCCAGCTGTCCATGCGGACGCACCAGAAGTACTTCGCGGTGAATGACAAGAAGACCGGGAAGCTGGCGCCGAATTTCATTGTGGTGGCAAATATCGAAGCGACCGATGGCGGCAAGAAGCTGGCCGAGGGCAATTCGCGCGTCCTGTCGGCGCGCCTCGATGATGGCCGGTTCTTCTGGGAGAAGGACAAGGCGACGCCCCTGGAAGACATGGCCGAGAAGCTCTCGACCATCGCCTTCAAGGCCGAGCTTGGTAGCCTTGGTGACAAGGTGGAGCGCGTCGCCGCGCTCGCCTACGAACTCGCCCCCAAAGTTGGCGCCGATCCGGGCCTTGCCGAACGCGCCGCGCGTCTCGCTAAGGCCGACCTCGTGTCGGAAATGGTTGGCGAATTCCCGGAATTGCAGGGCGTGATGGGGCGGTATTATGCGCTGGAGGCTGGCGAACCGGCGGCCGTCGCCGATGCCATCCGCGATCATTACAAGCCGCAAGGCCCGAGCGACTCCGTGCCCACCGCCCCGGTGGGCATCGCCGTCGCGCTCGCCGACAAGCTGGATACGCTGGTTGGATTCTGGGCGATCAATGAAAAGCCGACGGGATCGAAAGATCCGTTCGCGCTCCGCCGCGCTGCACTCGGCGTGGTGCGGATTGTTTTGGAGAATGAAAACCGAATCCAATTCAGATCCGAATTTACGAATCATTGCGAACGATTGGGCAGTCGCGACGAAAGTGGACTTTGGATATGGGGGTACGATCCCACCTCAAAGTATTCAGATGAAGATAAAGGTGTTGTCTCTTCCCCGCAGACACTGATTGAGAATAGCAAAGACCTAGCTAGCGACCTCCTTTCCTTCTTCGCAGACCGTCTTAAACAGCACCTCCGAGACGAAGGTCAGCGTCATGATCTCATCGACGCCGTGTTCGCTCTCGGTGAGGATGATCTTGTGCTCATCACGCGCCGCGTCGAGGCGCTTGGCACATTCCTGGATACCGAAGACGGCGCAAACCTGCTCGCGGGCTACAAGCGCGCCGCGAACATCCTCAAGGCCGAGGAGAAAAAGGGCGATCTGCCTGCTGATCTCTCCGTCAATGACGCCCTCATCGCCAAGGGGCCAGCCGAGGAAAAAGCCCTCGCGAAAGCCCTGTCCGATGTCGAGGCCGCCATTGAAAATCCGCTGAAGTCCGAGGATTTCACCGCAGCTATGGCCGAACTTGCCAAATTGCGTGGTCCGGTGGACGCTTTCTTCGAAGCGGTCATGGTCAATGACGAGGATTCTGCCGTGCGCGCGAATCGTCTGGCACTGCTCGCCAAAATCCGTGGAACACTTCACCGCGTAGCGGATTTCTCCCGCATCGATGGCTGATGCAGGTCAGGGCGCTCGCGTGCCCTTGTGTCAGACTGAAACGGCCTGCCTGCACGGGAACGCGCCAATGTGTCACGAACAACGTTGTCACCCCCCGCGTGCCCTTTCGGACACTGGCCAATGGCGCTGCAATGCAGCATAGGAATTGCAATTCGCCCCCCGTTAACTTGGGGGACACGACATATGTATCGGAAGGCAGAATTCATGGGTGAAGCAGCACTGAAGCCAGCAGACGAAACCTGGGTGTATGCTTTTGGAGGCGGGAGCGCAGACGGCGACGCCTCAATGAAAAATTTGCTCGGAGGCAAGGGCGCGAACCTCGCTGAAATGGCGAAGTTGGGTTTGCCCGTGCCACCGGGATTCACGCTGACGACTGCAGTCTGTACTGCATATTATGAATTGGAACGCCAATATCCGGCAGCTCTGGAAGCGCAAGTTGATGCCGCGCTCGCAGCCGTCGAGCGTGAAACGGGCAAGGGCTTCGGCGATCCTGAAAATCCACTGCTCGTATCCGTACGCTCAGGCGCGCGCGCTTCTATGCCTGGCATGATGGACACGGTCCTGAACCTCGGCCTGAACGAATCAGCTGCGGCGGGACTGGCCAAAAAGGCCGGCGAACGCTTCGCCTATGATTCCTATCGCCGCTTCATCCAGATGTATTCCAATGTCGTGTTGAACATCAGCCATGACGAGTTTGAGCACATTCTGGACGATTACAAAGACCGTCAGGGCTATGATCTCGATACCGAGATGACGGCCGATGACTGGAAGCAGATCATCTCGCTCTACAAGGACGCGGTTCAGTACAATCTTGGTCGCCCTTTCCCGGATGATCCGAAGGAACAGCTCTGGGGTGCCATCACGGCCGTGTTCGGTTCGTGGATGAATGACCGCGCGATTACCTATCGCAAGCTGAACGATATTCCTGAAGAATGGGGCACGGCGGTCAATGTGCAGGCCATGGTGTTCGGTAA